>NZ_SGTX01000001.1:0-477981 GCF_005435025.1 Halorubrum sp. CGM4_25_10-8A | reverse complement strand
CCCTTCGAGTCCCGCCCGACCGCGACCGCCCCGCACCTCGCGCCTCCCCAGCCTCGCGGTTCGCGCTCTCCGAGCGCTCACCGCGTCCCTCGCGCGTGCTGTCTCGCGGCCGCCGGTGGCGCGGCCGCTCGCAGGCACGCGCCGGCGTACACATCCGTCAGTCGCCGTCAGCGGGGTTCCCGTCGCGCGTCTTCACGGCGACGCCGGAGCCGAGCTGCTCGGCCTCCGCGCCGGAGAGTTCGGCGCGGCCGACCCCGAAGATCGCTCCGGTTTCGTCGACGACGAGCACCTCGTCGCCGGGGCGGATCCCGTCGTCGGCCGCGGTGACGAACTTCGCGAACGCGTTGCGCCCCTCGCGCACGAACGGCTCGCTCTCCTCGCCGACGACCATCCGGTGTCGCGGTTCGGGGAACGCGTCGGCGATCCGCTTCCCGCCGGCGAGCCCGAGCGTAAACCGGCCGTCGGTGCCGTACGAGACGAGTCGGTCGCCCTCGCTGCTGCCGGGGGTGTCGTCGACGTCGCCGTCGATCACCTGCCGCGGGCGGCCGCCGCTCGACCGGCGCACCGTGAGCGGGGCGTCCGGCGGGAACAGGGCCTCGCCCGCGTCGGCCCCGAACTGGTAGTCGGCCGCGGTCCGGAGGTCCGCGAGCGTGTCGGCGTCGGTCATGGCCGCCGTTCTCAGCGCGCGCTGAAAGCGGTTGCGACAGCGCCCGAAGCCGCCGGGCCGACCCCTCAGCCGAGCGCGGGGTACGACGCGGCGACCCCGTCGCCGTCGACGCGCCAGCGCTCGGCTATCTCCCGGTACGCCGCCGGGTCCGCGGCCGAATCCGGCGGGACCGCCTCCGGCGGCGCCTCGCGGAGCGCCGCCCGAAGCGCCTCGCGGTCGATCGGTTCCGGTCCGGCGTCGTTCCCCGCGAGCAGGTCGGCGAGCCGATCGCCCGCCGACGCGACCGCCCGCGCGTCCTCGACCCGCCGGCCGAGGTCGAGCGCCGCCGTCAGCCGACCCGCCGCCGCCTCGGCGTCGCCGCGCTCGGCCGCCGCCGCGCCCAGCGACGCGAGCGCCTTCGCCTCGGCCTGCGCGAACCCCCCCTCCCGGGCCGACTCGACCGCGGATTCAAGCGCCGTCGCCGCGGCGTCGGCGTCGCCGCGAGCCAGCGCCGCCCGCCCGCGGATCCGGTCCGTCTCGGCCAGCCGCTTGCGGCCCGCGTGGTCGTCGAGCAGCGCCGCGGCCCGTTCGACCCGCCGCTCGGCCGCGCCCGGATCGCCGCGGTCGACCGCCACCTCCGCGAGGATCGCGGTCACCATCGCGCGCCGGGCGTCGGCGTCGAGCGCGTCGAAGCGGTCCAAGGCAGTCCTCAGGAACCGCTCCGCCCGGTCGAAGTCGCGGGCGAGGTGCGCCGCGCTGCCGAGGTGGCTCAACGCGAGCGCCTCGCACATGTCGGAGCCGATCCGCTCGGCGATCGCCCGGGCCTCCGCCGCGCGAGCGACCGCCTCGCCGACGGTGCCGCGCTGCTCCGCGATCGCGGAGAGATTCAACTGCGAAATCGCCTCTCGATGTTCGTCCCCCGCCGTCCGGTAGCCGTCCAGCGCGCGGCGCGCGGTCCGCTCGGCGGCGTCGAGGTCCCCCCGCCGCCGCAGCGCGACCGCGAGGTTCGCCCGGACGTTCGCCTCGCCGTGGGTGTCGTCGTGGGCGCGGAACAGGTCGCCGGCGACCCGGTAGTGCTCGAGGACCGCGTCGGACCCGTCGAGGGCGTCGAGGGCGTTGCCGGCGTCCGTCATCGCCTTCGCCTTCGCGATCGGGTCGCCGGTCCGCGCGGCGATGGCGCACGCCCGCGACGCCGCCTCGTACGCGGCCTCGTAGTCGCCGTCGAAGTGCGCCGCCTGCGCCCGCCCGCGGACCGCCGACGCGAGCCCGGTCCGATCGCCCGCGGCGGCGAACAGCTCCTCGGCCCGCCGGAACCGCTCCCGCGCCGCGTCGTACTCGCCCCGCCGACGGGCGACGTCGCCGTACCCCCGCTGGCGCTCGGCCGCCCCCGCCTCGCCGGTCGGCCGCCACGCGTCCAGCGCCGCCGCGGCGCCGTCGAGGTCGCCGGCGTCGATGTACATCCGCGCGACCCACTCCGGCGGCCGGTCGCGCAGGTCGTCGGGGCACGCGTCCGGGAGGTCGATCCACGCGTAGCGGACGCGACCGTACAGCGCGGCGAGCCGCGGGTACCGCCGTCCGACGCCGTACACCGACCGGACGGTCGCCGCCGCCCACGCGCTCGGGTCGCGCTCGATCCGGTCTATTGCCGGCGCCTCCCCGCCGACGGCCCGCCGGACGCGGGACCGACGCGCCGGGTCGTCCGCGAGCGCGAGCAGCCGCGAGACGACCCGGCCCACGCGTCTGGCGACGACCGGCTCCGGCTCGCGGTCGACGAGCCGCTCCAAGAACAGCACCGACCACTCGTCGTGGACCGCGCGGTACTCCCCGTCGCCCGCCCGGACGAGGACCGTCCCCGCGAGGCGGTCGAGCGCCCGTCGGACCCCGTCGACGGTCGGCGACGGCTCGCCGTCGGTTCCGCCCCCGGTCGCCCCCTCGCGATCGTCGACGAGCGCGTACGCCAGCGTCCGGAGGTCGCTCGCGCCGGCGACGTTGAGGAGGTTCACCAGCACCGCGACGTCCGCGGTCGGCGGCGGGCGGTTCCTGACCTCGCGCACCGCCTCCGCGACCGCCCGCTCCAACCCCGACGCGGGCGCGGCGCCGCCCGCTTCATTCTCCGGCGACGCCTCGCCGGCGTTCCCGTCCGCCTCTTCCGACCGAACGGTCCCGCCTCGGACCGCGCGGACGAGGCGGTGGCCGAGCGCGAGCAGCTCCCCCACGCGCTCGTCGTCGTCGCCGCGCACGTCGTCAAGCAGCGAGCTCGGGTCGGCCGCCGGCGCGGTTCCGGTGCGGTCGGCGACGTGGCGGACGAACCGCTCCACCTCGCGCTCGTCGAGTCGGGGCATCCGAACGGTCTCGATCGCCCGCCGGTAGCGGAGGTCAGCGGGCGACAGCGGGAGCCCGTCGAGGTCGTCGTACGGCTCCTCGCGCGCGTCGAACAGGAACGACACGTCGCCGCAGTCGGCCAGTTGGCGGGCGACGGTGATCGCTTCCGCGGCCCCCGGGTCGACGGCGTCCTCGACGACGACGAGGTGGTGTCCGTCCCCCCCGGTGACGCGTTCGCGCAGGCGGTCCGTCGCGGTGAACGGGTCGCCCCCGTCGCTTGTCCGGTACGTCACCGGGCCGCGTCCCGACCGGTACCACTCGACCGCGACGCTCCGGCAGACGGTGCTCTTGCCGCTTCCCGGCGGCCCGACCAGGGCGTGGTCGGTCCCCCCGGCGAGCCCCTCGACGAGTGCCCCCGCGAGCTCGCGCCGCTCGCCGTCGCACGCGACGCTCCTCTCGAGGACGTGTCCCGCGTCGACCTCGGGGAACGACGCCGTGGCCCGCAGCGGGCCGCACGGGTTCGGATCGCCGGCGAGGCGGTCCTCGTCGACCGCGCGGAACCCCTGCGCCGAGAGCGATCCGGCCCCCTCGTCGTTCGGATACCCGCGCCCCAAGAGGCCGCCGTCGGACGAGCGGCGCGAGTCACGCGAGCCGTCGCCGCCGAGCCGGCCGCCTCCGGGCCGGTCGTCCTCGGACCGGCCGCCTCCGGTCCGCTTCCCCGCCGCGCGCCCGGTCGCCGCGAGCGCTTCGGTCGTGTCGCGGCCCCGCTCGATCAGCCCGCGCACCTCGGTCTCCGCCCACGCGACCGCCTCTGGCTCGGTCGACGCCGTCACGCCGTGGAGCGCGCCGTCGTCGAAGACGAGGAGCAGCGCGGTGTCGTCGGCCGCGACGACCCCCGCGTCGACGGCGTCGACGGCGGCGATCCGACAGTCGTCCCGGTTCGCGACGGTACCGAGGTCGTCCGCGAACCGCTCGGTCGCGTGGCGGTACACCCGATCCGCCAGCGCCAGATCGACGGAGCCGCCGCCGACGGCCGCGCGCCGGAGCCGCTCCGCCACCCGCGGGTAGGGGAACGCGGGCAGCGCGGCGGCGACCGAGTCGGCGTCGGCGAGCGCGTCGTCGAGGGCCTCCAGCGGTCGGTACGGGTCCGGCGCTGCGGCCCGGTGCGTCTCGGCCTTCCGGAGGACCGCGGGGTCGACGCCGACATCCGCGCCGAGGGGGTCGAGCACGTCGCCCGCGGCCGCGAGGTCGGCCGCGGCCGTCAGGAACTCGCGGTACTGTTCCGCGAGGAGGCGGCCCGAGAGCGTCGTCAGGTAGCCGTCGGTCTCGCCGGCGACGAGCCCGGCCGCCTCCAGCTCGTCTATCGCGCGGTTCACCGTCGACCGGGAGTGGCCGAGCGCGTCGACGAGCTCGTGCTTCCGCAGCGGCTCCGCGGCGAGCCGTTCGAGGAAGTCGAGGCGACGCTCGACGACGCCCGCGAGCTCCGACGGCTCGGTCATACGTCCCCCCGCACCGTCCCCACCGACATAACTGTTTCTTCGATGACGACTTGGCCCGCGCGGTGACACAGTGTTTCACGGGGTGAGAATAAGCCGGACACCGGCGCAGTGGTACCCATGAGTGGGGATCGGACGAGCGGGAGCGACGGCCCGGGCGTGGAGACGCCCGACGGGACGGAACCGACCGACCCCGCCGAGGCGTCGAAGGACGGGAGCGACGGCCCGGGCGCGGAGACGCCCGACGGGACGGAACCGACCGACCCCGCCGAGGCGTCGAAGGACGGGAGCGACGGACCGGCGACGCATGGACGCGACGGTCCGAGCGCGACCGGCCCGGAGGAAGCGAGGGCGGCGGCCGGCGGACCCGACGCGGCGGCCTCGGACTCGTCGCGGCGCGCAGAGCGAACCGTCGCCGCGGCGCGGACGGCGGCGAACGAACTGGCCGCGTGGGACCCCGACGACGCCGCCGCCCTCGTGCGGTCCGTCGGCGAGCGCTTGGCGGACGGAGAGACGATCAGCCGGCTCGCGCGGTCGGCGGCCAACGAGACGGGGCGGGGGCACCCGGGGACGAAGGCGGAGAAGGTCGCGACCGAGATCGACGCCGCCCGGCGGTCGGTCCGAGACGCGCCGACCGCCGGCGTGGTCGACCGCGACGGCGCGGCGGGGACGGTGACGGTCGCCGGGCCGCTCGGCGTCGTCGGCGCGGCGGTCCCCGCCACGCACCCGGTCGTGGTCCCCGCGGTCCTCTCGCTGTACGGGCTCGCCGCGCGGAACGCGGTCGTCCTCGCGCCGTCGCCGTCGGCGGTCGAGACGTGCGACGCGGTCGTCGAGACCGTCAGTCGCGCGCTCGCCGACGCCGGCGCGCCGACGGACGCGGTCTCGATGCTCCCGGCGCCGCCCTCGAAGCCCGAGACGGACGCGCTGTTCGAGCGCGCCGACTTCGTCGTCGCTGCCGGCTCCGAGACCACCGTCGCCGCGGGACAGCGCTGCGGGACGCCGAACGTCGCCGCGAGCGCCGACGGCGTCGTCGCCGTCGCCGACGGGTCGGTCCCGGCCCCGGCCGTGGCGGCGCGGGTCGCGGTCGGCGCGACGTACGACTTCGGGGCTCACCCCGCGGGCGACGCCGCGGTCGTCACCGTGTCGCCGGCGGTCGACCCGCTGTGCGCCGCCCTCGAAGACGAGGGGGGGTACGTCCTCGACGCGGCCGAGCGCGACCGCCTCCGCGCGCTCCTCGGCGACTCGGAGGGCGGCGAGAGCGAGGCACGCGCCGCAGGTTCGGACCCGCGCGGGAAGTCGCCGCGGCGGCTGGCGGCCGCGCTCGGCCTCCCGAACGCGGCGCGTCAGACCTCCTTCCTGATCGTGACGCCCGACAGCGCCGACGACCCGCTCGCGACGCTGCCCGGGATCCCCGCGATTGCGGTCCACGGCCGCGACGGGTTCGACGCCGCGCTCGGGCTCGCCGCCGACCTCGGGTCCCCTCACGCGGCGGCGGTCCACACCACTCAGCAGCGCCGCGCCCGCCGGGCCGCGGCGCGGCTCGCTCCCGGGCGCCTCGTCGTCAACCAGCCGGGGATCGCGGCGACGGGGGCGCGCTCGAACGGGTTCGAGGCGGCGCCCGTGCTGGGCGGCGGGGCCGCCGAGGGGAGCCAGCTGTGCGGCGGGCTCACGCCCGCCCGCCTCGCGCGGACGACGACCGTCGCGGCGACGAGCGTCGTCGACGGCGCGTCACACCGGAACGGCGCGGGCGACACGCTCCGCGGGCCCTGAAGCGGTCTCCGCACGGAGGATCTGAAGCGGTCTCCCCGCAGCCCGTGAAACGTTTCCCCGCGTGCTCCGCGGCCCCGTCAGAGCTCGATCTTGTCCACGATCGAGCCGTTGCCGTCCTGCCCGTCGCTGTGGGTGTTGATCGCAATCGTCTGGACCCGGTCTTCCAGCAGCGACCCCTCCATCTTCGCCTTCAGCAGCGAGTCGACCTGGTAGACGCCGGCGGCGTTGTTCATCCGGATCACGACCTGAACGGGCGTTTCGTCGCCCTGGCGCAGCGAGACGCGCTCGATCGCCTGCGAGGAGACGGTGTTGATCCCGCGGCCGCCCTCCTCGTAGGGGACACGCGAGCGCCCGCGTTCCATGTCGAGGCCGTCGGCGATCCGGACGACGCCCGCCTCCAGCGTGAGCGGCTGTTCCTCGGTGTGGTGACAGAGGATCGCGTGGAGCACCTCCGCCTTCACGCGGACCCGATCGGCGACGCCGTAGAAGGAGGGGAGGAGGTCGTCCAGCAGGTCCGCCGCCAGCGGGATCGAGTAGTAGGGGTGGTCGTGGCGGTGGACGACGTGGCCGATGTCATGGAGGGTCGCCGCGAGCGCGACGATCACCGGCTCGTCGGCCTCGTCGAGCCCCTGCTGGCGCGCGCCGTTGAACCCGACGCCGCCTGACTTGAGCAGGTCGTACAGCCGGAGGGCGCGGTCGCGCACGATCTCGACGTGTTTGGCGCCGTGGTCGTTGTACCCCTTCCGGGCGACCGGGTTGACGTTCTGCGCCTCCAGGTAGGTGAGGACCTCTTCGTCGGATTCGAGCCGGTCGAGGACCTCGTTGAGCCGCCCGTCCGGGAACGCGTGCTCGGCGTCCGGGTCGTACTCGTGACGCGTAGCGTCGGTGTCGGCGTCTATCTCCTCGCGCGCTGCGGGCGCGTCCTCCGCGGTCGGGTCGCGGGCGTCGTCGCCGTCGGTGGGCTCTGGGCCGTCGTCGGTGGGCTCTGGGCCGTCGTCGGTGGGCTCTGGGTCGTCGTCGGTGGGGTCGCTCATGCCTCTCTCAGAGTGTCCCGGCCGGGATAAATGTGCGAGACGCGCGGCCCCGCGGTGACGCTCGGCCCCGTAACGACGACCGGATCGGCCGTGTCCCCCGCCTCGCACGCTCCCGGACGCGGCGGCCGCCGAGGCGGGAACCGCGGAGAGCGGGCGGCCAACCGGCCGCGGCGGCAGTTTCGGCGCGAGGCACAACGTATAAGCGCGCGACCGGTCCATATACCGGTGTGACCCGATCCGCGTCCGCGTGCGGTCCGCAGTCGGCGTCAGCGACGCGGCTCTTCTCGAAAAAACGCGCGTGATCCGTCCGCCGGCGGGAGTGGCGACCCCGTCCCGGACGACCCCCGACCCGCGCGCACCGGCCCGCTTACCGATCCGGACCCACCGCAGCACCCCATGACAGACACGACCACCACGACACCCTACGCGACGCAGACGGACAGCCAGGCGACCGACGCGCCCTTCGAGGGCGTCTACCCGGCGATGACGACCCCGTTCACCGAGGACGACGCGGTCGACCACGACCAGCTCGCGGCGAACGCCCGGTACCTCGAACGCGCCGGCGTCGACGGCGTCGTCCCGGTCGGCTCGACGGGCGAGTCGGCGACGATGAGCCACGACGAACACGTCGCGGTGATCGAGACGGTCCGCGACGCGCTCGACGACATCCCCGTGATCGCGGGTACCGGCTCGAACAACACCGAGGAGGCGCTGTCGCTGTCGCGGCGCGCGGCCGACGCGGGCGCCGACGGCCTGCTGCTCATCTCGCCGTACTACAACATGCCCGAACCGCAGGGCTTCCTCGACCACTACCGGACCATCGCGGACGCGGTCGACCTCCCGCAGATCGTCTACAACGTCCCGAGCCGCACGGGCCGGTCGATCCCGGCCGATGTCACCGTCGAGCTGGCAGCACACCCGAACATCCGCGGCTACAAGGCGGCCTCCGGCGACCTCAACCTGATCAGCGAGGTGATCGAGCGGACCCGCGACGAGGCGTTCGCGGTGCTGTCGGGCGACGACGGGCTCACGCTCCCCGTCCTCTCGGTCGGCGGCACCGGGACGATCAGCGTGGTCGCCAACGTTGAACCCGAACGGACCTGCGCGATGGTCGGCGCCGCGCTCTCCGGCGACTACGACCGCGCGCGGACGCTCCACCACGAGCTGTCGCCGCTCGTCCGCGAGCTGTTCGCCGAGACGAACCCGATCCCGGTGAAGGAGGCGATGTACCTCCGCGGACGCGGCGCCCCCCGCGTCCGCTCGCCCCTCTCGCGGCTCTCCGAGGGACGCCGGGAGGCGCTCCGAGACCTGCTGGCCGCGTACGACGAGCGCGCGCCGGGGACGATCGACCCGACGGCCGTCGCTCCCGTCGGGACCGGGGGCGCCGAATGAGCGCCGACCCCCTGTCAATCGCCGTGACGGGCGCCGGCGGTCGCATGGGCCGCGAGGTGATCGAGGCCGCTGCCGCCCGGGAGGGCGTCACGGTCGCGGTCGCCGTCAACCGGACCGAGACCGACCCGGTCGCGGGCGTCGCGGTCGGGGACGCCGACCGCCTCGACGACCTGCTCGCGAGCGAGGCCCCGGACGCCCTCGTCGACTTCACCGGCCCCGACTCGGCGGTCGCGTACGCCGCGGCCTGCGCCGACGCCGGCGTCCCCCTCGTCACCGGGACGACCGGGTTCGGGGACGCGCAGATCGACGACATCCGCGCCGCGAGCGAAGCTGTGCCCGTCCTCAAGGCGTCGAACTTCGCGCGGGGCGTCGCGGCGCTCCGCCGGGCGGTCCGCGAGGCGGCCGCGGCGCTGCCGGGCTACGACGTCGAGCTGACCGAGACGCACCACAACGCGAAGCGCGACGCCCCCTCCGGCACCGCGAAGTCGATCCTCGACGACGTGGAGGGCGTTCGCGAGGACCTCGACGAGCGCGTCCACGGCCGCGAGGGCGACGCGCCGCGCGAGTCCGGAGAGATCGGCGTCCACGCCCGCCGTGCTGGGGACGTGACCGGCGAACACGAGGTCCTGCTGGCCGGGAACCGCGAGACGCTCGAACTCACGCACCGCGCCGGCGACCGCGGGGTGTTCGCCGAGGGCGCGCTCGACGCCGCCGAGTGGCTCGCCGAGCGCGACCCGGGCTGGTACGGGTTCGGCGACGTGCTGGACGCCGGGGCCGCCGATGAATAACGACGAGACATACTTACTTCGACGAGTAAATACCGCTACTCATCCATACACCATCCAATGAGCCTCGAAGCCGACGTTTCCGATCTGTGGGACCGCTATCAGGACGGGCTGACCGCTGCGGACGCGACCGACGAGGACGCGGCCGTCGTCGACGAGTTCCTCGCCGCCCTGGAGGCCGGCGAGGTCCGCGCCGCAGAGAAGAGCGGCGACGACGTGACCTCGTGGGAGGCCAACGAGTGGGTCAAGCGGGGGATCCTGCTCAACTTCGGCCTGCGCGAGACGGAGCCCCGCGAGTACGGCGGCGTCACCTACCACGACGTGCTCCCGCTGCGCGACACCGCCGACCTCGCCGAGCGGGGCACGCGGAACACGCCGGACGGGACCGCGATCCGCCGCGGGGCGTACCTCGGCAGCGACTGTATCATGATGAGCCCCTCGTTCGTCAACATGGGGGCGTACGTCGGCGACGGCACGCTCGTCGACTCCTGTGACACCGTCGGCTCCTGCGCGCAGCTCGGCGAGAACGTCAAGCTCGGCGCCAACACTCTGATCGGTGGCGTCCTCGAGCCCGTCGAGGACGCGCCCGTAATCATCGAGGACGGTGTCTCCCTCGGTGCGGGCTGTCGGGTCACCTCGGGGTTCCGCGTCGGCGAGAACACGGTCGTCGGCGAGAACACCCTGCTGACCCCCCGAATCCCCGTCTACGACCTCGTCGAGGAGGAGGTCATCTACGGGCACCTCCCGGCCGAGCGACGGGCGTTCACCCGGATGGTGGAGTCGTCCGTCGGCGACCATGACCTGTTCGAGGGCGGGGCGTACAAGCCCGCGGTCGTGGCGACGCACGTCGAGGAGGAGACGCTGGAGGCGACGCAGCGGGAGGACGCGCTCCGCGAATGAGCGACGCCGAGGCGGCCGCGGGAGCGACCGACGAGGCGGACGGCGACAACCCCCCGGTCCGCCGCGTGAGCGACTGGGACGCCGGGCGCCTCCGCGGACTAGCCGACGCCCACGGGACGGCCCTGTACGTCCAGGACCTCGACCGGGTCCGCGAGAACTGCGAGCGCCTGCTCGCGGCGTTCCCCGACGCGGACGTGCGGTACGCCGTCAAGGCGCACACGGGCCAGGCCGTCTTGGAGACCGTTCGCGACGCCGGCCTCGACGCCGAGTGCGCCTCGGCGGGCGAGGTCGACCGCGCGCTCGCGGCGGGCTTCGACGGCTCCCGGCTCCACTACACCGCGGTCAACCCCCCCGCTCGCGACCTCGACTACGTCGCCGGCGTCGCGGAGGCCGACCCGGACCTCACCGTCACGGTCGGCGCGGTCGACACCCTCGACCGACTCGCGGAGCGCGGGTACGACGGCCGGGTCTGCGTCCGCGTGAACCCCGGCGTCGGCGCGGGCCACCACGAGAAGGTCACCACCGGCGGGGCCGCGAAGTTCGGGGTCCCGTACGACCGCGCCGCAGAGGTGACGCGGGACGCGGCCGAGCGCTTCGACGCGGTCGGGGTCCACGCCCACGCGGGCTCCGGGATCGACCCGGACCAGCTCGACAGCCACCGCGAACTGGTCGCGCGCATGGGCGACCTGGCGCGCGAGCTGACCGACCCGGACGCCGAGGGGGCCGCTCCCCTCGACCTCGAGTACGTCGACGTCGGCGGCGGGTTCGGCGTCCCCTACGAGGAGGACGCCCCGGCGCTCGACCTGCGGGCCGTCGCCGACGCCACCCGGGAGGCGGTCGCGCCGCTCCCCGAGGGCCTCGACCTCGCGATAGAACCCGGGCGGTACGTCGTCGCCGACGCCGGCGTCCTCCTGGCGCGCGTGAACACGGTAAAGCCGACGCCGGACGAGACGGTCGTCGGCGTCGACGCGGGGATGACGGACCTGCTCCGTCCGGCGATGTACGACGCGTACCACCCGATCCGCAACTTGGGGAGCGGGCGGGGGCGCGAGGGAGGCGACGCGCCCCCCGTCGGAGAGCGGGAGGCAACCCCTGTCACGGTCGCCGGACCTATCTGTGAGACCGGCGATGCGTTCTGTGAGAACCGAGCGCTCGCCGAGCCGGTCCGCGGAGACCTCCTTGCGGTCGGCGTCGCGGGCGCCTACGGGTACGAGATGGCGAGCCAATACAACTCACGACCGCGGCCCGCGGAGGTCGCGCTCGACGACGGAACCGCGACGATCGCCCGCCGCAGGGAGACGCTCGGCGACCTGACGACGGTCGAACGCGAGATCCCGCGCGACCGAGCCGGCCGATCGGAGGGCGACCGATGAGCGCCCACGCCGTCCCGGTGGAGAAGTACCACGGCACCGGCAACGACTTCATCGTCGTCGACGCGGACGCCGAGGGCGTCGGCGACCGCGCGGCGTTCGCGCGCGCGCACTGCGACCGCGGGACGGGCGTCGAGGGAGACGGGGACCGCCGCGGCGCCGACGGCGTCCTCTTCCTTAGCGTCGCTGAGCGGTTCGACCCGACCCGCGTCGTGATGACGCTGGTCCAGCCGGACGGCTCCACGGCGACGATGTGCGGCAACGGCGCCCGCGTCGTCGCGCGGTGGGCCAACGACCGAACGGGTGACCGCGAGTTCATGATCGACACGCAGGCCGGGACCCGGCGGGCGACCGTGAACGCGGACGCGACCGCGGCCACCATCGAGATGGGCGAGCCGACGTTCGACCCGCGTCGCGTTCCGGCCGCCCGCGGGGGCGCCCTCGCGGACGAGCCCCTCGTCGACGAGCCGGTCGCGGGGCTGCCCGTCACCGCCGTCAACACCGGCGTGCCACACGCGGTCGCGTTCGTCGACGGCGGGCGCGACGACCCCGACGGCATCGACGCGGTCGACCTCGACGCGGTCGCGCCGCCGGTCCGTCACGCCGACGCCTTCCCCGAGGGCGCGAACGTGAACCTCGCGGCCGTCGTCGACGACGGGTCGGGCGACGGCCCCGCGGTGCTCGACCAGCGCACATTCGAGCGCGGCGTCGAGGGGGAGACGCGGTCCTGCGGCACCGGCGCGGTCGCGGTCGTCGCGGCCGCCCGCCGGCTCGGACTGATCGAGGGCGAGACCGCGGTGAGCCGCCCCCCGGGCGGCGAGCTGGAGATCGCGGTTCCGGACCGCGGCCACGCCACCCTGACCGGTCCGGTCGCCCACGAGTTCTCGGGGACGCTCCCCGCCGACCCGCGATGAGCGACCGGAGCGACGCCACCCCGGGCCGCGACGACGAGTTCGACCCGGTCTCGTTCCTCGAAGACGCGGTCCCGATCGCCTCCCACGAGTCGGTCGAAGCGATGCGCGAGCTCGTCGTCGAGACGCTCGCGGCTCGCGCGACCGACCCCGTCGTCGACGCCGACGGCTGCGTCCTCGCGGAGAAGCGATCCCCGGCGCCCGATTCGGGCCCGCACCTCGTGTTGAACACGCACCTCGACACGGTGACGCCGCACGTCCCGTTCGAGCGGGGCGAGGCGAGCGCGGACGAGCGTGGCGGCCCCGAGGCGAACGCCGCGGCCGGCGAAGCGGTGATCCGCGGGCGCGGCGCCTGCGACGCGAAGGGACCGCTTGCGGCGCTGTTGGCGGGCTTCCTCGCCGCCGACCCCGAGCGCGGCCGGATCACGCTGGCGCTCACGCCCGACGAGGAGGCGCTGTCACTCGGCGCGGCGGCGCTGACGGGCCGACTCCCGGGGACCGACGACCGACTCGACGGCGACCTGTTCCTCGTCGGCGAGCCGACCGGGCTCGACGCCTGTACCGCGGCCAAGGGCCGGTTTCAGGCGACCGTCGAGCTGTCCGGAACGGCTGCCCACGCCGCGGAGTTCGCGGGCGCGAACGCGGTCGCCGCCGCGGAGGACGCGCTCGCGGCGATCCGGACGTTCGACGCGGACGCAGCCGACCATCCGCAGCTCGGGTCGCCGAAGCTCACCCCGACCGTCATCGAGGGGGGTGCGGCGACGAACCAGGTGCCGGCGGACTGCGAGATCACGGTCGATCGGCGCAGCGTCCCGCCGGAGTCCGCCGAGGAGTTCCGTGAGTCGCTCGCGGCCGCGGTGCGGGCGTCGCTCGGCGACGGCGCTGGGGAGGACTCCAGCGACGTCGACACCGCGGTCGCGCTCACCGACCGCGAGTCGCCGTTCTTGGAGGCGTTCGCGACGGAACCAGACCACGAACTCGTCCGAACCGTCGCGGCCGCGGCGCGGGACGCGGGCGACGCCGTCGGTCTCCCGAGCGGGCGCGGCGGGGGCGTGCGCCCGTTCGGCGCGGCGACGGAGGCGTCGTACTTCGCGCCGGCGCCGACGGTCGTGTTCGGTCCGGGGGATCTTGCCGACGAAAGCGGGGCCGTCGCGCACGCCGAGCGGGAGTACGTCCGAGTGCGCGAGGTGGAGGCGGCGGCGGCGACGGTCGAGCGCGCGCTGTCGACGCTGCTCGGGTAGCCCTTCGGGTGGCTCCTACAACAGGAACTTCTCCTCGTCCTCCGCGAGGTCGACGAAGTCGTCGGCGGCCTCGATCAGCTCGTCGGCGGCGGAGTTGCCGAACCCCATCGCCTCCACCCGGACCCCCTCGTGACGGAGGTGCGAGCAGAGCCGGGCGAAGTCGCCGTCGCCGGTACAGAGGACGACGGTGTCGACGTGGCTCGCGAGCGAGACGGCGTCGAGGCTCATCCCGAGGTCCCAGTCGGCCTTCTTCGAGCCGTCCGCGAACGTCTTGATCTCCTTGATCTTCGTCTCGAAGCCGATGTCGCGGAGCGCCTCGAAGAAGCTCTCCTCCTCGGGGGAGTCGGCGCGGATCACGTACGCGATAGCGCGGACCAGCGACCGGTCCGCGACGGCCCCGTCGAGGAGGCCGGAGTAGTCGATGTTCCGCGAGTAGAAGCTCTGTGCCGAGTGATACAGGTTCTGTGAGTCCGCCAGCACCGCAACGCGCTGGTCCGGGTGAATGTCGGTCATGGGTCTCCATTCACCCCCCGCCGTTAGGGGTTTTGGGATCGGCGCGACCGCCACCCGCGGTCGGTCCCGTCGCGCACGACTCCCCGTGCGGTCCCGGCGGACGGGACCGTTACGACCACCATAGTTTATACCGAGCCCTGAAGACCGTGGCCCATGGACGAGAAGCGGTTCGTCGTCGCCCTCTTCGGCCTCGCGGTCGCGATCGTCGCCGGCTACGTGGCTTATCGGTTCGTCGCCCCGCTCACCGTCGCCGTCTTCCTCTACTACTCGACGCGGCGCTTCTACCACCGGCTCGAACGCTTCCGGCTCCCGTCTCGGGTGCGCGCGGTCGTGTCGCTGTCGCTCATCGGCGTCCCGCTCATCGGCCTGGTGAGCTACACGCTGGTGTTGCTAATCCTGGAGGCGCGGCGGTTCATCGAACAGTACCCCGTGGCGGACACCATCGGCGCGGAGAACTCGGTGATCGGGGACCTCGCGGAGCTGTCGAACCCGACGGCCGACGAACTGCTCACCGCGTACCGCTCCGGGCAGTTCGACCCGCTCATCGACCTCGTCTCCGAGCAGGCGTCGCTCCTAGCGAGCACGGTCTCCGGGCTCGCCCTGAACCTGCTCATCACCGTGGTCGTCACCTACTACCTGCTCATCGACGGCGACAAGTTCCACGACTGGCTGCTCAGCTTCGACGACGACGCGATCGTCCGCGAGTACCTCGAGACCGCCGACGCAGAACTGGAGGCGGTGCTGTACGGGAACCTCCTCAACGTGATCGCCATCGGGGTCATCGCGGTCGTCACCTACCTCGGGTACAACGCGGTCGCCCCCGCCGCGGTCGAGATCCCGTACCCGACGCTCGCGGGCGCGCTCACCGGCGTCGCCAGTCTGATCCCCGTGATCGGCATGAAGATCGTCTACATCCCGCTCGCGGCGGCGATGTCCGTCCCCGTCGCGCTCGACGGCGAGGTCTCGCTGCTCGTCTACGTCGCCGGGTTCCTCGCCGTCGCGGTCGTGGTCGTCGACACCGTCCCGGACATCGTCCTCCGACCGTACTTCAGCGGCGAGACGACGCACGTCGGGCTGCTCATGCTCGCGTACATCTTCGGCCCGGTCGTGTTCGGCTTCCACGGCCTGTTCCTCGCGCCGATCATCCTCGTGTTGGCGCTGACGTTCGCGGACACCGCGCTGTTGCGCCTGCTCGGCGTGGAGCCGGACCCGGGGTCCGAGGTCCCCGCCGGCCAGCGTCGGCTTGACGAATTCTGAGTCGTCGCGGGGCCCCGAATTCTGAGTCGTCGCGGGGCCCGGTGTGTCGAGCGCGCGGTCGTCGGACCACTCGGCCGTCTAACCCGTCGGCCGCGGCGAGCCGAAGTCATTTATCCCCGGTCGACGACCGGGGTACGTATGCGACTACACGTCATCGGCCTCGGCGGGGCCGGGGGGCGGATCGCCGACCGACTCGCCGCCGACCGCGGCGGCGATCCGTTCCTCGCGGGCGTTCACGCCTTCGACACGGACATCGACGCGCTCGGGGCGCTGGACGCCCTCGGCGAGGAGCGTCGGTACCGGTTCGGCGACGCCGCGGGCGGGGACGGGCTCGGCGGCGACCTCCACGCGGGCCGCCGGCTCGGCGACGCCCACGCGAGCGAACTCGGCAGGGCGCTGGACGACCAGCGGCCCTCCCTCGCGGAGGCGTTCCTGCTCGTCGTCGGCCTCGGCGGCGCGGCTGGCGCGGGCGCGGCCCCTGCGCTCGCCGAGGAGCTCTCCCGGCTCTACGACGCCCCCGTCTACGCCTTCGGATTCCTCCCGACGCCGGGCGAGACGGAGGAACCGGACGACGGCGGTCCCGCGAGCGCGTCGGACGGCCCCGCGGGCGCGCCCACCGACGGGGCCGTTGCTGCGGGACCGGGCGGCGACCCGGCGCCGCCGACGCTCCATCGGCCGCTGGCCGAGCGGAACGCCGCGCGGACGCTCGACGCGCTCTCGGACCGCTGCGCGGCGGTCTTCCCCTTCGACAACGCGGCGTGGATCCGATCTAGAGAGACGCTCGGGGACGCCCGCGGGCGACTGAACGAGGTCGCCGCCGAACGGATCGCGGCGCTGTTCGGCGCCGGCGAGACGCCGGACGGAACGGAGACGCCACAGCAGGTGCTCGACGCGAGCGACATCGCGCGCGCCGTGGGGAGCGACGGCGAGATCGCGGCGATCGGCCACGCGACGCAGGCGGTGGACCCGCCCGACTCGGGGTCCCGATTCGGGCTCGGGCTGTTCGGCTCCGATGAGCCCGCCGAGGTGGACACGAGCGCCGCGGTGTCGGCGATCGAGACGGTCATCCGGAAGGCGACCCGCGGGAAGAACACGATCGAGGTCGCCGGCGGGCGCGCCGACCGGACCCTCCTCGTAGTCGGCGGCCCGCCCGCGTGGCTCAACCGAGAGGCGATCGCCGACGGGCGGCGCTGGCTCGCCGACGAGACCGGCTCGGACGCGATACTGAGCGGCGACGCGCCGGTCGCCGACGGCGACGCCGTCTCGGCGGTCGTGATCCGCTCGGGGCTCGACGAGCCGGAGCGGATTCGAGCGATACGCGAGACGATCGAGTGACTGCGCCGCCGCTGATCGGCGGGGAAGCGTAGATAGACGACCGCGGACCGGACGCCGACCCGAACCGGTTAACCGAGTGGCGCGCCCAGTGAACCCGTGACGACGCAGGCAGACCTCGGAATCGACCTCGACGTGCGCGACGCCGCGGCCGTCGCGGAGCGCCGCGACGAGATAGTCGCCGCCGTGCGCGACCACGCGGGGCGGATCGCCTACCAGCTCGCGCGGCTCCAGGGCGGCGACTACGGGCGCGAAACGCTCTCGACGCCCGGCGGCGAGTGGACGGTGAAACACGAGGCTGGCGAGCTGGAGTTCCTCCTGTTCTCGCCGAAGTCGGGCTCGGACACGTACGTGATCTCGACGAAGCAGCCGCCGGAGCCGGCGGCGCTTTCGACCGCGCTCGACGACTACGCGGCGTTCGTTGCCGCGTGGAACGAGCACGTCGACTCGCTCTCGGGCGTCCTCGACGGCGTGAGCGCGGAGTTCCCAGAGCCGGCGACCACCGAGGGCGTGGTGGCCGAGCGCGACCGCGTCCTCGACGAGATCCGCGACACCTGCGCGGTGATCGCCGGGGAGATACACCGGTACGAGGGAGACGATTACGGGACGTTCACCGCGCGCGTCAAGGGCGACCGCTGGGAGCTGAAACACGACGAGGGGGCCGTCTCGTATCTCCGGATCGGGGGGTCCGGCGGGCTCTACCTCCTCTCGCAGTACGGCGCCCCCTCCGCGGCCGACGTCCGGGAGTACGCCGACCGGTTCCGCGGCTTCGTCGAGACGTACAACGAGTTCGTCGACGAACTCGAGAGCGACCTCGAACGGATCTCCGTCTGACTCGCCCTCCCAGCCCCTCGCTCGGCCTGTCGGTTCGTCCCGTCCGCCCCTCGTTCGGCTCGTCGGTTCGTCCCGTCCGCCCCTCGTTCGGCTCGTCGGTCCGTCCCGTCCGCCCCTCGTTCGGCTCGTCGGTCCGTCCCCTTCGGCCCCCGCTCAGCCTGTCGGTTCGTCCCGTCCGTCCTTCCGACGCACCGAGGCAGCTCTCTCGGCTTTGATCCGTATCTGTGTGTATTCGACGGGTCGATTGGCAATACTTATTCATCTCTGTTGGGTACCGACCCGCACATGTCGATCACTCTTCCGGGGCCGACGCTCGGCGTTGTCGGCGGCGGCCAGCTCGGCCGAATGCTGGCCGAGGCCGCCGCGCCGCTCGGCGTCGACCTCGTCGTGTTGGACCCGACGCCCGACTGTCCGGCGGCGCCCGTCGCGGCCGACCAGATCGTCGCGGACTTCGACGACGCGGACGCGATCGGCGAACTGGCGGCCCGCGTCGACGCCCTGACCTTCGAGATCGAGCTCACGGACCCGGCGGTCCTCGCGGCCGCGAGCGAGGACCACGACGTGCCGGTCCACCCCGACCCGGCCACGCTGGAGACGATTCAGGATAAGCTGGTCCAGAAGGAGGCGCTCGCCGACGCGGGGATCCCGGTCCCCGAGTTCGTCGCGGTCGCCACCGCCGAGGGGCTCGAACGCGTCGTCGAGGAGTTCGGCGGCGTCATGCTGAAGGCCCGCGAGGGCGGCTACGACGGCCGCGGGAACGTCCCGGTCGAGACGCCCGACGAGGCGGCCGCCGCGCTCGACCAGATTGGCGGCGCGGCGATGGCCGAGGAGTTTCTCGACTTCGAGCGTGAGATCGCCGTGATGGGCCTGAAAGGCGCCGACGGCGAGACGCGGACGTACCCGGTCACGGAGACGGTCCACCGCGAGGAGATCCTCCGCGAGAGCGTCAGTCCCGCCCGCGCCGACGACGCGGTCGTCGCCGAGGCGGAGTCGGTCGCCCGCGACGTACTGGCGGTCCTCGACGGCCGGGGCGTCTACGGGATCGAACTGTTCGAGACCCGCGAGGGGGAGGTGTTGGTCAACGAGATCGCGCCGCGCCCGCACAACTCCGGGCACTGGACGATCGAGGGCGCGCGCACCTCGCAGTTCGAGAACCACGTCCGCGCCGTGCTGGGGTGGCCGCTCGGCCCGACCGACCTCGTCGCGCCCGCGGTCACGGCGAACGTCCTCGGTGACGCAGAGGCGACCGGACCGGCGACGCTCCGGAACGTCGAGTCCGTCCTCTCCGCGCCCGACGCCGACCTCCACTGGTACGGCAAAGACGACGTGTACCCGCTCCGGAAGATGGGGCATCTGACCGTGACAGGCGGAAGCGACGACGGGGCCGACCGCGACGCGCTGCTCTCACACGCGCGAGAACTCCGGGACGGACTGACGTTCCGCGACGCGTAGCTCGCCCCGATGTCTGACAACGCTCCCGGCGGCGTCGCGCCAGGTGCCCCTCGCGAGTCGCAGTCGATCCGGCTCCCGGAAGAGCGGATCGAGGCCCTTCGGGAGTGGGCGGAGGCGGGAACCGGCTTGACCGCCGCCGCCCGCGTCCGCGACCCCGACGGTCGGATTGCGCTCGTGAAGACCTCGTGGTCGGACGGGTGGGTCCTTCCGGGCGGCGCGGTCGAACCCGACGAGTCGCCCCCGACCGCGGCGGCGCGGGAGGTCCGCGAGGAGACGGGACTCGACGCGGCGATCGACGACCCGGTCGTCGTCTTCGAGCAGTCGTACGTCGGCGCCGAGGGCGGTGCGGTCGCGTTCGAGGCCGAGTACGTCGTCTACGCGGCCCGCGCCGCGGGGCGTATTCCCGACGCCGCCGGTCTCGGTGTCTCTCCCGACGAGATCCGCGCCGCGCGGTGGTTCGAGGCTGTCCCGGCCGCCCTCCACGACGGCGCCCTGCTCCGCCCGTACCTCTGAACGCCGTCCGGGAGACGGAGCACACCGGCGTCGCCGCATCCGGGAGTTCCTTGTAGCCCTCCGCCGAACGTCCGATCATGACCATGGTAGACGACCTGATCGAGCGGCTCGAATCGGAGGCTGCGGCGGACGCCGACCCGTCGACCACCCCCGACGTGGGGATCATCATGGGCTCCGACTCGGACCTCCCCGTCATGGAGGGCGCCTACGAGGCGCTCGACGACCTCGGCTTCGCGGAGCAGACCGACTTCGGCGACGCGCCGGACGCGCGGTTCACCTACGAGAGCTACGTCGTCTCCGCGCACCGGACGCCGGAGCTGATGTACGCGTACGGGGAGACGGCGACGGCCCGCGGGCTGGACGTGATCGTCGCGGGCGCGGGCGGGAAGTCCGCGGACCTGCCGAACATGACCGCCTCGATCGCGTATCCGGTCCCCGTGATCGGCGTGCCGGTTCAAGAGAAGTCGGTCGACTCCGTGATCGGCATGCCGACCGGGGCCCCGATCGTCGCCGTCGACGCCGGGAAGTCGTACAACGCGGCGCTGTCGGCGGCGCAGGTGCTCGCGCGCGAACACGACGAGGTCGAAGAGCGACTGCTCGACCTCCACGACGGGCAGAAAGCGGGCGTCGCGGACGTTTCCGCTGACCTCCACGACCTCGGTATCGACGGGTTCCGCGACCGGTGAGGGGGCGTCCGTCCGCTCCGTGGCCGCCCACTCGCGTCTCCCTCGACCGCGACCGTGCCGTGCCTCACGCCTCCCCAGCCTCGCTGTTCGCGCTCTCCGAGCGCTCACCGCTCCCTCGCGCGTGCTGCCTCGCGGGCCTCCGTCCCGCTCGTAGGCACGCGCCACCGCGACCGCGCGTCGGTTTATAAAACCGGATGCCTCGTCTCCCACCGAATCGCCGTCCCCCTCCCCACTCGCACGCGGGTTCACGATCGAGGGGCGATCGAGGACTCTCGGTCGCTTCGGCGTCGCTTCGACCGCGAACGGCCGGTACCGGCCCGCACACGCGGGGACGCACAAGACTCAACGCTTATGAGGGGGCGGTCCAAACCCCAGCACGTTACGGAGACCTATATGAGCGATTGGATAGCGATTGGCGCCTTGGCGGTCGTCGGCCTGCTCATCCCGATAGCGATGATGACAGTGTCGGCGCTGCTCCGTCCGAGCGTGCCTGAGACCGGTAAAAGTACCACCTACGAGTCCGGCGAGACCCCGACGGGCGGAACCCGCATCCGGTTCAACATCCAGTACTACATGGTCGCGCTGTTGTTCGTCGTGTTCGACATCGAGACCGTGTTGCTGTTCCCGTGGGCTGTCATCTACCGCCCGGCCGTCCAGGCCGGCGTGCCGATGGCCGACCTACTGTGGCCGATGTTGGCCTTCGTCGGAATCCTCGCGGTCGGACTCGTCTGGGCGTGGCGGTCGGGGGCGATCAGCTGGGCCCGCAGCCCCCGCGCGACCAGCAGAAAAACGACGGAGGACATCAACTAATGAGCAGCGATCAACCGTTTATCACCGACGAATCGCAGGTCGTAACCGAGACGAGAGACGCCCGGATGACCGGGCAGGGGGACCGGTTCAACTCCCGGCTCCGCGAGGCGTTCGGCTCCTCGCCGTTCATCCTCACCAAGTTCGACAAGTTCCTGAACTGGTGTCGGGGCTCCTCGATGTTCATGCTGCAGTTCGGTATCGCCTGCTGTAGCATCGAGATGATGCACACCTACGCGGTGAAACACGACCTCGACCGCTTCGGGTCGGGCGTCCCCCGCGCCTCGCCGCGGCAGGCCGACGTGATGATCGTCCCCGGGACGATCGTCTCGAAGTTCGCTCCGCGGATGAAGCGCGTCTACGACCAGATGCCCGAGCCGAAGTTCGTCGTCGGCATGGGCTCGTGTACCATCTCCGGCGGCCCGTTCCAGGAGGGGTACAACGTGATCAAGGGCGCCGAGGAGGTCATCCCGATCGACATCCACGTCCCCGGCTGCCCGCCCCGCCCCGAGGCGCTCGTGTACGGCGTCGTGAAACTACAGGAGCGCGTCGCCAACGGCGAGGCCGCGCCCGTCACCGTCAAGCCGTACGAGCTGGAGGAGTTCTCGGACCTCGAACGCGACGAGCTCGTCGACAAGCTGGCCGACCAGATCGACGACGACGAACTCGTCATGCGGTACAACTTCGCTGATTCGCCATGAGCCTCGAACGACCAGACAGAGTCGACGACGACGCCGTCGAGCGCACCCCCGACGAGCTGGAGGCGCTGCTCGGCGACCTCGTCGTCGACCGCGACGACCATCTGAACGCGCCCGGGTTCGTCATCCGCCCGGACACCGTTCAGGAAACGCTTCGGACCCTGAAAGAGCAGGCGGGGTACGACCACCTCTCCGTGGTCTCCGCACAGGAGTACGAGAACCGCTACGAGTCCATCTACCACCTGAAGAAGTACGACGATCCGACCCAAGAGGTCAGCATCGTCGTGCCCGCCGACAAGGACGACCCCGTCTCCGAGTCGGCCGAGCCCGTCTTCCGCACGGCCGACTGGCACGAGCGGGAGGCGTACGACCTGATCGGGATCGAGTACGACGACCACCCCGACCTCCGTCGGATCCTGCTCCCCGAGACGTGGCAGGGCCACCCCCTGTCGATGGACTACGACAAGGACCGGCCGCAGATCGCCACGCTGCCGGAGCACGCGAACCCGCTGGAGGACCACCACAAGGACGCCGAGTCCGACACGATGTTCCTCAACATCGGGCCGCACCACCCCGCGACCCACGGCGTCCTCCACCTGAAGACGGTGCTCGACGGCGAGCAGGTCGCCGACGTTGAGCCAGACATCGGCTACCTCCACCGCAGCGAGGAGCAGATGGCGCAGTCCGGGACGTACCGCCACCAGATCATGCCGTACCCCGACCGCTGGGACTACATCTCGGCGGGCCTGCTCAACGAGTGGGCGTACGCCCGCGCGGCCGAGGACCTCGCGGACATCGAGGTGCCCGAGTACGCGCAGGTCATTCGGACGATGGGCGCGGAGATGTGCCGGATCGCCGCGCACATGCTCGCGCTCGCGACGTTCGCGCTCGACATCAACGGCGACTTCACGGCGACGTTCATGTACGCCATCAACGACCGCGAGCGCGTCCAGAACCTCCTGGAGGACCTGACGGGCCAGCGGCTGATGTTCAACTACTTCCGGCTCGGCGGGGTCGTCTGGGACCTGCCGGAACCGCGCGAGGAGTTCTTCTCGAAGACCCGGGACTTCCTCGACCAGCTCCCGGAGTCCGTCGAGGAGTACCACAACCTGATCACCTCGAACGAGGTGTTCCAGATGCGGACCATCGACACGGGCATCCTGCCGCCGGAGGTCGCGAAGAACTACGGCGCGACCGGCCCCGTCGCCCGCGGCTCGGGGGTCGACTACGACCTCCGCCGCGACGACCCGTACGGCTACTACGACGAGCTCGATTGGGACGTCGTCACCGAGGACGGCGGCGACAACTTCAGCCGCCTGCTCGTCCGGATGCGCGAGGTCGAGGAGTCCGCGAAGATCATCGAGCAGTGCGTCGACCTGCTCGAGGACTGGCCCGAAGACGAGCGCAACATCCAGGCGAACGTGCCGCGCACGCTGCGCCCGGACGACGACACGGAGATCTACCGCGCCGTCGAGGGCGCGAAGGGCGAACTCGGCATCTACATCCGCGCGGACGGCACGGACAAGCCGGCGCGGTTCAAGATCCGGTCGCCGTGCTTCTCGAACCTCCAGACGCTGCCGGAGATGGCGAACGGGGAGTACATCCCCGACGTGATCGCGGCCCTCGGTAGCCTCGACGTCGTTCTCGGGGAGGTGGACCGCTGATGGGTACGGCCCCCGCACAGCTGTTCCCCGAGTTCATCGTCGACACGCTCGGGCTCGACAGCGTCATCGGCGAGGTCGCGGCCTCGCTGGTCGCCGCCTTCGTCGTCGGGAACATCATTCTCGCGTTCACGGGCGTCGCGGGCCCGTGGGCGAAACGGAAGATCACGGCGGCGTTCACCGACCGGATCGCGGTCGACCGGATCGGCCCGTTCGGCCTGCTCATCATCCCGGCGGCCGCGATCCAGCTCCTCGCGAAGGAGCTGATCATCCCCGAGGGCGTCGACCGCCCTTCGTGGGACATCGCGCCGATCATCCTGCCGTCGTCGGCGCTGCTCGGCTTCTCCGTGATCCCGATGGGCCAGCTCGGTCCGATCAACCTCCACCTCGCGGACCCCGAGGTCGGGTTCGCGCTGGTGTTCGCGTTCGCGTCGATCGCCTCGGTCTCGCTGGTGATGGCCGGCTACGCGTCGAACAACAAGTACTCGCTCCTCGGCGGTCTCCGCGCCGTCGCGCAGAACCTCGCGTACGAGATCCCGCTCATCGTCACGGCGATGTCGGTCGTGATCTTCTCCGGCACGCTCCAGATGAGCGGCGTCGTCGGCGCGCAGACGGAGACGCTCGTGACGATCGCCGGCGTCTCGATCCCGTCGTGGTACGCCCTCGTGAACCCGTTCGCGTTCGTGCTGTTCCTCACGGCGAACATGGCGGAGATCGGGCGGAATCCGTTCGACATCCCCGAGGCGCCGACCGAGATCGTCGGCGGGTACCAGACGGAGTACTCCTCGGCGTACTTCGTCCTCTTCTACCTCGGCGAGTTCGTCCACATCTTCCTCGGCGGGGCGATCCTCGCCGTGACGTTCCTCGGCGGGGCCTCCGGGCCCGGTCCGGAGAGTATCAGCTTCATCTGGTTCGTGGTGAAGATCTGGGGCTTCTTCCTGTTCACGCAGTGGGCCCGCGCGGCGCTGCCCCGCGTCCGTATCGACCAGCTGATCGAAATCGGCTGGAAGGGAATGCTGGTGCTGTCGTTCGCGAACCTGGTGCTCACGGCCGTAATCGTGGGGGTGATCGCGTAACATGATTGGACTCATGAAATCCATGGCGACGACGATGAAGCACGCGCTGGACGGGAATACGTTCACGGTGGAATACCCGGAGGACGCGCCCGAAGTGAGCCCGCGGTTCCGCGGGGTCCACAAGTTCAGCCAGGAACGGTGTATCTGGTGTCGGCAGTGCGAGAACGTCTGTCCGAACGACACGATCCAGATCGTTCAGGACGACCAGCGCAACGGTGAGCAGTACAACCTCCACATCGGGCAGTGCATCTACTGCCGGCTCTGCGAGGAGGTCTGTCCCGTCGACGCGATCCTGTTGACGCAGAACTTCGAGTTCACCGCCGACACGAAAGACGACTTCGTGTTCAACAAAGAACAGCTCAAGAACGTCCCGTGGTACAAGGGGATCGACCCGCTGGAGTCCCGCAATCCCGATCGCGGCGCGTGGATCGGGGAGGGTGACGGCGAGGTCGACTACCAGTAGCGGGCACGTCTCGAAATCTTCAAAGGGGTTCTCATAGGAGACAAACACAATGGTTTATCCTACCATCGCGTTCGGGCTGTTCGCCGCGGTTACGCTGGCGTTCGCCCTCGGGGTCGTCCTGGCGCGCGACGTGTTCCACGCCGCGCTGCTGCTGGGCGGAGCCCTCACGAGCGTCGCGGTGCACTACGTGATGCTGCGGGCGGAGTTTATCGCCGCCATGCAGATCCTCGTCTACGTGGGCGGGGTTCTCATCTTGGTCACGTTCGCCGTGATGCTCACGCGATCTGATTCTGAAACGGAGGTGAGTAGCGCGTGAGCAACGACGAGAGCCGCGGGTCGCGGATCGCCCCCGCGGTCGCCGTGGGCGCCCTGTTCGCCGTGCTGGCCGCGACGATCAACGCGGCGACGTTCGGCTTCGAGGAGGTGGGCTTCCCGGCTGACGCTTCGATCGTCCACAACCTCGGGTACGCCCTGTTCAACCTCGGCGCGTACGACATCGCGACCATCCCCGCGGAGGGGTTCCTCGCGGCCTTCCTGATCGCCGCGGTCGCGCTCGACGTCGCGGTCGACGGCGCCGTCTACCTCGCGAAACGCGAGGAGGACGGGTCGGTTATCTCGGCGGTCGGACAGGCGTTCACGGACGGCGGACGCGACGGAGGTGACCGGCAGTGACCGCCGTCGCGTCCTCCATTCCGCCGTCGTGGTACCTGCTGCTGGCGGCGGCCGTCTTCTGCGTCGGTCTGTTCGGCGTGCTGACGCGCCGGAACGCGCTGTACTTCCTCATGAGCGTCGAGCTCATGATGAACGCGGCCAACATCAACTTCGTCGCGTTCGCGCTCTACTACGGCGACCTCACGGGGCAGGTGTTCGCGCTGTTCGTCATCGCGCTCGCCGCCGCCGAGGTCGCCATCGGCATCGGCATCATACTCGTGTTATACCGCAACTTCGGCACGACAGACGTGACTGTTCCCGCGGAGATGAGGTGGTAAGATGGTGAACGCATTCGCATACGTCCCGGCGATCGTGCTCCTCCCGTTCTTCTCGTTCCTGGTCGCGCTCGGCGCGGGCAGGTACCTCCCGAAGGGCGGCGCGTTCGGCGGTATCGCCGCGACCGCGGGCTCGTTCCTGCTGTCGATCTGGGTCGCGGCGACCGTCGCGGGCGGACGGGCGTACAACGAGACGCTGTACTACTGGGCGAGCGAGGGCGGTGCCGGCATCGGCCCGACGGACATCGAGCTCTCCTTCGGCGTCCTGATCGACCCGCTGTCGGCGCTCATGCTCGTCATCGTGACGCTCGTGGCGCTTCTCGTCCACGTGTTCTCGCTCGGCTACATGAACGACGAGGGCGAGACCGGCCTGCCGCGCTACTACGCCGGCCTCGGTCTGTTCACGGCCTCGATGCTCGGGTTCGTCGTCGCCGACAACCTCCTGATGGCGTTCATGTTCTTCGAGCTGGTCGGGCTCTGCTCGTACCTGCTCATCGGCTTCAACTTCCGGGAGCCGGGCCCGCCGTCGGCGGCGAAGAAGGCGTTCCTCGTCACCCGCTTCGGCGACTACTTCTTCCTCGTCGGCGTCGTCGCGGTGTTCGCCACCTTCGGCACGGCGCAGTTCGCCGGTCCGGAGTCGTTCCCGGCGCTCGCCGACGCGGCGCTCAACGGCTCCGGCTCGGTCGCGTGGACGCCCGGCGGCGTCGAACTCGGGACGTGGCTGACCGTCGTCGGCCTGCTCGTCTTGGGCGGCGTGGTCGGGAAGTCCGCGCAGTTCCCGCTTCACACGTGGCTCCCCGACGCGATGGAGGGCCCGACGCCCGTCTCGGCGCTGATCCACGCCGCGACGATGGTCGCGGCCGGCGTCTACCTCGTCGCGCGGATGTACGGGTTCTACGTGCTGACGCCGACGACGATGGCGGTCATCGCCTTCATCGGCGGCTTCACGGCGCTGTTCGCTGCGACGATGGGGCTCGTGAAAAACGAGCTGAAGCAGGTACTCGCGTACTCCACCATCTCCCAGTACGGGTACATGATGCTCGCGCTCGGCGCGGGCGGGTACGTGGCCGCGGTCTTCCATCTGACCACCCACGCGTTCTTCAAGGCGCTGCTGTTCCTCGGCGCCGGGTCGGTCATCATCGCGATGCACCACAACGAGGACATGTGGGACATGGGCGGGCTGAAGTCGAAGCTGCCCGTCACCTACTACACCTTCCTCGCCGGGTCGCTGGCGCTCGCGGGCATCTTCCCGTTCGCTGGCTTCTGGTCGAAAGACGAAATCCTCTACGAGGCGCTCGTCCACGGCCTCAACGACCCGCTGCTGCTCGGCGGCTACCTGATGGGGCTGCTCGCGGTGCCGGTCACCGCGTTCTACACCTTCCGGATGGTGTTCCTGACCTTCCACGGCGAGCCCCGCAGCGACACCGCGCGCGACCCCGTCCCGGTCCGCTGGAACGTGAAGGGGCCGCTGACGGTCCTCGGCTCGCTCGCGGTCGTCACCGGGTTCATCAACATGGTGCCGGTCCAGAAGGTCCTCGGCATCGAAGGGATCGACCTGCTTCACCTGTGGCTCGACAACCACTGGGGCGGCATCGAGGGCCTCTCCTCGCACCACTACGCCGACTTGGGTCCCTACAGCAGCGGCTACCTCGTCGGCGGTGAGACCGGGACCGTCCTCGTCGGCGCGGCCGTCTCGCTCGGCTTAGCGCTGCTCGGACTCGGACTCGCCTGGCGGCTCTACAACGTGCCGTCGCCCGCGGAACACACCGCCAAGCTCGGCGGCATCAAAGACGTGCTGTACAACAACTACTACCTCGACGAACTGCAGGTCTGGCTCGCGTATCGCACGGAAGACGTCGCGGGCGGCGCGAACGTCTTCGATCAGGGAATCATCGACGGCGTCGTGAACGGCGTCTCCTCGGTGAGCCTCACCGGCGGCGGTCGGATCCGTCAGCTCCAGTCGGGGATCGTCTCGCAGTACGCCGCCCTGCTCACCTTCGGACTCGTCGCGCTGTTGCTCGTGCTCGGCGCGACCGGGGGGTGGTTCCTGTGATACTCGAAGCGCTCATGGCGGCCGCCTTCGTCGGCGCGCTGACCGTGTTCCTCGCGCCCGACGAGTGGGCCGGCCGCTTGTCGTTCGCGATCAGCCTGATCCCGTTCGTCGGCAGCCTCTACCTGTGGTCCGGCTTCGAGGCCGGCGGCAACGCCCTGCTGGGCGGAGAGATAGCGTACGCGACGCAGATCGAGTGGCTCGAAGTCGGCGGCCGCAGCGTCTCGTGGTTCGTCGGCCTCGACGGGATCAGCCTCCCGCTGTTCGTGCTCACGACGTTCCTCGTCCCGCTGGCGATCGTCAGCGCGTGGACGCCCGTGGACTCGCGGCAGAGCCAGTTCTACGGGCTCATGCTGTTCATGGAGGCGAACCTGCTGGGCGTGTTCGCCGCGCTCGACTTCTTCCTGTGGTTCGTCTTCTGGGAGGCCGTGCTGGTCCCGATGTACTTCCTCATCGGGATCTGGGGCGGTCCGCGCCGCAAGTACGCCGCGATCAAGTTCTTCGTGTACACGAACGCGGCGTCGCTACTGATGTTCATCGGCTTCATGAGCCTCGTGTTCGCGCTCGGCGACTCGGTGTCGTCGTTCGCCTTACCCGAGATCGCGCAGGCGATCGCCGCGGGTGACTTGGGCACGTGGTTCGGCATCGCGCCGGACCGCCTCGCCCTGTTCGCGTTCCTCGCGATGTTCCTCGGGTTCGCGGTGAAGGTCCCGATCGTGCCGTTCCACACGTGGCTGCCGGACGCGCACGTTCAGGCGCCGACCCCCGCGTCGGTGCTGCTGGCGGGCGTCCTCCTGAAGATGGGGACGTACGCGCTGCTCCGGTTCAACTTCACGATGCTGCCCGACCAGGCGTCGATGCTCGCGGTTCCGATCGCGGCGATCGCCGTCATCAGCGTCATCTACGGCGCGATGCTGGCGCTCGCACAGAAGGACCTCAAGCGCATCGTCGCGTACTCGTCGGTCTCGTCGATGGGGTACGTCATCCTCGGGCTCATCGTGTTCACCGAGTACGGGGTCGGCGGCGCGACGTTCCAGATGGTCGCGCACGGCCTCATCTCGGGACTGATGTTCATGGCGGTCGGCGTCATCTACAACACGACCCACACGCGGATGATCGGCGACATGGGCGGCATGGCCGACCGGATGCCGGTCACCGTCGGGATCCTCGTCGCCGGCGCGTTCGGCTACATGGGGCTCCCGCTGATGGCCGGCTTCGCGGGCGAGTTCTTCATCTTCGTCGGCTCGCTGTCCGCCCCGTCGCTCCCGTACGCGCCGGTGTTCACGGCGCTCGCGATGTTCGGTATCGTCATCGTCGCCGGCTACCTGCTGTCGGCGATGCAGAGTACGCTGTTCGGTCCGTTCGAACTGGAGACCGACTACGACGTGGGGCCCGCGCCGTTCCACGACGTCGCCCCGCTCGCGGTGCTGCTGGTAGCGATCATCGTGCTCGGCGTTGCGCCCGACATCTTCTTCGAGATGATCCGCGACGCTGCCCTACCCGTGGTAGAGGGGGTGACGATCAATGGTTAACGGCCTGCCCGGCGTGACGGCGCTGCTGCCGGCGCTCCTGCTTGCCGTCACCGGTCTCGCGCTGCTCTTGGTCGACACGGTCCGGCCGGACGCGCGGTCGAACACGTCGATGGCGGTCGTCGGCGCGATCGGGTCCCTCGCCGCGCTCGCGGCGAGCGTCTGGCTCACCGCCAGCGGCGGTGTGAGCCCGGACGGCGGCGCGGTGTTGCTGTTCGCGGACGCGGTGAAGGTGGACACGCTGTCGCTGTTCTTCACCGCCATCTTCGCGTCGGTGACCGCGCTGGTGCTCGTCGCGGCCCACGACTACTTCCACGACCACGACAACCCAGCGGCGTTCTACTCGCTCGTGACGTTCGCCGCGACCGGCATGGCGCTTCTGGCGGTCGCGAACTCGCTCGCGGTCGTGTTCGTCGCCTTAGAGATGGTGTCGCTGCCCTCGTACGTGCTCGTCGCGTACCTCAAGCAGAACCGCGGGAGCGTCGAGGCGGGGCTGAAGTACTTCCTCGTCGGCGCGCTCTCGTCGGCTATCTTCCTGTTCGGCATCTCGCTCGTGTACGCCGCGACGGGCTCGCTGATCCTCGCCGACATCGCGTCGGCCTCGATCGACGGGCTGGCCGGCGTGCTCGGCGTCGGCGTCGTGATGATGATCGGCGGCGTCGCCTTCAAGACGGCCTCCGTCCCGTTCCACTTCTGGGCGCCGGAGGCGTACGAGGGCGCGCCCGCGCCGGTGAGCGCGTTCCTCTCGTCGGCCTCGAAGGCCGCCGGGTTCGTCGTCGCGTTCCGCGTGTTCACCGAGGCGTTCCCGCTGGAGATGGCGGCGTCGGCGAACGTCGACTGGATGCTCGCGTTCGCGATCCTCGCGGCCGTCACGATGACGCTCGGTAACTTCGCGGCCGCGGTCCAGGAGGAGGTCAAGCGGATGTTGGCCTACTCCTCGATCGGGCACGCCGGATACGCGCTCATCGGCGTCGCCGCGCTCACGGTCGACGGGCCCGCCAACGGCACCGTCATGGGCGCCGCGATGGCGCACCTGCTCGTCTACGGGTTCATGAACACCGGCGCGTTCCTCTTCGTCGCGATGGCGGAGCGGTGGGGCGTCGGCCGCACCTTCGCGGACTACGCGGGGCTCTGGCGGCGCGCGCCGGTCGCCTCCGTCGCGATGGCCGTGTTCATGTTCTCGCTGGCGGGGCTCCCGCCGTTCGCCGGGTTCTTCTCGAAGTACTTCCTGTTTCAGGCGGCCATCGACAACGGCTTCCTGTGGCTCGCCGGGCTCGGCGCGATAAACAGCGTCGTGTCGCTGTACTACTACAGCCGGGTCGTGAAGGCGCTGTTCCTGGACGACCCCGCGTCGCCGAGCGCGCTCGACGCGATCGACGTGCGGCCGACGGCGCTGTACGCCGCGGTCATCTTCGCGGCGGTCGCGACGGTGCTGCTCCTGCCCGGCTTCGGGCCCGTCATCGAGACGGCCGAAGCGGCGGCCTCCGCGCTGTTCTGACCGGCGGCTCCGCAGCGCTGAGCGGTCCGTTCCGCCGGTCGATTTCTGTTTCCGCTGTTCTCCGCGTCACCACTCACCGCGCCCCGGAGGGCGGTTTCGGTCGCCGAACCCCGCACCGCCGACCACAGATACTCATTCGTTCGCCCCGTTACTGTGTTCGTGTCCCGGAGCCACACCTATCGGTGTCTGAACTGCCTCGACGCCACCGTCACGCGCACCTTCGACACGTCGCACTTGTCCCGGACCTGTCCGGACTGCGGCTCGTTCGAGCGGTTCGCGAACGAGGCGGTGATCGAGCGGTTCGAGTCGCTGGAGGCGTCGCCGCCGGCGGAGTTCGACTGGGACCGACTGGAGCGGCGGGAGAAGCTGCTCGTCGCCGAGCGCCTCGCTCGCACGGACAAGACGCTCGCGGACTTCGACGTGACGGTCGACGAGGAGGCGGCGGAGGGACGAACGACACCCGAGCCGGGCGACGCGTAGCTACCGCGCGTACAACTTTTCGCCGAGGAGGTCGGCGAGTCCGACGCCGTCGCCGGGCGTGATCGCCACGTAGGGGCGGTCGATAGGACCGAACACGTCGACGACGCGGCCGACCGTCGAGAGCGACTCGTCGACGATGCTCGCGCCGATCCGGGGCGGATCGTTGCCGGCGTCGCCGCGGGCGATCGCGAGTCCGCCGGCCGTGCGGACGACGGTGCCGACGCGCCGCACGGTTACTCCCGGAGCACGCCGAGGTACGCGGCGATCGCCTGAACGAGGTCGTTTTTCGCGGTGTCTTCGGTGCCTTTGACGACGACGGAGCCCCGTGGCTCGAACTCCCGGGAATACGTCGCGTCGCGCTCGACGACCGCGTCGTAGCCCACCTGCTGGACGGCTTTCGCTATCTCGTCGACGGTCGGCGCTTCGACCGCCAGATCCGTCGGGACGCGGCGCCCCTCGGACCGCGACAGCTCGGCGTCGAAGTATGCGGGGTAGACGACGTTCTCGACCATACCGGATACCTTCGCGCGCGGCGTAAGGTCGTTTCGGACCGCCGCCGGGCGCGTTCAGGGGACCCGGAACTCGAAGCGCGCCCCGCCGTCCTCGGCGGCGAGCGCGTGCGCGCTCCAGCCGTGGGCCTCGGCGATGCGCTCGCTGATGGCGAGTCCCAGTCCCGTCCCCGACTCGTCGGTCGTGAACCCGCTCTCGAACACATTGTCGGCGTCGTCCGGGAGCCCGCTCCCGTCGTCTTCGACGTAGAAGCCGTCGGCCGCGGTCCCGTCGTCGCGACGCGTCAGCGCTCCGACGCGGACCGAGAGCGGCTCGTCGGGGGAGTCGCGGCCGTGGTCCGCGCTGTTCCGGTAGACGTTCTCAAGCAGCTCGCAGAGCCGCGTCCGGTTCGCGTCCAGCGTCGCGTCCGTCTCGACGTCGAGGGTCGCGTTCGCCATGTCGACGCACTCCCACGCCTCGCGCGCGACGTCCACCACCGAGACGGACTCGGTCTCTCCCACCGAGCGTCCCTCCCGGGCCAGCGACAGGAGGTCCGCGACGAGTTCGTCCATCCGCCCGAGCGCGTCCGCGGCCTTCTCTAGGGGCGCCGTGTCGTCCGTCTCGCGGGCGAGGTCGACGTACCCCTCCGCGACCGACAGCGGATTCCGGAGGTCGTGCGAGACGATGGACGCGAACTCGTCGAGTCGCTCGTTCTGCCGCCGGAGAGTCTCCTCGCGCTCCCGTCGGTCGGTGACGTCGGTGTAGATGGCGTATCCGGCCGCGTTGGCGGCGTCGAGGTGGATCGGAATGACGTGGAGGATGAAGTGACGCGGCCCCTCCGCGGTGGTCCGGGTCACCTCCCGGCGGACGTTCTCGCCGCACTGTAAGCGCTCGTTGAGGTCGTCGGCCTCCGACTCGGCGTCGGGGGGGACTATGTACTCGTCGATGGACTCGCCGAGCACGGTCTCGGCCTCGTAGCCGAACGTCGCCTCGAACGCGTCGTTCACCTGTCGGGCGATCGGCTCGCCGTCGACGTAGTCGTAGGCGACGGCGGGGTCCGGTACGTTCGTGAACAGCGCGAGCAGCCTGTCGCGTTCGGTCCGGAGCGCCTCCGTGACCCCGATCCGGTCGAGCGTCTCTTCGAGGTGGGAGGCGAGCAGCTCCGCCAGCCGGCGGTCGGCGTCGTCGAACGCGTCGCCGTCATCGACTCCGTCGGCAGCGAGCTGGAAGACGACATCGTCGCCCACGGGAACGGTGAGCAGCGTACCGAACTGGCCCTCTGGGTTCGGGTTCGGGGCGATCGACGCGTCGCCCGTCTGGACGGTCCTGCCGGCCACGCCGGCGCCGACGCGGACCCGGTTACAGTCCTCGACGGGCGTCCCGCTGGAGGCGACCACGGGCTCGACCCACTCGCCGTCCCGAACGGCGACGACGGCGTGATACTCCGGAAACACCTGCTCGGTGACGGCGATGGCCGCCCGGTACGCCTCGTCGACCGACCTGACGGCGGCGAGCTCCGCCATCCCGGCGTTGAGCTGTTCGATTCGCGACGGGGTCCGGGTCGGCTTCGCCCGGACGGTCGACCGTTGATCCCGGGCGAGCAGCCACGAGACCGTCTCCGAGAGCGCCTCGGGCGTTCCGGCGACCGCGTCGACGAGCGGGTCCGTCGCGGTCCGGCCCGTCGGATCGTCGACGTACGCGATCACGTACTCGACGGCCTCGGCCGAGCGGACCCGGTCGAGCCCCGCCTCGTCGGTGACGGCCGCCACGTCGACGTCCGCGAGGCGCTCCTCGTCGACGTCGGCGGGAGCTGTCGCGTGGGTCTCGACCGCGACCGGTCCGTCGTCGCCGCGGTTCTCTGGGTCGGCCCCCGACTCGACCTCGTCGGTGAGTCGGGGGTCGTCTGCGAGCACGAGAACGGACGCGCGCTCACCCAACGCAGGAGTCACAATTGTACGAATTAGTACACGCCGAGATCATAAAACTTCGTACCGATCTCCGCAGTCGGGCGGTTCCGGCCGTCCCGCGCTCCGCCCTCTTCGCCGGCGACGAGCGACCCCGGAACCCTTTTGGAGCAACACGGGCCACGTTCGTGTAATGAGCGATCTCGAAGCGGAGTACCGTCTCGACTACTTCGAGGAGGGGGGGTTCGAGCGCAAGGAGTGTCCCTCCTGTGGCGCGCACTTCTGGACCCGCGACGGCGACCGCGACCTGTGCGGCGAGCCGCCCTGCGAGGACTACAGCTTCATCGACGACCCGGGCTTCCCGGAGGCGCACTCGCTGTCGGAGATGCGCGAGGCGTTCCTCTCCTTCTTCGAAGACAACGGCCACGAGCGGATCGACCCGTACCCGGTCGCCGCGAACCGCTGGCGCGATGACGTGCTCCTGACGCAGGCGTCGATCTACGACTTCCAGCCGCTCGTCACCTCGGGACAGACGCCCCCGCCGGCGAACCCGCTGACCATCTCGCAGCCCTGTATCCGGATGCAGGACATCGACAACGTCGGCAAGACGGGCCGGCACACGATGGCGTTCGAGATGATGGCCCACCACGCGTTCAACACGCGCGAGGAGGTCGACGAGGACGAGTACGCCTACCACGGCGAGGTGTACTGGAAAGACGAGACGGTCCGGTACTGCGACGAGCTGTTCGAGAGCCTCGGCGCCGACCTCGAAGAGATCACTTACATCGAGGACCCGTGGGTCGGCGGCGGTAACGCCGGCCCCGCCATCGAGGTCATCTACAAGGGCGCCGAGCTGGCGACGCTCGTCTTCATGTGTATGGAGCGGGACCCCGACGGCGACTACGAGATGAAAGACGGGAACTCGTACTCGTTCATGGACACGTACATCGTCGACACCGGGTACGGGTTAGAGCGGTGGACGTGGATGAGCCAGGGGACCGCGACCGTGTACGAGGCCGTCTACCCCGACGCGATCGACTTCCTGAAAGACAACGCCGGTGTCGAGCACACCGAGGCCGAACGCGAGATCGTCCACCGCGCCGCCAAGCTCTCCGGCCGGCTCGACATCGACGACGTCGACGACGTGGAGGCCGCCCGCGGCGAGATCGCAGACCGGCTCAACGTGGACGTCGACCGACTGCGCGAGCTGGTGGAACCGCTCGAAGCGATCTACGCGATCGCCGACCACTCGCGGACGCTCGCGTACATGTTCGGCGACGAGATCGTCCCGTCGAACGTCGGCACGGGCTACCTTGCCCGGATGGTGCTCCGCCGGATGAAGCGCCTCGTCGACGAGGTCGGCGTCGACGCGCCGCTCGACGAGCTGGTCGACATGCAGGCCGAGCGGCTCGGCTACGAGAACCGCGACACGATCCGCGAGATCGTCCGCAGCGAGGAGCGGAAGTACGAGCGGACGCTGGAGCGCGGCGCCCGCAAGGTCGAACAGCTCGCCGACGAGTACGCCGGCACCGGTGAGCCGATCCCGACGGGGGAGCTACTGGAGCTGTACGACTCCCACGGGATCCAGCCCGACATGGTCGCCGACATCGCCGACGAGCGCGGCGCGACCGTCGACGTGCCCGACGACTTCTACGCGCTCGTCGCCGACCGACACGAGGAGGGCGACGCCGCGGGAGAGAGCGACGAGCGCGACGAGCGGCTCGCCGACCTCCCCGAGACGGAGAAGCTGTTCTACGACGACCAGGGACGCACGGAGTTCGAGGCGGTCGTCCTCGACGTGCTGGAGGCCGAGGGCGGGTACGACGTGGTGCTGGACCAGACGATGTTCTACCCCGAGGGCGGCGGTCAGCCGGCCGACCGCGGCCACCTCACGGTCGGAGAGACCACCGTCGACGTCGACGACGTTCAGGAGGTCGACGGGGTCGTGCTCCACCGCACGGACGCGGACCCCGGCAAAGGCGAGTTCGTCACGGGGCAGGTGGACGGCGACCGCCGCGACCGACTGCGCGCGCACCACACCGCGACGCACCTGATCGGTCACGCCGCCCGCGAGGTGCTCGGCGACCACGTCCGGCAGGCTGGCGCCCAGAAGGGAACCGACTCGGCGCGGCTCGACGTGCGCCACTTCGAGCGCATCGACCGCGAGGACGTGAAGGCGATCGAGCGCGTCGCGAACGAGTTGGTCCGCGACGACGTCCCCGTCCGCCAGGAGTGGCCCGACCGCAACGAGGCGGAGGCCGAGCACGGCTTCGACCTGTACCAGGGCGGCGTCCCGCCGGGAACGAACGTCCGGCTGATCCACGTCGGCGACGCCGACGTCCAGGCCTGCGCCGGCACGCACGTCGCCCGCACCGGCGAGATCGGCGCCGTGAAAGTGCTGAAGACGGAGCCGGTACAGGACGGCGTCGAGCGCATCGTCTTCGCGGCCGGGGCCGCGGCGGTGGAGGCGACCCAGCGCACCGAGGACGCGCTGTACGACGCGGCCGAGGTCCTGGACGTGGACCCGCTCGACGTGCCGGACACCGCCGAGCGCTTCTTCGAGGAGTGGAAGGCCCGCGGCAAGGAGATCGAGTCGCTCAAAGAGGAGCTCGCGGCCGCGCGGGCCGCCGGCGGCGCCGACGCCGAGGCGGTCGAGGTCGCCGGGACGACAGCGGTGATCCAGCGGCTCGACGGCGACGCCGACGAACTGCGCGCGACCGCGAACGCCCACGTCGACGACGGGAAAGTCGCGGTGATCGGCAGCGGCGCGGACGGCTCCGCGAGCTTCGTCGTCGGCGTCCCCGATTGCGTCGACGTGAACGCGGGGCAGGTCGTCTCGGAGCTCGCCGGGCGCGTCGGCGGCGGCGGCGGCGGGCCGCCGGACTTCGCGCAGGGCGGCGGCCCGGACGCGGACGCCTTAGACGACGCCCTCGACGCGGCGCCGGACGTGCTCCGCAGCCTTCAGGAGGCCTGAACGCGCCCAGTTCGCCACTATGCCGCACGCGACCAACGCCGGGACCGAGATCCGGTACGAGGTGGACGCCCCCGACACCGGCGACGGCGACGAGGCGGTGGTGTTCTGCGGCGACGTCGGGCTCGGCGCCTGGCAGTTCGGCTGGCAGCACGCGGCGCTCGCCGGTCCACACACCGTGATCACCCCGGAGACGCGCGGTGTCGGGCGGTCCGACGCCCCGCCCGGCCCGTACGCGGTCGGGGAGCTCGCGGCCGACGTGGACGCGGTGTGTGCCGCCGAGGGGATCCGAAACGCTCACCTCGTCGGCTACGGGCTCGGCGGGATGGTCGCGCTGACGGCCGCGGCGAGTTCCTCGCGGCCGGCGAGCGTCGCGCTCGTCGGGACGCCGCCCGCGGGGGACGCCTACAACCCCGACGGCGTCTGGGCCCCCCCGGCCGATCCGGCCGCGGTCGAGGGGTCGCTGAACGGCCTCCTCTCGCTCGACTTCCGTGAGGCCCACCCCGACGCGCTCTCGCGGATCGCGGAGTGGCGCCTCGCGGAGGACGCCGACCGCGAGACGTACGAGGCGCACCGCGCCGCGATCGAGGGGTTCGACCTCACCGGTCGCCTCCACGAGATCACCACGCCCGCGCTCGTCGTCCACGGCACCGACGACACGGTCTGTCCGGCCACGGCCGGGGAGACGCTCGCGGAGGGGCTCCCCCGCGGGGAGTTCCACGGGATCGACGGGGCGCGCCACCTCGTCGGAGTCGAGGCGTCGGCCGCGGTCAACGACCTCCTCGTCGGCTGGCTCGCCGAACACGCGGCCGGCCGGTTCGAGTAGGCGCGGCGTTCGGGGCCGCGCGACGCCCGCGTCCGCGTCGTCGGCCGGGGCGTCCGGCGTCGCAACCGTTTTGTGACTCTCGCCGAACCCTTCACCTGATGACTCGCCTCCGGTTCGCCCTGCTGAACGCCGCCCACGACGGTGCGAACACCCGGCGGAACTTCCGCAGAGAACTCGACGCCGACCTCGTCGAGTTCGACGCCGTCGCGGGAGACCTCCCCGATCACACCGAGTTCGACGGCGTCGTGGTGACCGGGTCGCGCTCGTCGGTCTACTGGGACGAGGCGTGGATCCCGCCGCTCGTCGACTACGTCGCCGAGGCCGCCGACGCCGGCGTCCCCGTCCTCGGCGTCTGTTACGGTCACCAGGTGCTCGCGGAGGCGCTCGGCGGCCGCGTCGCGGGCATGGACGGGTTCGAGATCGGCTACAACGAGATCCGCCGACCTCGCGACGACCCGCTGTTCGAGGGGATCGACGAGACGTTCACCGCCTTCACCACCCACGGCGACGCAGTCGTCGAACTCCCGCCGTCAGCGACGCTGCTCGCGGAGAACGACCGCGGCGTCCACGCGTTCCGCGACGGCCACTGCTGGGGGGTCCAGTTCCACCCGGAGTACGACATCGACACGGCCCGCGACGTGACCGACGGTAAGCGGGATCAGATCGGTGACGCCCGCGTGGACGGCGTCCTCGAGTCGATCACGCCCGACGCCTACGACGCCGCCTGCGAGGCGAAGCAACTGTTCGAGAACTTCACCGGTTACGCCGAGCGGTTGGCGGCCGAGCGGGCGGAGCGGGCGGCCGCGGACGACTGAGCGGGTCGACCGGTTCGACGGAGGCGCGACCGCCGCGCCGCTCGACCGGCACGACCGATGCGACGACTGACCGGCGCGATTCCACGCCGTCCGCCCGCGGCCCCCGGTCGAACACCCTTATACGGTTCCCGTCCCGAACTCGGGTATGAACGTAGTACCGGACACGAGCGCGGTCGTCGACGGCCGCGTGTCCGAACGCGTCGCGGACGGGACCTACGAGTCGGTCACCGTGTTCGTCCCGGAGGCGGTCGTCGGCGAGTTGGAGTCGCAGGCGAACGACGGGCTCGAATCCGGCTGGGACGGGCTCAGCGAACTCAAGCGGCTCGCGGACTACGCCGACGACGGGACGATCGAGCTGCGGTACGTCGGCGAGCGCGCGAGCGGCGACGCCCGCTCGAACGCACACGAGGGCGACGTGGACGCGCTGATCCGCGACCTCGCCGCCGACCACGACGCGACGCTCCTCTCCAGCGACGTGGTTCAGGCCGAGGTGGCCCGCGCGAAGGGGCTCGACGTCGAGTACGTCGAGCCCGTCGCCCGCGGCGTCGTCGACGAGCTGCCGATACAGGACTTTTTCACCGACGAGACGATGTCAGTCCACCTCAAGACGGGGACCGTCCCGAAGGCGAAACGCGGGGCGCTCGGCGAGATGCGCTACGTCGAGATCGCGGACGACCCCACCGACGAGGCGCAGCTGCGGGAGTGGGCGAACTCGATCGTCGACCTGGCCCGCCAGTCGAGCGAGGGGTTCATCGAGCTCTCTGACGACGGGATGAACATCGTCCAGTTCCGCAACTACCGGATCGCGGTGGCGCGCCCGCCGTTCGCCGACGGCGTCGAGATCACCGCCGTCCGCCCCATCGCGAAGACGGACCTCGACGACTACGAGTTCGCCGACGAGCTCCGCGACCGGTTCGCGGAGCGGAAACGCGGGGTCCTCATCTCGGGCTCGCCCGGCGCCGGGAAGTCGACGTTCGCGCAGGCGGTCGCGGAGTTCCTAAACGACAGCGACTACGCGGTGAAGACGATGGAGAAGCCCCGGGACCTCCAAGTCGGTCCCGAGATCACGCAGTACGGCGCGCTCGGCGGCGAGATGGAGAACACCGCCGACTCTCTCCTCCTCGTCCGGCCGGACTACACCATCTACGACGAGGTCCGGAAGACGAACGACTTCGAGGTGTTCTCCGACATGCGTATGGCTGGCGTCGGCATGGTCGGCGTCGTCCACGCCTCCCGCGCCATCGACGCGCTCCAGCGGCTCGTCGGCCGCGTCGAACTCGGGATGATCCCGCAGATCGTCGACACCGTCGTCTACATCGAGGCCGGTGAGGTCCACACGGTCTACGACGTGACGACGGAAGTGAAGGTGCCGGCGGGGCTCACCGCCGAGGACCTTGCCCGTCCGGTCATTCAGGTGTCGAACTTCGAGACCGGTCGGCCGGAGTACGAGATATACACGTTCAACCGGCAGGTCGTCACCGTCCCGCTCGACGAGGACGGCGGCGAGGCGGGGAGCGAGACGGGCGTCGGCCGCATCGCGAAAAAGGAGATCGAACGCGAGATCCGCTCGGTCGCGCACGGCCACGTCGAGGTGGAGCTGAACGGCGACGACGAGGCGGTCGTCTACGTCACCGAGGGCGACATCGGCACGGTGATCGGGAAGGGCGGCGGCCGCATCGCCGACATCGAGAACCGCCTCGGGATCGACATCGACGTCCGCACGCACGACGAGAAGCCCGGCGGGTCCGGCGGCGGTCCCGCCGGCGGCCCCGAGAACGGGCACGGCGACGGGCAGGTCGGCGCCGAGCGCGGGACGGTGGTCGCGCCGGAGATCACCTCGCGTCACGTCGTCATCGATGTCGACGACGAGGTCGGCGAGACGGTCGAAGTGCGCGCGGACGGCGAGTACCTCTTCACCGCCACGGTCGGGCGCGGCGGTGAGGTTCAGGTCTCGCGCGGCTCGGCCATCGCCGAGGAACTGGAGGACGCGATCGACCGGAACCGGACCGTGACGGTCGTCCCGGCGCGGTGAATCCCGCAACCGGCCGTTCGGGTCGGACGTAGCCGCCCGACGGCCGTCCGATCGCCCCGCTGGCTGGCGATCGCATCCACGCCAGACGTTTTCGCTCGCTGTCACGTCGTCGTTCGACGCGGCCACATACCACGATTGTCGTAACGTATCCCTCCTGAAAGATAACGCTTTTTTGACGGCCTAGATAACTCGGGGTATGGCTGATGAGTTAAAACGCGGGCTCGAGGGCGTCCTCGTCGCGGAGTCAGATCTGAGCTACGTCGACGGCGAGGTCGGGAAGCTCGTGTATCGCGGGTACGACATCGAAGACCTGGCGCGGGGCGCGAGCTACGAGGAGGTGCTGTACCTCCTGTGGCACGGCTCGCTCCCCACCGCCGCGGAGCTCGACGCGTTCGCCGCCGACCTCGCGGCGGAGCGCGAGGTTGACGACGACGTCATCGAGACGGTCCGCGCGCTCGCGGACGCCGGCGAGCGTCCGATGGCCGCGCTCCGGACCGCGACGTCGATGCTGTCGGCGTACGACCCGGACGACGAGGCCGACCCCGGTGAGGCCACGCTTCGTCAGGGACGACGGATCACGGCGAAGATCCCGACGGTCCTCGCCGCGTTCGAGCGCGTCCGTCAGGGCGAGGAGCCGGTCGCCCCCGACCCGGACCTCTCGCACGCCGGGAACTTCCTCTACATGCTGACCGGGACCGAGCCGGACAACGTGAGCGAGGAGACGTTCGACATGGCGCTCACGCTCCACGCCGACCACGGGCTCAACGCCTCCACGTTCACCGCGATGGTGATCGGGTCGACGATGGCGGACGTTTACTCCGGCGTCACCGGGGGTATCGGCGCGCTCTCCGGCCCGCTCCACGGCGGCGCGAACCAAGACGTGATGGAGGTGCTCCACGAGGTGGACGCCTCCTCGAAAGACCCCGTCCAGTGGGTGAAAGACGCCCGGGACGACGGACGGCGCGTCCCCGGCTTCGGGCACCGCGTCTACAAGGTGAAAGACCCCCGCGCGAACATCCTCGAGGAGAAGCTCCGCGACCTCGCCGAGTCGTCGGGCGACACCAAGTGGCTGGACTACACCACCGCCATCGAGGAGTACCTCACCGAACAGGGGCTCGTCGAGGAGGGGATCGCCCCGAACGTCGACTTCTACTCCGGCTCCGTCTACGACTCGCTCGGCATCCCCGTCGACATGTACACGCCCATCTTCGCGATGAGCCGCGTCGGCGGCTGGATCGCGCACGTCGCCGAGTATCAAGAGGACAACCGCCTCATCCGTCCGCGCGCCCGGTACACCGGTCCGGAAGACAGCAAGTTCGTTCCCCTCGACGAACGGTAACGGTCGCGCCCGCCGCCCACCCGCCTTCTCCGAACGGCTCTTCAAACGTCGCGGCGCGTCACCCGCTCGCAGAATATGTGCGTCCGCGACCGATCGGCCCGGCTCCTCAGATTCCGAACCGCTCGCGGGCGTACTTCGCGAGCAGCGGGACATCGTCGAGGTGAAGCAGCCGCGCCATCCCCGCCTTCTCGCCGCGGTTCGCCTTCGCCAAGATGTCGTCGTCCGTCTCTTGGAGATCGCGCATCAACCGGTCGTACCGCTCGTTGGGTGCGAGGTACAGCAACTCCGTGAGCGTCAGTCGCGACTCCGCGCGCGGCGCCACGTCTCGGTGCCAGAGCGTCTCGTACACCGCGAGGCTCTCCGCGTCGATGCGCCGCTCCGAGTCGGTGAGACAGCGGTCGACGGTCGCCGCGGCGGCGCGGGCCGACTTCATGCCCTTGTGGATCCCTTCTCCCCACAGCGGGTCGATGCTCGGCACGGTGTCGCCGACGGCGAGGAACCGGTCGGTGTACATCTGCTCCGGGCGCTGAATGTGCGCGGAGCCGCGGTGGACCGTCTCGTCGATCTGTTCCGCCTCGGCGAACCGCGGGTCGCGGTCGATCCAGTCGTCGAGGTACCCGTCGACGGTCTTCCCCGCCTCGGCGAACTCGCGGTGGCGGTCGTTCTGGATGTAACAGATGCCGACCTTCGCGGTGTCCTCGCCGGTCGCGAAGATCCACGAGTAGCCGCCGGGCGCGATGTTGTGGTCCAAGCGGAGCATCATCGCCCGCCGGAGGTCCGCGTAGTCCGGGTGGTTCATCTCGACGCCCTCCATCTCGTACTCGATACCGATGGCTTGGTTCTCGCGTTCGAGGTCGACCACGTCGAGCGCGCTGGCGATCGGTGCGGCCGGACCGGTAGCGTCGATCACGATGTCGGCGTACACCGCTTCGTCGCCGTTGTACCGCACCCCCTCGATGACGCCGTCGTCGTCGAGGATCGGCCGCGAGACCCGCGCGTCGAAGCGGTACTCCGCGCCGTTGTCGCGACCGTCGGCGACGAGGAACTGCTTGAACTCCGCGAACTCCAACACCGCGCCCGGCTGGTAGCTCTCATAGTACTCGTTGGGCGACTCCAGCACGACGTCGTCGGTGTACGACATCACGACGTCGTCGGGGATTCCGAAAGAGGACATCATCGACGGGAACGTGCCCGCCGTCGACTTGTTGCTCTGTCGCGGGAACTCGTCTTCCGACTCCGTCTCTAAGACGACGACGTCGTAGTCGCGCGTCGCCAGGTCACGGGCGCACTGCGCGCCCGCCGGACCGGCGCCGGCGATGGCGACGTCGTAGCGGTCAACCATACACGACGGTTACGGACCCACCTAATTAGGCTTGCTGAAACCCACCGGAAAATACGCGCGAACCCCCTCGTTCGCCCGGTTTTGGCCGTCGAGAGAGGTCGGAATTACCGGGGTCTCATCCGGCGGTCGGACGCAGACCCGGCCCCCGAAACGGGCGTCGGATCGGGTCCGCCCGCCGGGACCGCGGCGCGGTTCAGTAGAACTCGCGGACGAGGTCGGTCGCGCCCTCGGGGGCGCCGTCCGGAAGCACCGACATGTCCTCGTCGACGCCGTGCTGCTCGTGGTACGGCACCGACGACTCGTCCTTGTAGATGACGCCCTGGTGTTCCTTCTCGTTGTCGAGGATCACGTCCTTCGCCGCCTCGCGGTCGGTCGGGTCGTGGTCCGCCTCCTTCAGGTCAACCAGCGAGTCGCGGAAGTAGTCGTACGTGTCGACGTCGTTGAAGGTGACGCAGGGGGAGTAGACGTTGACGAAGCCGAACCCGTCGTGCTCGATGGCCTCCTGGATGATCTCTTGGTGGCGGAGCGCGTCCGAGGAGAACGACTGCGCGATGAACGTCGCGCCGGAGGCGAGCGCCAGCGCGTGGGGGTTCACCGGCGGCTGTTTGGGCCCGTCGGGGCTCGTCGACGTCTCGAAGTCCTCGCGGGAGGTCGGCGACGCTTGGCCCTTCGTCAGCCCGTAGATGCGGTTGTCCATCACGACGTACGTCATGTCGACGTTGCGCCGGACGGCGTGGACGAAGTGGCCCGCGCCGATGGAGTAGCCGTCGCCGTCGCCGCCGGCCACCATCACCTCGATGTCGGGCCGCGCCATCTTGACGCCGGTGCCGACGGGGAGCGCGCGCCCGTGAACCCCGTGGAGCGCGTAGCTGTGCATGTACGTGCCGATCTTGCCGGAACAGCCGATGCCGGCGACGACGAAGGTGTTGTCGGGGTCGTTGCCCGTCTCCGCGAGGGCCTTCATCATCCCGTTCATCGTCCCGAAGTCGCCGCACCCCGGGCACCACGTCGGCTGCTTGTCGGACTTGAAATCGGTGAATCGAATGTCTGAGCTCATTGGTTACGCCTCCACCCCCGCTTCGAGGGTCGACTTGATCTCCGCTGCGAGTTCGTCGGCCTTGAACCGCACGCCGTTGTACTTGTTCACGCGGTCGACGCGTTCGAGCACGTCGTGTTCGACGAGGTCCGCGAACTGGCCCTGCTCGTTACACTCGACGACGACCGTCGTCTCGGCGGCCGCCACGTCCTCCGCGAGGTCCGGCCGCGGGAAGATGTACGGGACCGAGAGGACCCGCACGTCCAGTCCGTCCTCGTCGAGGAACTCCACTGCCTCGGCGAGCGCGCCCTCGTTCGACCCCCACGTGATGACGAGGGTGTCCGCGTCCTCGTCACCGAACTCGCGCGGGCTCCAGTCCTCGCGCTCGCGGGCGGTCTCGACCTTGCGGTTGCGCTTGTCGACCTGCTCGACGCGCATCTCCGTGTCCTCTGTCCGGCGGCCCTGCTCGTCGTGTTCGAGGCCGGTGGACATGTGCGCGCCGTCGGCCGTACCGGGGAACGCCCGCGGCGAGACCCCGTCGTCGGTGATCTCGTGGGGCTGGAAGCCGCCCGACTCGCTCATGTGGTCGTCGATCGCCGTCTCGTCGACGACCTTGCCGCGGTCGATCTCCACCTCGTCCATGTCGAACGTCTCCGGGGAGAACGTCTGCTCGGTGACCGCCATCGAGAGGTCGGCGGTGAGGTAGACAGGGAGCTGGTACTTCTCGGCGAGGTTGAACGCCTCGACGGTCTTCCAGAAGCACTCCGAGATGGTGGTCGGCGCGAGGACGAACCGCGGCACCTCGCCGTGGCCGCCGTACAACATCTGGTTCAGGTCGCCCTGCTCCTGTTTCGTCGGCATCCCCGTCGAGGGGCCCGAGCGCATCACGTTACAGATGACGAGCGGCGTCTCCGAGGTGGCGATGAGCCCGAACGTCTCGGTCATCAGGTCGATCCCCGGCCCGGAGGTCGCGGTCATCGCGCGGGCGCCGCCGCGGGCCGCGCCCAGCGCCATGTTGATCGCGGAGAGTTCGTCTTCCGCCTGGACGACGTGGCCGCCGTACCGCTCGATGCGGCCAGTGAGGTACGTCATCACGTCGGTCGCGGGCGTGATCGGGTAGCCGGCGTAGAAGCGGCAGCCGGCCGCGATGGCGCCCATGCCGATCGCTTCGTCGCCGTTGAGGAGGACGTAGTCCTCGTCGGTGGTCTCCAGCGAGTAGTCGAACTCGTGGTCGTACTCGTCGGCGACGTACGACTGGCCCGCGCGGGCCGCCTCCTTGTTGTTGTCGACGAGCTTCTGGCCCTTGTCCTTGAACCGCTTCTCCAGCGCCGAGTCGAGGTTCTCGATGGGGAACTCGGCCACCTCGCAGGCCGCGCCGAGCGCGACGACGTTCCGCATAATCGCGCCGCCGGCCTCCTCGGCCAGGCTCTTCAGCGGCACGTCGAGGCCGATCATCCCCTCGGGGATCTCGACGTCCTGCATCGTCGTCCGTTCGCCGTCGTAGATGATCACCGACCCCTCGTGGAGCTCGTCGAGGTTCTCCTCGATCGTCCGGGGGGTCAACGCGATGAGCACGTCGAGTCGGTCAACGACGCTCTGTACCTTGTCGACGGAGGTTCGCACCTTGTAGGCGGTGTAGCCGCCTCGTATCCGAGATGCGAAGTCCTTCGACGTGAACACGTGTCGACCCGCGCGGGAAAGCGCCTGTGCGAAGATCTTCCCCGTCGAGTCGATGCCGTCGCCGGCCTCTCCGCCGACAGCCCAGTTGAAATCCGCAGCCATGTGCTATGGGCAAGGTTCCGGCGGACTCATCAAAAGGCTTCTGGAAGGAGCCACCGAGGTGTATCTGGACGTACGTCTTCGATATCGCGAATATTGTCAGCTTTGAGCCCTATATACCTTGTAATAACGCACATAATTGGACGTTCGTTCACCAAAATCATCACGATCGACCCTTCGCGTCGGACCCGTTTTCGACGTTTGACGAACTGCGTCGGCCCCGTGCGCGGCGGACTTGTTTACGACGAGGTAGGCCAAGGCGTCGGGTATCCTCGCATCTGGCGTCTATGTGTCGGGTCGTCCCCATGCCGAGGCGGTCGGCCCTGCGGGCCGGTCACCCCAGCGGCGGTCTGGGCCTCCCGTCCGAACCGGTTTCGACATGGGCAGGACCGACGGCGACGGGAAGGCGTTTGTGTCTGCCCCGCCGATCCGACGTATGGACACGACAGCGACGGTCGAGTCGGTGGAGCCGGTCGGCTCCGACACGTACGCCCTCCGCTTCCGCGCCCCCGAGGGGTTCGCGGCCGAACCCGGACAGTTCGTGAAGCTCGGCACCGAGATCGGCGGCGAGTCGGTCGCGCGGTTCTACACCCTCTCGTCGCCCCGCGTCGGCGAGACGTTCGAGGTCACGGTCGGTATCGACCCCGACGAGGGCGGCGAGTTCTCGGCGTTCCTCTCCGGCGCCGAGGCGGGCACCGAGATGACGCTCTCCGGCCCCTTCGGCGACCAGCACTACGACGGCGAGCCACGCGCGGTCGTGATCGCGGGCGGCCCCGGGGTCGGCCCCGCGGTCGCCATCGCTGAGCGCGCGCTCGACGAGGACGCCGAGGCCGCCGTCGTCTACCGCGACGACGACGTGGCCCACGCCGATCGGATCGACGCCCTCCGCGAGCGCGGCGCCGCGGTCAGGCTGCTCGACGGCGATGCCCCCCTGACCGACGCCGTCGCCGACGTCCTCACCGGCGCCGACGGCGGGACCGTGTTCGTCTACGGGTTCGCCGACCTCGTCGCCGACGCGGAGGCCGCCATCGAGGCGGCGGGCGGCGACGCGGACGCCGCGAAGGTCGAGAACTTCGGGTAGGCGCGGCCGCAGGCCGGGCCGTCCGCGCTCGCGTCGGCGCCTCGGCCGATCTTCGCGGCGTCGCCGGCCGGCGCCGCCACGCTTTACACACCTCCCCCGCGAGGACCGGGTATGGACTACCGACGGCTCGGGAACACCGGGCTCAGCGTCTCGGAGCTCTGCTTCGGCACGTGGCGGTTCGGGCGCGAGACGAACGGCGTCGTGGAGACGGGTCGCGAGGAGTCACACGAGCTCCTCGACGCGGCCGCGGACCGCGGGATCAACTTCATCGACACGGCCAACGTCTACGGGACGCCGAACGGGAAAAGCGAGACGTACATCGGCGAGTGGCTCGCGGAGCGGGACCGCGAGGACTACGTGATCGCCTCGAAGGTGTACTTCCCATTCGACGGGCGCGGCGAGCCCGGACCCAACGACTCCGGGCTCGGCCGGAAACACATCCGCGCGCAGATCGAGGGGACCCTCGACCGGCTCGGCACGGACTACCTCGATATCTACTACATCCACCGCTGGGACGAGGACACCCCCATCGAGGAGACGATGCGCGCGCTCGACGAGCTGGTCGCCGAGGGAAAGGTCCACCACCTCGGCGCGTCGACGATGGCGGCGTGGCAACTGACGAAGGCGCAGTGGACCGCCGACGCCAACGGGTACGCGGGCTTCGACGTGGTCCAGCCACTCCACCACGCGGGCTACTACGAGGACGTGAAGGAGTACCTCGACGTCTGTATCGACCAAGACCTTGCGGTCTGCCCGTACTCTCCGCTCGCGGGCGGGTTCCTCACCGGGAAGTACGAGCGCGCCGACCCGGACGACCCCGAGCAGGTGATCGCGCCCGACGGCTCCCGGGCGAGCTTCGACGACCGGTTCGAGCGCTTCTATCTCTCCGAGCGCGGCTGGAAGGTGCTCGACGCGGTCCGCGATGTGGCCGACGAGTGCGACGCGACGCCCGCGCAGGTCGCGCTTGCGTGGCTCTCCGGCTGGGACGAGTTTACCTGCGTCCCCATCGTCGGCGCGCGGACAGTCGATCAGCTCGACGAGAACGTCGCGGCGGCCGACCTCCACCTCTCCGACGAGCAGTGGGACCGGATCATGGACGCGCGCTACGACCCGGACGGGAACCGCTGGGGCCACTGAGCAGTCGCCTCCCGGCCACAAGCGGCCGCTACTCGTCGAAGTCCGGCAGGTCGTCCGGCGCCTCGAAGTCGGCCTCCCAGTCGATGTACTCCTCCTTGAGCGTCTCGCAGACGATCTGCCCGAGCTCCGTGAGCCCCGCGTTGATCGCGGAGACGGTCCCCCACGAGTCGAGGTCCGGGTGGAGGTCGCGCTCCTTCCAGTCCTCTGGCAGCCCCGGCGCGTGGTAGCCGACCCGGTCGGCGAAGTCGTCCCAGAAGAAGTCGAACCGGGAGACTAACTCGAGGTCGAGCGCGATCTGCCAGTCCGCCGCGTCCATGTCGCTGCCCGCGGCCCACTGGTCGAACGCCTCCTCCCACGCGCCCTCGCGGAGGAGCGCTTCGAGGTCGTCGCGGCGGTACTCGCCGCCAGCCACCTCGGCGTCCTCGTACTCGTTCGGGTCGACGGCGGCGAGTTCGGGAGGCTCCGGCAGGTCGACGTCGAGTGACATGGTCCGTAGTGGGTGCCGACGGGCCAAAACGCTACGGGAACGGAGCGCGGCGAGGCGGTCGCCCCCCGCGTCCGCTCCGATCCGGTCCTTTTACCGCGGTTCCGTTCCGAGGTCGGGTATGAACCTCCGCGCCGTCTCGCGTCGGGTCGGGATCGCCGCCGCGGTCGTCACCGTCGTCGCGCTCGTCGCGCCGTACGCGATCATCACGGGGCCGGAGTACGCGTCGCAGCTCGCGTCCTACTACGCCTCCGGGGCCGTCGGCTGGAGCGGGATCGCGCTGTTCGCGCTGCTCGCCGCGGTCGTTATCGCCTCGGTCGAGCAGGGGAACGTCGACCCGGGGACGCTCGCGGGCGTGGCAATCGTCCTCGGGCTCGCGACGACCGCGAGCGCGGCGACGTGGGCGCTCGCGGTCCAACCGACCGCCGTGTTCCGCGACCACCTCTGGCTGGTGTGGCACGCGCCCGCCGTCGTCGCGCTCTCCGTCCCGCTGCCGCTCTCCGCGGCGGTGTACGCCCGAGCGGTGTTATCGTAGCCGAGACGCCGGAACGCGCGGGACGCCTCTTTTCCGACGCGCGCTCGCCGCCCGCGTCGCCGTCGGCCGGCGAACGAAAGGCCCTTATGCCGCACCCGAATATCGTCGAACGGACTAGGTCGGGCGGTTAGGCCCCGCTCGTTACCCGTGAGGCAGTCTTCAGCGGGGACCGAACAGCGGGCACGTCCGGTCAGACCGGCACGGGCCCCGAGAGCCAACGTGGAAGCCTCGTCCGCCGGGGACAGCGGTCCGTGGCGCCCGCTCGCAGGAGCGGTCCGTCGCGGTTCGTCGGCGATATTGGGTCAGGCGCGGAAGCGAGCAGCCCACCGCCGGACGCCAGTCGCTCGTCGGGTCGCGGGGTGGAGGAGGCAATCGGGATACCCCGTGACGGAACGCCGGGCTACCCCGCCTGTCCGCCATTCATACGCTGCTTCCTTCGACGAGTGGTGATGCTGTGACGCTACGGTCGCCGGTGTGAGCGTCGACGCCGCGAGCGTTTACTTATACGTAAAATCACCCTCATCCGGGCTCCAGTTATACGCAACTGACGCCGCCACGCTGAGCAACCTCGAACACCCAGCCGCTCGGCTGTCTGACGATACCATTTATGAATTATCGATCGAAACGACCACCACCGAAGCCCCAGCCGCGAGCCCCGCCCCGCACAGCGACCGCGCCTCACACCTCCCCAGCCTCGTCGGTGGTCCTCCGCTCCGCTCCGGACCACCGACTCCCTCGCGCGTGCTCCTCGCGTCCGAAGGACGCTCGGAGGCACGCGCCACAGCGGCCACAAAAAACCAGTCTCGCGGCTCAGCGACCGGTGTCGTACTTGTACGTCGCCGAGTCGGGGTCGATCCCGAAGTCCTCCGCCGACTCCTCCGGCTCGTCGTCGCCCGTCGGCTCGGCGTCCTTGAACGCCCGCCGGAACCGGTCCGCCATCTCGAACGCGTCGACGGTCAGTTCGAGGCCGACGACCCCGCCGCCGAGGAACTCGCGCTTCTCGGTGAGGCGGTCCGAGAGGGCCGGCGGGAGGTCGTCGGTGTCGACGCGCTCGAAGCCGAACTGCGTCAGGTACTCCGGCTGGTCGGTGAGCACGTACACCGTCTCGAACCCGTCCGCGGCCGCGGTGTCGACGAGGCGCTCCACGACGTGCGCCCCGACGCCGCGGTCGCGCCACTCGGGGAGGACGCCGATGCCGGTGAGCTCGATCCGGTTTTCCTCGTCCTCGTCGCCGCGGTGGAGCCGGAGCCGACCGAACCCGGCCCGGTCGCCCGACTCCTCGTCGACCGCGATCACGTAGTCCCGCGACCGGAAGGCGACGTCGTCGAGCCCCAGCTGCTCGATCGCGTCCAACAACCACGCCTCGTCACGGTTTTTGGCGTCGCGGACGTACATAGACGGCTGTACGAGGGCGGAGGTGAAAAGCGGTTCCCCGGCCCGATCGTCCGCCGTCATCGCGTCGCTTTTGCCCGCCGGCCGCCGACCCGACGCGTATGGAATTCGCCGCGCTGGCTGAGCGGGCGGAACGGGTGGCCGCGCACGACGGCGACATCGAGACGACCCTCGCGGTCGCCGACCTGCTCGCGGACGCCGGCGACGGCGGCGCGAACCACGGGTCGACCGACGACCTCCCGGTCGTCGTCCGGTTCCTCCTCGGTCGTGTCTTCCCCGCCCACGACACCCGTACGCTCGACGTCGGGCCCGCGCTCTGCCGTGAGGCGATCGCCCGCGCCGCGGGCCCGAACGTCGACGCCGCCGACGTCGAGGACCGCCTCGCCGAGCGGGGCGAGATCGGTGCGGTCGCGGCCGCGTACGACTTCGGCGGCCAGCGGGGCCTCGCCGCGTTCGGCTCCGGTCGCGACGCGCTCACGGTGGCCGCGCTCGACGAGGAACTCCGCAACCTCGCGGCCGCGAGCGGCGACGGCAGCGAGTCGCGCAAACGCGACGCCCTGTTCGGGCTGTTCACCCGCTGTTCGCCGAGCGAGGCGGCTTTCCTCGCCCGCCTTGTCCTCGGCGAGATGCGGCTCGGCGTCGGCGAGGGAACCGTCCGGGACGCGATCGCGGAGGCGTTCCTGACCTCCGAGACGGCCCACGACGGCGACGAGTCCGGGGACGACGATGACGGCCCCGCCGACGGCGACGGTCCCGAACTCACCGCGCCCGACGACGCGGTCGCGGCCGTCGAGCGCGCGCTTCAGGTGACGAACGACTACGGGCGGGTCGCCGTCCGCGCCCGCGACGAGGGAATCGCGGGGCTCCGCGAGGAGTCGCTGCGCGTCGGCCGCCCGGTCCAGGCGATGCTCGCGCAGGCGGGCACCGCGACCGACGCGCTCGACGCGTTCGGCGAGGTCGCCGTCGAGACGAAGTTCGACGGGGCTCGCGTTCAGGTTCACTACGCGCCGCACGGAGCCGAGGCGGACGACGGCGTGCCGGACGGCGACGCGCCGGGCGGCGAGGGCACCGCGCTTGGTCCACGGCTCTACTCGCGGAACATGGACGACGTGACGGACGCGCTCCCCGAGATCGTCGAGTTCGTCGCCGACCGCGTCGACGCGCCCGTCATCCTCGACGGCGAGGTCGTCGCGGTCGACGACGACGGCGACCCGCTCCCGTTTCAGGAGGTGCTGCGGCGGTTCCGGCGAAAACACGACATCGACCGGATGCGCGAGGCGGTCTCCCTGCGGCTCCACGCGTTCGACTGCCTCCACGCCGACGGTGACGACTTACTCGAGGAACCCCTCACCGCGCGCCACGAGCGGCTCCACGAGTTCCTCCCGGACGCAGCCGCGGATCTCACCGTCGCCGCGGACACGGATTCGATCGCGGCCGAGGAGCGGGCCGCGCTCGACGCGGGCCACGAGGGCGTCATGCTGAAGAACCCCGACGCGGCGTACACTCCTGGCGACCGCGGGCGCGACTGGCTGAAGCGAAAGCCCGACGTGGAGACGCTCGACGCCGTCGTCGTCGGGGCCGAGTGGGGCGAGGGGCGCCGTGCGGAGCTGTTCGGCACGTTCCTGCTCGCGGTCCGCGAGGGGGACGAGTCCGCGGCGCAGAACGCCGGGAACGACGCGGCCGACCGCGACGCCGGCGGCCGCGACGCCGACGACCCCGCGCCACCGGGGTACGCCACGGTCGGCAAGGTGGCGACGGGGATCACCGACGAGGGGCTCGCGGACCTCACGGAGCGGTTGGAGCCGCACGTCGTCGACGAGACGGGGACGACGGTCTCGTTCGACCCCGAACTCGTGGTCGAGGTCGGCTACGAGGAGATCCAGACCTCGCCGACGTACTCCGCAGGCTACGCGCTCCGGTTCCCCCGCTTCGTCGGCGTCCGCGAAGACAAGGGGGTCGACGACGCCGACTCGCTCGCCCGCGTCCGTCGGTTCGCCGGCGACGGCTGACGTTCCGACACGCGAAACTCCTTGACGGTCCGGTTCGTAGTGTAACACATGCCAGGCCCGCTCGGCGACGCGACGCGGCGAGACCTCACCGACGCGGCCGTCGAGCGACTCGCGGCGGCGGGGTTCGAGGTCGACCGCCCGGAGACGGGCGCCGAGCCGCCGGCGGTCGCGACCCGCGGCGACGACCGGTTGGCGGTGGAGCCGCTCGCAGCGGACGACGCGACGCCGATCGTGATCGCCTCGCGGCTCGGCCACGCGCTCGACCGGGGCCGCCGCGCGCTGTTCGTCGCCCGCGACGCCGACACCGCGGCGGCCGTGCGCGACCTCCTCGCCGACCCGCCGCTGCTCGCCGAGCGGACCGACGGTCGACGAACCTTCCACCTCGGCCCGGACCGGGTCCCGGTCTCGGGCGGCGGCTACGCCTGCGTCCGCGCCGACGGCCTCGGCCATCCGACGTTCGGCTGGCGCGAGACGGACACGCCCCTCGGCCCGGTGACGGCCCGCTCGGACGTCGACGCCGCCGCGGTCGACGACGAAGGGCGACCCGTCGTCCCCCGGCTCCTCTGCGAGGTCGACGGCGAGGCGGTCGCCGTCCTCGCCGGCGTCGATAGCCTCCAGACCCCGCCGGACGAGGCGTTCCCGTTCGCGTACCGCCGCGATCCGGACGACAAGCGGTTCCGCGTCCGGCGGGGAGGCGACGGGACGGTCGTCGAGACGGTCAGCGGGTTCGCGGCGCTGCGCGAGGCCGGATACGTTCCGATTCCGATGCCGCTCGTTCCCGAGCACGCGCTGGGGCGGTCGATCGACGACGAGACGCTCACGGCGGCGTGGGACCTGCTCGTGATCGGTGAGGGCGAATCGGTCGACGACGGGGCGATCGGCGACACGGCCCTCGACGCCGACCGCGACCGATAGCCACCCTCAAGACGAGCGCGCCCGCAGACGGTAACATGACGGTCCGCTACGAGGAGTTCTCGGTGGAGTGGCTCGGCTACGCGACGGCGCGGCTGGAGACGGACGGGGGGCCGGTGGCCTACACCGACCCCGGCCGGTACGGCGTCCTCGACGACTACTGGGCGCGCGACGGCGACCTCGTCGTCGTCACCCACGACCACCACTACGACAGCGACGGGATCCGGTCTGTCGCGAGCGAGGACGCGACGCTCGTGATCTACGACGGGGTCGACCCCGCCGGCATCGACCGCGACGTGGAGCCGATCGACGCGCTCGCGGAAGAGTACGAGGTCGTCCGCGTCGGCGAGGAAGACCGCGTCGACGTCGAGACGCCCGCCGGCGAGGTACGGGTCTGGCCCGTCCCGGCACACAACGATCCGGAGGGGCCGAACGCGGACGCCGACGGCTCGGTCGCGCACCCGCCCGGGTTCGGCTGCGGCTTCCTCCTGTCGCTCGGCGGGCGCACCGTCTTCTGGCCCGGCGACTCGGACGCGCTCGACGGGTTCGCCGAGCTCGACGTCTCCGTCTTCCTCGCGAACATCGGCGGGGGCGGCATCGTCTCGGACCCCCGCGAGGCGGCGGACCTGGCCGAGGCGATGGACCCCGACCTCGTCGTCCCGATCCACTACGACACGTTCGACCTGCTGGAAGCCGACGGCGAGGCGTTCGCCGGGGACGTGGCGAGCCGGTCGATACCGGTCGCGCTCGACGCGCGCTCGGCGAACCAGTAGTCGGACCGGGCGGACGGAGACCCGAATCTGACGGACTGATTGCCGAACCGGACGGCGCGAACCTCTCGGCCGGTGGCCTTTTTACTCCGCCGCGTCCTTCCCCGGTCGCATGACCACCGAGTCCGCGCTGGCCGACGGGGTCCGGGAGGCGCTTTCGGTCGACGCCGAGGCGTTCGCCGAGCGCGCGGCCGAGGAGGCCGAGATCGTCAAACAGGAGCTACGCGACGGCTCCTTCGACAACCACCAGTCGATCGTCGGCTTCGAGTACGAGTTCTACGCGGTCGGCGACGGCCGGTGGAGCGAGGAGTCCCGGGCCGGCGAGTACGCGCTGATGCGCGTGCCGCGCCGCCTCTTGGAGCTGATGGGCTTCGAGAAGGAGCTGGGGCTCCACAACGCCGAGATGTCCACGAGCCCGCAGCCCCTCTCCGACCACGGGCTCCGCGCCCAGCTCGCCGAGGTCCGCGCCCGACTGGAGGCCGCAGAGAACACCGCGGGCGTCGAGGGGATGCGCCTCGTCTCCGACGGCCTCTGGACTATCCCGCCGGCGGGCGAGACCGCGGAGGGATACCTCACCGACAGCGTCGCTGTCGACGGCGTGGTGGTCGCGGTCAACATGAGCGACGCGGTCCGGTACCACGCGATGGCGAACTCGCGCCGAGACGACCTGAACGCCACCGACGCGAACGGGGGCGCCGCGACCGACGCCGAGGAAGAGCCGGTCGTCACCCTCGACGCGCCGGGCGTGTCGCTGGCGGCGGAGACGGTGATGCCCGAGAGCCTCATCACGTCGATCCAGCCCCACTATCAGGTGGCGCACGCCGAGACGCTGCCGCGGCACTTCCGGTACGCGCTTCGGATCGCCGGTCCCCTGCTGGCGCTCGGCGTCAACTCGCCGTTCTTCCCGCCGGCGCTGTACGACGACGGCTGGGACGGCGAGCGTGTCCTCGCCGAGGGGGCGACGGAGAACCGGGTCCACGTCTTCGAGTCCGTCCTCAACGCGCGGACCGACGCCGACAAGGTCCGGTTCCCCCGGGAGTTCCGCGACGTCGAGACAGCGGTCGACCGCATCGCGGCCGACGAGACGCTCATCCCGATGCCGGACCCGGGCGGCAGCGATCGCTTCGACGACGACTTCGCGACGTTCCGGACGAAACACGGCAGCTACTGGCGTTGGGTTCGCCCCGTCTTCGAGGGGGCGAGCCGCTCGGCCGCGAACGCCCGGATCGAGTTCCGGCCGATCCCCGGCCAGCCCACGGTCCGCGACTCCATCGCGTTTCAGGCGGCCTTCGCCGGGCTGATGCAGGCGCTCGCCCAGCACGAACACCCCGTCATCGGCCTCGAGTGGGAGACCGCGCGCGACAACTTCTACGCCGCCGTCGCCGACGGGCTCGACGCCGACATGGAGTGGATCGACCGCGACGGCCACCGGACGACCGACTCGGACGCGATGTACGCGGACCTCCTCGATCACGCGGAGGCCGGGCTCCGGACCGCCGGCTGCGCGGACGACGAGGCCGCGAAATGGATCGCGCCACTGCGGTGGCGCGTCGCGAACCGCACGACACCGGCGAGCTGGAAGCGGGACCGCGTCCGCGCCCGACTCGACGACGGCGACGACTTCGCGACCGCGGTGGTCGACACCCAGCGCGAGTACATCCGCCAGCAGGCCGACGCCCTCATCGACGGCGGCTTCTCGGCGTGGACGGACGGGGAGTGACCGCCCCGTGGACGCCCGGCGACGCGGGAGCCGGACGGCGCGACCGCGACACAGTACAGTTATCGGTCCGCCGCGTCACGCGGCCGTATGGACGAGCTGATCGCCGCGGCGCGCGAAGCCCTCGACGCCGCCCACGTCCCCTACTCCGAGTACCGCGTCGGCGCCGCGCTCCGGACCGCCGACGGCACCGTCTACACCGGCTGTAACATCGAGAACGCGAACTACTCCAACAGCCTCCACGCCGAGGAGGTTGCGCTCGCGGAGGCGGTGAAGAACGGGCACCGCGAGTTCGACCGGATCGCGGTCTCGTCGGGCGTCCGCGACGGGGTCACCCCCTGCGGGATGTGCCGGCAGACGCTCGCGGAGTTCGCGGCCGACGACCTCGTCGTCGCCTGCGACGAGGGCGACGACGCGGTCACGGAGTACACGCTCGGGGAACTGCTCCCGAACACGATCAACGAGGGCACGCTCGACGACGCGAGAGAGGACTGACGCGAGGGAGGACCGACGCGAGAGAGGACTAGATCGGCGGGAGACCCGTCCGGCCGAGACGGAACTACTTTTAAACGGCTCGCCGAAGGGCGGAGACATGACCGACGACAGCGAGGACCCCAACGACGAGGCCGGATACCACGTCGAGGCCGCGCCCGACGACGTCGCGGACGCGGTCCTCCTTCCCGGTAACCCCGAGCGCGTCGACAAGATCACCGCGCTGTGGGGCGACCACAAGGAGGTCGCGCGCCACCGCGAGTACCGCACCGCGACCGGCAGCTACGACGGCGCCCCGATCTCGGTCACCTCAACCGGGATCGGCTCCCCCTCGGCCGCCATCGCCGTCGAGGAGCTCGCGCGCGTCGGCGTCGACACGTTCATCCGCGTCGGCTCCTGCGGCGCGATCCAGCCGGAGATGGACGTCGGCGACCTCGTCATCACCACCGGCGGCGTCCGGCAGGAGGGGACGAGCGACGAGTACGTGCGCGAGGACTACCCGGCGAGCGCCGACGGCGAGGTGGTCTCCGCCCTGGTCGCGGCCGCCGAGCGGCTCGGTCACGACTACCACACGGGCGTCACGATGAGCGCCGACTCCTTCTACGCCGGACAGGGGCGACCCGGGTTCGAGGGGTTCGAGGCCGCCGGCTCCGACGAGCTCGTCGCGGAGCTTCAGGACGCGAACGTGAAGAACATCGAGATGGAGGCGTCGGCCATCCTCACGGTCGCGAACGTGTACGGGCTCCGCGCCGGCGCGGTCTGCTCGGTGTACGCCAACCGCGTGACCGGCGAGTTCCGGACCGAGGGCGAGTCGCGCGCGGCCGAGACCGCGAGCCTCGCGGTGAAGCTCCTCACGCGGATGGACGAGGTGAAACGCGAGGCGGGCGCGGACCGCTGGCACGCCGGCCTCTCGCTGTAGCGGGCGCTCCGGCCGTCACGCTGCTCGCTGCCGAGCGCGGGCGTTCCAAAGCGACTTTACCCACGGACCGCGGAGCGGCAGGCATGAGTACACAGGTCGTGGTCGTCGGCTCCGGGTACGCCGGCGCAGGGGCGGTGAAGGCGTTCGAAGACGAGGTCGGCGAGGGCGAGGCCGAGCTCACGTGGATCTCGGAACACGACTACCACCTCGTTCTCCACGAGGCCCACCGCGCGATCCGGAACCCCGCGGTCGAAGACAAGATCACGATCCCCGTCGACGAGATCAAATCCCCCGAGTCCGACTTCGTCCAGGGCCGGGTCGTCGACGTCGACACCGACGAGCGCGCCGTCGAGACCGACGACGGCACGACCGTCGACTACGACTACCTCCTCCTCGCGGTCGGCTCCACGACCGCCTTCTTCGGCATCGAGGGGCTGAAGGAGAACGCCCACCAGCTGAAGGGGCTCGACGACGCGAAGGCGATCCACGAGGACGTCCGCGAGGCGGCCGCCGACGCGACCCGCTCGGACCCGGCGCAGGTCGTCGTCGGCGGCGCCGGCCTCTCCGGCATCCAGACGGCCGGTGAGATCGCCGAGTACCGCGATAAGCACCGCGCCCCGCTCGAGATCAAACTGGTCGAGGGGCTCGACGAGGTGTTCCCCGGCAACGACCCGCAGATCCAGGGGGCGCTCCGCCAGCGGCTGGAGGACGCCGACATCGAGATCCTCACCGGCGACTTCATCTCGGAGGCCGACGAGGGGGCTGTCTACCTCGGTGGCGGCGAGGACGAGGAGCCGGAAGAGCTCGGCTACGACGTGCTGATCTGGACCGGCGGCATCACGGGCCAGCCCGAACTGGGCAACGTCGAGGTCGAGAAGGACGACCGCTCGAACCGCGTCCACGCCGGCTCCGACTTCAGCACCAGCGACGACCGCGTGTTCGCCATCGGCGACACCGCCCTCGTCGAGCAGGGCGACGACGACGTGGCCCCGCCGACCGCGCAGGCCGCCTGGCAGGCCGCGGAGGTCGCGGGCGCGAACCTCGCCCGCGCCGCCCGCGGCGCGCCGCTCCGCTCGTGGACCCACGAGGACAAGGGGACGGTCATCTCGGTCGGTGAGGAGGCCGTCGCTCACGACGTGATGGGGATGCCGATCAAGACGTTCGGCGGCACGCCCGCGAAGCTGCTGAAGAAGGGCATCGCCACGCGCTGGATCGCCAAGGTCTCCTCCGCGAGCCGCGGCGTCAGCGCGTTCGGCGACATGTGAGATCGGCCGACGCGCGGTAGCGACGCGACTCTCGGCTTTCGATCCTCGGCTCGGGTCGGCGACGACTCAAACGCTGTTCTCCGTCGAACGACCTCCACGGCGCAACGAAACAGCGGCTCTCGCAGTCAGTGTTCGGCCGGCTCGTCGGGGGCTCGCATATCGTCGATCCGCAAGATGAGAATGTTCGCGGTGTCGTCTTTCCCGTCGACCGTCCCGTCGATGACGAGCTTGGAGAGCGGCGTCGGCCCCACGGCGACGCTGTCGCCCTCGTGGAAGTCGCGGACCGAACCCTGAACGTGGATCTCGGCGCGGCACAGCTCGGGGTGGTGGACGCTGGAGAGGTCGATCCCGTCGACGTTGACCCCCTCGACCTCCTCGCTCTCGTGGTAGATCGGGACGTTCGCGGGCTCGTCCATGCGCTGGATGTCGAGCGCCTCGTACGCGTTCGAGGTGGGTTTGTAGCCGCCCTTCGGGCCGGGTACCCCCTCGACCAACTGGAGGGCCTTGAGGCTCTGCATCTGGTTCCGGATCGTCCCGGGGTTGCGGTCGACTTCCTCGGCGATCGCCTCGCCTTTCACGGCGTCCTCTCGTTCCCCGTACAGGTTGATGAGGGCCGAGAGGATGCTTTTCTGGCTCGAAGTGAGCTCGATCGATGACATGGTGCGGAATACACCGCGCCCCCGCTTAAATGCGGTGGAACCCATTTATAAACGATCGTGTGGAATCGTCTCGGCGGCCGGAGACCGTCGGTTCGGGCCGGTTCGGCTCACCCGCCGCGTAGCCGCTTCATCCGCACGTACGCGAGCGGGCTCGACAGCGCGACGACGACACCGACGCCGATCAGCGCGACGCCGAAGTCGACGGCGACGAACGAGACCGCGGCGCCGACGAGCCCGATCGCCGCGCCGGTGAACGCGACCGCGATGGTCGCGCCGATCGGCTCGATGTCGCCGGGGTCGACCGAGCGGGGATCGGGACTGCTCATGGGCGTCCGTGGCGGCCCGGGCGCAAAACGCTGTCCGATCCGGTCGGTCGGATTCGCTCGGACCGCGGTCGGGCGGATCCCGCCCCGTCGGCTCGACCCGGCCGCCGATCCCCACCATTCAAGCGCCGCGGCGTCGCGTAGCCGGTATGACCACGGTCAGGATCATCGGCGCGCCGACAGACTACGGGGCGAACCGACGCGGAGTCGACATGGGACCGTCGGCGATCCGGTACGGCGGGCTCGCCGACCAGCTCGCCGGCGCCGGCGTCGAGACCGTCGACGCGGGCGACCTCCACGTCCCCCGGGCCGAGGAGCGCGACCCGGACGCGGACGCGCCGAGCGAGGGGGAAGCGAAGTTCATCCGCGAGACGGAAGCGGTCTGCCGGCGGCTCGGCGACGAGGTCGCCGCGACGCTCGCCGACGGCGAGGTGCCGCTGGCGCTCGGCGGCGACCACTCCATCGCCATCGGGAGCCTCTCCGGGTCCGCGCGCGACGCGGACGTCGGCGCCGTGTGGTTCGACGCGCACGCGGACCTCAACACGCCCGCGACGACGCCCTCTGGCAACGTCCACGGGATGCCCCTGGCGGCGGCGCTCGGGATCGGCGAGTTCGCGGACACCGAGTGGGCGAACGCGCCGGGGCTCTCGCCGGAGAACGTCGCCTTGGTCGGGCTCCGCTCGGTCGACGGGGCGGAGGCGGAGCTGATCCGCGACCGCGGCTTCGCGGCGTACACGATGTCGGACATCGACGAGCGGGGGATCACGGCGGTCACGGAGGAGGCGCTCGAGGTCGCGTCCGCGGGCGTCGACGGGATCCACGTCAGCCTCGATCTGGACTGGCTCGACCCCAACGCCGCGCCCGGCGTCGGGACGCCCGTCCGCGGCGGCGTCACCTACCGCGAGGCGCACAGCGCGATGGAGATCGTCGACGAGACTGACGCGCTCCGGTCGATGGAGATCGTCGAGGTGAACCCGACCTTGGACCAGCACAACGAGACGGCTGAGCTCGCGACTGAGCTGGCGGCGAGCGCGTTCGGGAAGCGCGTCTTGTACTGAGAGGCCGGGGTCAGACGCCTCGGTCGAGCTGTTCGACGACCTGCTGGAGGTCCGCCTCGGACTCGACCTCGCCTTTGATCTCCTCGCGGCGGCGCACCGCGGCCGAGTCGGCGTCGTACGCGCGGACGAACTCGGCGCGGGTGTGCTCGTCGAACGCGTGCCGGATCGCGAAGTAGCCGTCGGGGACGATCGTGCCGCACACCTTACACTCGTGGCGCTGGTGGTCGTTCGTCTGGTGGACGATCGCCGCCTCCACGTCGTCGAAGGCGGCGTCGCAGTCGCCGATGCCGCACGTCCAGCGAGGGGCCATACCCGGACTCTCGCCCGAGGGGGATTAACGGTTTCCCAACTCGGCGCGGGCGCGCCGGGGGGTCGACGGGGGTCGGCACCGCGGGTTCACCCCCGCGGTCGCGGCACCGTCGTCGTCGAACGATACCCATTTGCGCGGGCGCGACGACCGTGCGACCGTGACCCGATCGAGAACGCGCGTCGACGCCCACGTCAAGATACTCGACGACGAGGTCGTCGCCCGGGCGAAGGCGCGCGACATCGACGCGCTCGTGTACGCGCCGCACTTCACGCGCCTCCCGACGATCAGCGAGCGTGCGGCCCGGTACACCGACGACGAGCTGACCGTCGTCCCCGCCCGCGAGGTGTTCACCGGCGACTGGGGGAACCGGCGGCACCTCCTCGTCCTCGGACTCTCCGATCCCGTCCCCGACTACATCACCTTCGAGGGAGCGATGGCCGAGTTCGAGCGGCAGGACGCGGCCGTCCTCGTCCCGCACCCCGGGTTCGCCACTATCTCGCTCACGCGACCCGAAGTCGACGCGCACGCCGCCCGGATCGACGCGGTCGAGACGTACAACACCAAGCTGCTCCCCCACCAGAACGCGCGCGCCCGCCGGACCGCGACGGAGACCGGCTGCGCCGGGTTCGGATCCTCGTACGCCCACCTCCCCGGCACGGTCGGCGAGGCGTGGACGGCCTTCGAGGGCGACCTCGACGACGCCGAGGCGGTCGCCGACGCCTTCCGCGAGCGACGCCCCCGAACGGTGATCCACCGCGGCGGACTGGGCCACCGGCTCCGCGGGCTCGTGGAGTTCGCGCACCTCGGCTACGAGAACACGTGGACGAAGCTCGACCGAATGTTCCTCTCCGGCAACGAGCCGACCCTCCCGTCGAACGTCGCATACGAGGGGCGATTCGACGACGTGAGCGTCTACGAATAGCGGCCGTGCGAGCGTCTCGGGGCGGCCCGGATCCCGATCGGCTTCCCGGTCAGAGCCCGAAGCCCGCCGCGGCCTCCGACGCCGCGGACAGGTCCAGGTCAAGGCTGACGACGTAGGTGTGAATCGCCCAGAACGCCGTCAGCTCGACCCCGGTGATGACCACCGTGACGAGGTCGGCGTACTTGCTGCTCGTCGTCACGCCGCTCGGCATTCCGAACTCACGGTCCGAGAACGGGTGGAACAGCGCGATGCCGCGTCGGCTGCCGACCACGTCGAGGACGTAGTGGGTCAACACGCCGATCCACACGTACTGGAGGTTGCCGAAGACGATCGGATACGCGAGGAACACCGCGAGCACGGGGAGGCTGTGGAGCGTCTTCCGGTGACGGCCGAAGGCGGTGTCCACGTCGGGGAACAGCGCCCCCAACACGACGGGGACGGTGATCTCGGCGACGGTCGTCGCGGTCGCCGCGTCGAGACCCGGTTCGACGATGAAGCCGAGCCCCAGGGCGAGCAGCAGGCCGTTGAGGACGTGGCCGCGTTTGTTCATGTCTCTGCGTGTGCGGGTCGGCAGGTCAAACCACCGGATCCGGGCGGCGTGCCCGGAGAGGATCGCACCGCCTCGCCGTCGACCGGGGTCCACTCACGGGCCGAAACGCTCCCGGGCCGAAAGAGCCACGACGGGCGCGTCCGACCCGACCGTATGGAGTACGAGGAGCCGAAGTTCTTCCACGTGATGCAGTACGCCACGGCCGCCGACGGCGACGTCATCGACATGGTGAGCGGCAACCCCGACTGGGAGCCGCCCGCCGCGCTCCGAGAGGCCCTCCGCGAGTACGCCGACCTCCCGCCCGCCGACTTCCAGTACCCGCCGAGCGACGGGCTCCGAGAGCTCCGCGGGGCGATCGCCGAGCGCCGGGGCGTCGACCCCGAGCGCGTGGTCGTCACCAACGGCACCGGCGAGGCGAACTACCTCGCGATGGCCCGGGCGCTGGACCGCGACGCTGGTGACGAGGCGCTCCTGATGGACCCGGTGTACCCGTACTACCCCGGGAAGACGCACCTGCTCGGCGGGGAGCCGACGCTCGTGCCCACGGCGCGCGACGGCGGGCTCGACGTCGACGCGATCCGCGAGGCGGCGAGCGAGGACACGGCACTCGTCGTCCTCAACACGCCGAACAACCCGACCGGCGCCGTCTACGACCTCGACGCGGTCCGCGAGGTCGTCGAAATCGCGGCGGCCGTCGACGCGCTCGTCGTCGTCGACGAGGTGTACGACCGGTTCGATCTCACCGGCTCGTTCGAGTCGGCGCTGACGCTGGACTCCGAGCGCGTCATCGTCACGAGCGGCTTCTCGAAGTCGATGGCCATCACGGGCTTCCGCGTCGGGTACGGGGTGTTCCCCGAGGCGCACGTCGGCGACGCGAAGACCCGACACATGCTCGTCAACGTCACCGGGGCGCGCCCCTCTCAGTACGCGGTGTACCACGCGCTCGAAGAGACGCCGTCCGACTACTACGCCGCGTCGCGCGACCTGCTCGCTGACCGCGTCGACGCGTTCGCCGCCGCCCTCGACGCGGCGGGCGCGGAGTACGGCCGCCCGGAGGGCGCCTTCTACGTCCTCGCGCGCTTTGACGGGTTCCCCGGCACGATGGCGAACGTCAAGCGCCTGATCGACGAGGCCGGCGTCGCCGGGATGCCGGGCGAGGCGTTCGGCACCGCCCGCGACGAGTGGATCCGGTTCGCGCTGGTGACGCCCCGAGCGACCGAGGCGGCCGAGCGGCTCGCGGACTACTTCGACGGCGGCCCCGCCGACGCGGGCTGAACCGTTCCCACGACTCCGCCGTATTCAAATACGCGCGCGCAGACCAACGCGTATGGAGCAGATCGACGACCAGTACGCGCCCGCGGACGTCGAGACCGCGGTCGACGAGTACTGGGACGACCACGACGCCTACGAGGCGGCGAAGGAGGCGCACGCCGACGATCCGCCGTTCTTCTTCGTGGACGGCCCGCCGTACACCTCCGGGCAGATGCACCTCGGGACCGCCTGGAACAAGACGCTGAAAGACGCCGTCATCCGGTACAAGCGGATGACCGGCCACCGCGTCACCGACCGCCCGGGATACGACATGCACGGGCTCCCGATCGAGGTGAAAGTCGAGGAGGAGCTCGGCTTCGAGAACAAGCGGGACATCGAGGAGTACGGCATGGAGCCGTTCATCGAGAAGTGTAAGGAGTTCGCCCTGGAGAACCGGGCGGCGATGGACGAGGACTTCAAATCCATCGGCGCGTGGATGGACTGGGACGACCCGTACGAGACCATCTCGCCGGAGTACATGGAGGCCGCCTGGTGGGCGTTCTCCGAGGTCGCCGACAACGGGCTCGTCGAGCAGGGGAAGCGGTCCATCTCGCAGTGCCCGCGCTGCGAGACCGGGCTCGCCAACAACGAGGTCGAGTACGAGGACGTCGAGGACCCCTCCATCTACGTGAAGTTCCCGCTCGCCGACCGCGAGGGGAGCCTCGTCATCTGGACGACGACGCCGTGGACCATCCCCGCGAACACCTTCGTCGCCGTCGACGAGGACCTCACCTACAACGCGGTCCGCGCGGAGAAGGACGGCGAGGAGGAGCTCCTCTACGTCGCCGCCGAGTGCGTCGAGGACGTGCTCGGGGAGGGCCGCTACGAGGAGTACGCGGTCGAGGCGGAGCTGACCGGCGACGAACTCGTCGGCTGGGCGTACGACCACCCGCTCGCCGACCACGTTGCCGACTACCCCGACTTCGAGGGCGCCGGACAGGTGTACGCGGCCGACTACGTGGAGGCCGACCGCACCGGCCTGGTCCACTCCGCGCCGGGCCACGGTGAAGAGGACTTCCACCGCGGCACCGAACTCGGGCTCGACATCCACTGTCCCGTCGGTCCGAACGGCGAGTTCGAGGCGGCGGCGGGCGAGTACGCCGGCCAGTTCGTGCGCGACGCGAACGACGACATCATCGAGGACCTCGTCGCCGACGGCCACATGCTCGCGCACGGCACCGTCGACCACAGCTACGGCCACTGCTGGCGCTGTGACACCGGGATCATCCAGCTGGTCACCGACCAGTGGTTCATCTCGATCACGGACGTGAAAGACGACCTCCTCGACAACATGGAGGAGTCGGAGTGGCACCCCGACTGGGCCCGGGACAACCGGTTCCGCGACTTCATCGAGGACGCGCCCGACTGGAACGTCTCGCGCCAGCGCTACTGGGGCGTCCCGATCCCGATCTGGGTCCCGGAGGACGCCGAGCCGGGGAACCTCGACGAGGACATGATCGTGGTCGGCACCCGCGAGGAGCTCGCCGACCGCGTCGAGGAGGATATCGATCCCGACTCGATCGACCTCCACCGCCCCGCCGTCGACGGCCTCACGATCGTCGAGGACGGGACGACCTACCGCCGCGTCGAAGACGTGTTCGACGTGTGGCTCGACTCCTCGGTCGCCTCGTGGGGCACGCTCGGCTACCCGAGCGACGAGACCGCCCACGAGGAGCTGTGGCCCGCTGACCTCATCATCGAGGCGCACGACCAGACCCGCGGCTGGTTCTGGTCGCAGCTCGGTATGGGGACGGCCGCGGTCGATCAGATCCCCTACGAGGAGGTGCTGATGCACGGCTTCGCCAACGACGAGGACGGCCGAAAGATGTCGAAGTCGGTCGGCAACATCGTCACGCCGGAGGAGGCCATCGAGCGCGCCGGCCGCGACCCGCTCCGCACCTACCTGCTCAGCCACGACCAGCAGGGCGTCGACCTCGCGTTCGAGTGGGACGGGCTCGGCGAGATCCAGGGCAAGCTCAACATCCTCTGGAACGTGTTCCGGTTCCCCCTCGAGTACATGGAGCTCGACGGCTACGACCCGGCCGACGCCGACCTCTCGGACGGCGACCTCGAACTCGTCGACGAGTGGGTGCTCTCCCGGCTCCAGTCCGTGGAGACGGAGGTCGCCGACGCGTGGGACGACTACCGCGTCAGCGACGCCGTCAACGCCGTCATCGAGTTCGTCACGCAGGACGTCTCGCGGTTCTACGTGAAGGCCGTCCGCGACCGCATGTGGGAGGAGACCGACTCCCCCTCGAAGCGCGGCGCGTACGCCACGCTCGCGACGGTCCTCGACGAGGTGATCCGGCTGCTCGCGCCGATCGCCCCGTACCTCACCGAGCGGATGTACCAGCGGCTCGACGGCGAGGCGACGACGGTCCACGCGCTGTCGTACCCCGAGCCGGACGCGGACCTGCGCGACGACGACCTCGAACGCGACGTGGCGGCCTTCCGCGACATCGAGGAGGCGGCCGCGAACGCGCGCCAGCAGGCTGGCCGCAAGCTCCGCTGGCCCGTGCCGCGCGTCGTCGTCGAGACCGACGACGAGACGGTTGCGGCCGCGGTCGACCGCCTCAAAGCGCTGATCGCTGACCGCGTCAACGCCCGCGACGTGGTCGTCACCGACGCCTTCGACGAACTGGTCGAGACCGCCGAGCCCCAGATGGCCGCCATCGGGCCGGCGTTCGGCGGGGACGCCCAGAAGGTGATGGAGGCGGTTCAGGGCGCGACCCGCGCCGAGGTCGAGGGCGGCGAGGTCGCGGTCGACGGCGAGCCCGTCGACCTCGACGACGAGATGGTCGAATACGTCGCGGAGCCGCCGGAGCACGTCTCCGGGGCCGACTTCGATGGCGGCACCGTCTACGTCGACACCTCGCTGACGCCCGACATCGAGTCCGAGGGGTACGCCCGCGACGTGATCCGCCGGGTCCAGGAGATGCGCAAGGAACTGGACCTCGACGTTGAGGCGCGGATTCGCGTCGGCGTCGCGGTCGACGACGACCGGGTCGCCGGCTTCGTGGACGAGCACGCCGACCTGATCGCCGGCGAGGTGCGCGCCGACGCGTGGCTCGACGACGCGAGCGACGCCGCCGACGCCGACGGCGGACTCGTCGAAGAGTGGGAGGTCGAAGGCGTCGCGGTCACGATCGGGGTCGAACCGGTCGCGTAACGGCCCCGACGGGCCGCGGCTTTCGCTTAACGCGTCGCGATCCTCGCCCGACGAGTCGGAGCTTTCGTCGACCGATACTGTGGGAACAATTCGCATCCCGAAACCTATAGGTGCGTTCTTTACTCACGGTCGAACATGGATGTCCGGGCGGCTCGCCCCGACGACGCGGAGGACCTGCGAACGGCGGTCTCACGAGCCCGCGAGGAGACGGTGTTCGACGACATCGGCGCGCCACTGCTCGACGTGTCCGCCGCCGGCGTCCGCGAGGCCGCCGCCGAGGCGGAGTGGTCGTTCCTGATGGAACACGACGAGGAGGGGCCCGTCGGGCTCGCCATCGCGCACCCGGATCCCGACGGGACGGAGGCCGAGCTACTGGCGCTGTGGGTTCACCCGAACCGCGCGGGCGAGGGCGTCGCGGCCGAGCTGCTCGCCCGCGTGGGGAGCGCGCTCGCCGACCGCGGGGTAAAAACGCTCCGCGCGACCGTCCCCTCGGACCGCCCCAGCGCCGAGGAGTTCTTCAGCGCGCACGGGTTCGCGGCTCGCGGGACCCGGCGGAGCCCGGCGGGCGACGAATCGATCGTCGTTGCGGACCCCGACGCGCTCACCTGAGAGGCGTCGACAGTCAAAACGAGCCGCTTCTCGGCCGACTCACTTCAGCCGCTCCTGGAGGAACGAGGGGTGGGCCGCGGTGACGCCGTCGACGCCGAGCAGCTTTTCCGAGATGACGTCGCCGAGCTCGTCGCCGTCGCCGGCGCGGACCTCCGCCATCAGCATGTGATCGCCCGAGGAGGTGTACAGCGCCTGAACCTCGTCGAGCGACTTCAGATCCCGCGTGGCCTCCACGTACCGCCCCGAGTCGACATCCATGCCGACCATGGCGATCGACTGCGAAGAGAGCTTCTTCGGGTCGACCTCCGCGGAGTAGCCGACGATCACGCCGCGCTCCTCGAGGCGGTCGATGTACTTCCGCACCGTCGGTTTCGAGACGTCGGCTCGCTCGGCGATCTCCCCGCAGGACGCCTGTGCGTCCTCTTCTAACACGGAAAGGATCCGTTCCTCTGTCGATACAGTACTCATATGAGTACGTTTGTCACCAATGAAAAAAGACCTTGCGAATCAAAAAACGAACTCGCCGCGTCGTGAACGGCCGCCGGTCGGCTCAGGCGTGTTTGTCGAGGAACATGTCGTGGGAGCGTTCCCACTCGTAGTCGTCGTCCCAGTAGCGCTCGGCGAGCGGCTCCTCGGGCATCTCGCCGATCGAGCGCTTCTCCTCTCCGTAGGAGGGGCGGTCCTCGTCGACGTAGAAGCGGCCGGTGAGCACCTCGCCCTCGTAGAGGGCTTCCTCGGTCGTCCGCATCATCTCCTGGGCCTCGACGCGGTCCGTCATGTCGAACTCGTAGTCGTCGGAGTCGTTAACGTCGATGTACGGGACGTACTGGCGCGCGTCCTTGTTCCACGTCGGGCACTGCGTGAGGAAGTCGACGTGCGCGAACCCGTCGTGTTCGATCGCCTCGGCGATGATCTCCTTCGCCTGGTTCGGGTTCACTGCCGCCGTGCGGGCGACGTAGGAGGCGCCGGCGTTCAGCGACATCGAGAGCGGTTTGATCGGCTCCTTGGCGCTCCCGTGAGGCTGCGTTTTCGACTTGTGGCCCTTCGGGCTCGTCGGGGAGGTCTGCCCCTTCGTGAGCCCGAAGATCTCGTTGTTGAACACGATGTACGTCATGTCGTGGTTCTCCCGGGCCGTGTGGATGAAGTGGTTCCCGCCGATCCCGTAGCCGTCGCCGTCGCCGCCGGCGGCGATCACTTCGAGGTCGGGGTTCGCGAGCTTCGCGGCGCGGGCCACGGGCAGCGAGCGCCCGTGGATCGTGTGGAACCCGTACGTGTCGAGGTAGCTGTTCAGCTTGCCCGAACAGCCGATCCCGGTACACAGCAGGGTCTCCTCGGGCGTGCGCCCGACCTCCGGCAGCGCCTGCTTGAGCGCCTTCAGGACGCTGAAGTCACCGCAGCCCGGACACCAAGTCGGCTGCGGCTCGACGCCGGGGGTGTACTCGTCGCGGTCGATCTCTCGCTCCTCTCCGATTGCTGAAAACGTGCTCATTGCTTAGTCACCTGCGGCTGGGACGAAGGTGGTCTGATGGCCGGGCGCGTCGCCGTCGCCCTCGACGATCGCGGTCTCGAACCCGTCGACGATCTCCGCCGGCTCGAACGGGTTCCCGTTGTACTTCAGCAGGCTCGACAGCTTCTCGCCGTACTGGCCCAGGTTCTTCTGGACGAGCCCGCGGAACTGTCCCGAGGCGGTCATCTCCACGACCAGCACCTCGTCGACGCTCTCGATGAACGCCCGGACCTGCTCGGTCGGGAACGGCAGCATGTCCGAGACGCCGTACGACTTCACCGAGACGCCGGCGTCGTTGAGGCGACCGACGGCTTCCTCGACGGTTCCCTGCTGGCTGCCGAACGTGAGGATGCCGTACTCGGCGTCCTCCGGGCCGGCGTACGACCCGGTGTCGACCGTGTCGAGGTCGTCGCGGATCGCCGCCAGCTTCTCGGCCCGCCGGTCGATCTGCGCGACCCGGTTGTCCGGGGACTCGCTGATGTGGCCGGTCGGGTCGTGCTCGTTGCCGGTCGCGAGGAAGCGACCGCCCTTCTGGCCGGGGATCGACCGCGGGGAGACGCCGTCGTCGACCTCGTGCTGGAAGCGGTGGAACTTCCCGTCGTCGCTGTGGGGCTGCTCCGACAGCGCGTCCTCCGAGAGCGTCTTCCCGAGGTCCGGGTTCGCCTCCCGGTCGAAGTGGCTCTTCGGGACGTTCGTCATCTCACCGCCGAGCTTCTGGTCGTACAGCAGGATCGTCGGGATCTGGTACCCGTAGGCGAGCCGGAAGGCGAGCCGGGACTGCTCGTACGCCTCCTCGACGGTGCCGGGCGCCAGCACGACGCGCTGTGAGTCCCCCTGCGAGGTGTAGAGGACGTGTTCGAGGTCGGACTGCTCCGGCTTCGTCGGCATCCCGGTCGAGGGACCGGCGCGCATGGCCTCGACGAGGACGACGGGTGTCTCCGTCATCTCCGCGAGCCCGAGCGGCTCGGACATCAGCGCGAACCCGCCACCGGAGGAGCCGGACATCGCCTTGACGCCGGCGTGGGACGCGCCGACCGCGAGCGCGGCCGCGGCGATCTCGTCTTCCACCTGCTCGGAGATCCCGCCGAGCTTCGGCAGGTTCTTCGTCATGATGGTGAACACCTCGGTCCACGGCGTCATCGGGTAGCCGGAGATGAACCGGCAGCCCTCGTCGATGGCGCCGTAGGAGATGGCGTCCGACCCGGACATGAGCAGTTGGGTCTCGTCGTGTTCGCCGGTCGGGACCGACACGTCCGGCGCGTCGACGTCGTACTCCTCTTGGACCTGTTCGTAGGCGGTCTCGAGGATCTCGAGGTTCGGGTCGAGGATCTTCTCCGGCATCGCGTCGCGCATCAGGTCCTCGACGTGGTCGAGTTCCATGCCGGTGATCGCGCAGGTCGCGCCGACGCCGGCGGTGTTGCGCATGACCTCGCGACCCATATCGCGGGCGAGTCCGCGGAGGTCGAGGGGGAATACGTGCCAGTCGTTCTCCTCGGCGCGCTCCTCGAAGTTCGGGATCTCGGAGGCGTCGAGCAGCCCCTCGTCGTAGATGATGACCCCGCCTTCGCGGAGCTCATCCAGGTTCTCCGAGAGGGGCTTGATCTCCTCGTTGCCGTAGACGGCGCCCTCGGACGGGTTCCGAGCGAACGAGTCGCCGAGCGCTAAGAGGAAGTTGTAGCCGTCGCCCCGGGAGTTCACGGGGTCCGCCGACGCGCGGACCTCCGTGTAGGTGTGGCCGCCGCGGATTCGCGACGGGTAGTGCCGATGCGTGAAGACGTTGAGCCCCGATCGCATCAAGGCCTTCGCGAAGTTCTGGCTGGTGGAAGCGATCCCGTCACCGGATCCCCCCGATATCCGCCAGATGAGTTCGTCGTCAGTCATAATGGTATGTGAGCCCGAGTGGGCCTCGTGGCCTGAACTTGTGTTGGTTCCCTCTTATGGCTTGCTATGGAATCCCAAGGGACAATCATGAAGGTCTATTAGGGTGTCAAATGTTCTCGCGCTGCCGAGCCGATTTTCCGCGTTCTTTTCATTCGCCGCGCGCCGACTCCGGGTATGCTCACGTTCATCGGGCTCGGTCTCTACGACGAGCGCTCCGTCACCGTCGAGGGGCGGGAGGCGCTCCGCGCGGCCGACAGGGTCTTCGCGGAGTTCTACACCAGCCGACTGGTCGGCGCCGACGTCGCTGACCTCGAGGCGCACCACGGCGTCGACGTCGAGGTGCGCGACCGCGCCGGCGTCGAGCAGGACCCGGAGCCGATACTCGCGGCGGCCGAGTCCGGCGACGCCGCGTTCTGTACCGCCGGCGACACGATGATCTCGACCACCCACACCGACCTCCGCCTCCGCGCCGAGGAGCGCGGGATCGACACGCGCGTGATCCACGGCGTGACCGCCCAGTCCGCGGCGTCGAGTCTCACCGGGCTCCAGAACTACCGGTTCGGCAAGGCGACGACGCTCCCGTTCCCGTACGCTCACGGCGGCGACGACGTCCCCGGGAGCGTGGTCGAGACGATCGAGGCGAACCGGGAGCGCGGGCTCCACACCGTCGTCTACCTCGACATCAAGGTGGGAACGGGCCCCGCCGGTCCGGACCCCGACCACGAGGAGTACATGACCGCGGACGTCGCCGCCGGACTGCTGGCCGAGGAGTGGGCGGACGAGCTCGCGGTCGTCGTCGCCCGCGCCGGCTCGCCGGACGCGGTCGTCGCGGCCGACCGTCTGAGCGCGCTCGCCGACCGCGAGTTCGGTGACCCGCTCCACCTGCTCGTGATCCCGGGTGACCTCCATCACGTCGAGGCGGACGCCCTCGTCGGTCTCGCCGGCGCCCCCGAGTCGCTCGTCGACGAGTGAGGCGTCCGCGGTCGCGAGGCGAACGCCCCCGAACCGACCGCACGTTTGATTATTATGTGGAGCGTTGGCACGCACCATGAATGACGTGCCGGTAGATCGACTCATGTCGACCGACCTGACGACTATCGAACGCGGGGCCGCGGCGGCCGACGCGGCGGAGCAGATGCGCGAGTCCGGGGGTAGCTCTCTCCTCGTCCTCGACTCCGACGGGGCCCTCGCCGGGCTGATCACCGCGACGGACTTCGTCGCCCTCGTCCGGGACAACGACCCGAAAGACCGGACGCCGGTCGAGGCGTTCATGACGGCCGACGTGGTCACGGTCGGCCGCGAAGACACCGTCGCGGAGCTGGCGGAGCCGACCGCGCACGGCTACACCCACCTCCCGGTGACCGACGGCGACGACAGACCGATCGGCATGGTCTCCACGACGGACCTCACGGCGTACCTCTCGCGGCGAGGCTGACGGGTCGGGCGCCGGGACGGCCCGAGGCCGCGTGACGGCGCCGCATCCGAGTCGAGATCGCGTCGCGTTGTGCGTTCCGGAAGAGTAATGAAACATGGTAACACACAGCGCGGTATGGATCTCGACGACAGGACCCGCGTCGCGGACGTGATGTCGACGCCCTTGGAGACGATCGGGGCGGACGCGCCGCTCCGGGAGGCCGCCCGGCGGATGCGCGACGAGAACATCAGTGCGCTCGTCGTGACGACGGGCGGAGGATGTATCCTCACGCAGAGCGACGTCGTCGGAGCGGTCGCCGACGGGAGCGACCCGGAGGCGACGACGGTCCGCGACGTGATGACCGAAGACGTCGAGACGGTGACGCCGGACCTCATGCTGGAGGAGGTCGCCGCGATGATGACCATGTACGGCGTGAAACACCTCCCGGTCGTCGACGACGACTACGTCGGGATGATGTCGTCGACGGACATCGCCGCACACATCTCCTGAGGCCGGTCCGACGGGCTGCCTGACCCACTTCGCCCACCGGACTCAGCGGGCCCTCACAACAGCAACAGCGGCGCCCCCGCGACCACGCCCACGGCGATCAACAGGAGGTTCCACAGGAACACCGGCCTGACCAGCTCGCGCGCGATGCTCGCCGCGAACGCCGTCTTCACCAGGATGCTGGCGGCCGTCCCGGCGACCACGCCCGCGACCGCGGTGTCGACGCCGATCTGTCCGGTCCCGAGCAGCGAGACCGCCGTGGTCGTCGAGGTCCCCGACGACACCAGCCCCGCGAGGAAGGAGGTGGCGACGAACCCGCCAGCGCCGAACGTCCGCTCGGCGACCGCGGAGGCGAGCAGCACGAGCAGGAAGAGCGCGCCGAACGTGAGCGCGTTCCCGAGGCTGAACGGCGAGGTGAGCTCCGCCTCCATCGTCGTCCGCCAGTCGCTCCGCCACACGGCGACGCCGATCCCCGCGACCGTGATCGCGCCGAGCGGCGCGCCGACGACGAGCGCCGCCTCGGGGACGAAGACGGCCACGACCGCGGCGTTCCGGAACGCCATGGCGGCGTTGGCGAGCAGGATCGACCCCACCGCGATCTCGCCGAGGTCGGCGCGCCCCTTCGCGCGCTTCGCCATCTCGGCGACGACCGCCGTCGAGTTGACGAGCCCGCCGAAGAACCCGGTCACCGCGTAGCCGCGCCCCTGATACCGCTTCACCAGCACGTAGTTGACGAAGCCGATGGCGCTGACCGCGACCACGAGCGACCAGACGAGCCGCGGCTGGACCGCGTTCCACGGGTCGATCGTCTCGGCGGGGAGGAGGGGGAAGACGACGAACGCGAGGATGGTGAACTCCACCGCGCTGCGCACCTCCTCGCGCGAGAGCCCCCACGCGAACTGGTGGAGCTCCCGTTTCAACACCAAGAGCAGCGACGAGAGCACCGCCACCGTCACCGACTCGATGAACAACTCCTCGGCGACGAGCACCCCGACCCCGTACGTGACGAGCAGCGACGCCGACGTGGTCAGCGAGAGCCCGTCGACCTCGGCCTCGACGAAGCTCCGGACCGCCAGTAACACCGCGCTGGCGACCACCAGCACGCCGCCGACGACGAGCAGCCCGGGCTCGTCGACGAGCGAGAACACCGCCGCCGCGAGGCTGACGAGCGCGAACGTCCGGATCCCCGCCGACTTCTGCGACCACTCGCGCTCCAGCCCGAGGAACATGCCGAGCGCGGTCGCTAACGCCAGCTTCGCGACGTTCGTCTCGAGGTAGACGAACGGGTCGACCCCGCCTATCACCGCCGCCCACCTCCGCGCGACCGCGCTCTCGGACCGGCGCCCGACGGTCCGTCTCGCGCCCTCGTAGTCATGACCGACCGTTCCGGCCCGCTACGTCTATAGCTTGCTATATAGTAATCTATAGTATCTCCAAAGCGGGGCCGTCGCGGACCCGCCGCCCTATCGGTTCGTCGGTTCGCGCGGCAGGTCGAGCGCCTCGGTCAGGTCGTGCTCCTCGCCGGTGATGAGGTAGAGCACGTCCTCCAAGATGACCGCGAGCTCGGGTAGCTCGCGCACCGCGAGGAAGGTGATCGCGATGAGCGCCACGACCGCCAGCAGCTGGCTCATGATCCGGTCGGAGATGAGGAACGACACCCGGTACGGGTCGGTCGCGCCGAACATCGTCATCACCAGGTCCGGGTACCAGTGCATGTACTGGTTGCCAGACACCACCGAAATGAACGTCGTCCGGAAGATGTTCAGGACGTAAATGAGCGGGATCGACACCGCGAGCGCGCGGAGCTTCCGCGCGAGCGGCGCCTCGACGGCGGCGACGAGGCCGCCGAAGATGGCCATACTCCCCAGCCCCGTACACGCCAGTACGATGTGGATGATGACGGTGTGGCCGTCGTCCAGCGTCCACGAGTACGCCGCCTCGTACCCCTCCCTGCTCGTCACCGCCTCCGGCGCGTACCCGATCAGGTCGATGAGCGCACCGGTCTGCGTCGCCACGACCTCGATGAGGATCCGGCGGGGCTCCGGGACCGCGACCCCGCCGACGGTGAACGCCGGGATCGTCTCGAACGGGAGGTAGATGAAGAGCATGATCGCGATGGCCCGCGTGAGCGTGAAAAGCGACGCGCGCCCGTCGTAGAGGAGATACCCCGCGTACACGCTGGCGGGGAAGCCGACGAGCGCAAGGATCGACTCGACGTAGCTCTGGTGTTCGAACGCGAAGTACGGCACCGTCGACAGCCAGAAGAGCCCGAACAGCGCCCACGTCCCGGCCGCGAGCGCGCGACCGGCGGCCAGCCCGCGCTCGTCGAGCAGCCACGCCGTCGCGAAGAGGATCGCGACGATCCACGCGAACGTGAACGTGTCGGGAATCACGCTCAACACCGCCGGCGCGCCGTGGCCGAACATATCGCTACGGTCCGTCGTCGTCGAATAAAGCCCTTGTCGTTGCGTGCGATCCCGGCGTCAGACGGTCGGGTCGGCTCGCGCTTCCTCGTCCGCCGCCGCGCCGATCGGCCGGCCGGAGGCCTTACCGTTCCTCGCTGTCGAGGACGCGGATCTGGTCGCCGCGGACCGTCACCGGAATCGGGACGGTCGCCTCGTACAGCTCGACGGTCACCTGGTCTTTCCCCTCGTCGATCCGCTGGACGCGCGCCTTCTCGCCCTTGAACGGACCGGCGATCAGCTCGACGATGTCGCCCTCGGCGATCCCCTCCACGTCCGGGGTCGGCGAGAGGAAGTGCTCGACCTCGGAGAAGGGGCTCTCGGCCGGGCCGTCGCCGCCCTGAATGACGCCGCGGGCGTGCGGGATCTCGTCGAGAATCCGGCCGAACGCGGCCCCGTCGGTCGCCTCGACCATCACGTAGCTCGTGAGCTGGTCGGGGGCGATGACGGCCTGGATCTCGGGCGTCTCCTTCTCGGCGAGCATGTCGGCGACGGTGCGTTCCTGGCTCGCCGTCGTCTTGACCGAGTAGATCGGCATTACGCGCCGACCCCCGGGAGGAGGCTCATGATCGCGAACATCAGGAAGCCGATGAACCCGATGAGCAGGATCCCGGCGCCGGCGATCTTCGACACCTGGAGGAACTCGTCGGTGCTCGGCGTGCTCGCCAGCTTCAGCACCCGAATGTAGCTGTTGAGGTCGTACGGAACGTCCATGTTACCAGCAAATTCGAGACGAGACGGTTTTTACCTTTTGATGCGGCTCGGGACGGGGCGACTACTCCACGTAGTCGATGTCCTCGACGTCGGCGGAAGCGGCGCCGCCCTCCGGCGGTTCGCCGTTGCTCCCGTAGATCTGCGGCGACTCGACGCCGGTGACGACGATCATGGTTCGCATCTCGCCTTCGAGCTCGTCGTCGACGGAGGTCCCCCAGATGATCCGGGCGTCGGGGTCGATCCGGTCGTATATCTCCTCGACGACGCCCTCCGCCTCCTCGATGGACATGTCGGTGCCGCCGGTGACGTTCACCAGCGCGGAGTTCGCGCCCGAGATGTCGACGTCGAGCAGCGGCGAGCGCAGCGCGGACTTCACCGAGTCTTGCGCCTTCGAGTCGGAGTCCGACTCGCCGAGGCCGATCATCGCGACGCCGCCCTTCTCCATGACCGTGCGAACGTCGGCGAAGTCGAGGTTGACGAGCCCGGGCATCGTGATGAGCTCCGTGATCCCCTTCACCGAGCGCATCAGCACCTCGTCGGACACCTTGAACGCCTGCCGGACGGGGAGCTTCCCGACCGCGTCGAGCAGGCGGTCGTTGGGGACGACGATGACCGTGTCGCTCACGTCGCGGAGGCGTTCGAGGCCGGCCTCGGCGTTCGTGCGTCGGACCTCGCCCTCGGCCGTGAACGGGGTCGTGACGATGGCGATGGTGAGCGCGCCAGACTCGCGGGCCGCCTTCGCGACCACCGGCGCCGAGCCGGTCCCGGTGCCGCCGCCGAGCCCGGCGGTGACGAACACCATGTCGGAGCCGTCGATGGCGTCTTGGATCTCCTCTTGGGACTCGATGGCGGCCTCCTCGCCCACCTGCGGGAGGGAGCCCGCGCCGCGCCCCTGCGTCTTCTGTTGGCCCATGAGGATCTTCGTGTCGGCCTCGATGTTGACGAGGTGCTGGACGTCTGTGTTGGCGGCGACCAGCTTCGCGCCGTGGATCCCCTCCTCAGTCATGCGGTTGACCGTGTTGCCGCCGGCGCCCCCGCAGCCGACGACCGTGATGTTCGTCTGGAGGTCTTGGAGGACGTCCTGCAGCTCGTCGTCGGTCATCGTCCCGGTCTGTGGCGGCGCGCCGGCGCTCCCTCCGGCGGCGCTCTCGCCGGCTCCCCCGGCGTCCTCTGCGGGGGCCTCTTCGGCTTCGTCGATGGCGTCCTCAACGATGGAGTCCATTATGTGGTGTCGTTGCGACCCGGACGTATTTATTTTTGCCCGATCGTCTGACGCAGGTCGGACGCCGAAATCTCCGGCGTTCGCGGCCGACCCGAGCGAGTACGGCTGACGCGGTCGATCCGCCGGCCGCACGGGCTTTTATAAATTATTTGAGGGCGTCGCCGTCGATCGGGAACCGCTCCGTCCGCGCTCGCGACACGTCGTCTGGTTCGACGGTCGCGCCGTCGACCTCGACCGCCTCCCCGTCGGCGAGCCGGCCGAACGCCGGCCCCTCCGGTACGCCTCGTTCGGCCGCCAGCGACGGGTCGAACGCGGTCTCGCGGGCGACCACCGCGTTCCGGTCGGCCGCCACCTCGACCGCGTCGTACCCGGTCTCCAACACCGCCGCCAACCCGTCCACGAGGTCCGCGTACCCCGGCGTCTCCGGAGTCGTCGCGAACGCGACCCGCCCCGCCGCGCGGGTGCCGCCCTGTTCCGTGTCGAACGCGACGGCGACGCGCTCGACCGCCTCCCGCGTCGCGGCGGCGTCGAGCCCCTGCGCCCGCGAGCATAGGTCCGCCGGAAGGTCGCGGACCCGGACCGCTGCCCCGTCGCCGCCGGTGTCGTCCGCCTCGGTCCCCGTCGTTTCGGGGACTTCGTCGGCGACCGCGCCGAACCGCAACCCCTCGTCGACCGGTCCGATCGCCGCCTCCAGCCGCTCGACGAGCGGGATCGGAGCATCGCCGACCTCGCGGACCCACGTCTCGCTCACGACCCGGTGACCGAGGTCCTCGACCACCGCGGCGAGGTCGGGGCGGTCACCGTCGATCACGGCCCGGTCGGCGCGGCTCCGCTCGAAGGCGGCGTCGATCACGTCGCAGTTCGCCTCGGGCGCGCCGAGGTCGGCGAGCGCCCAGTCGGCGCCGACGTGCCCAACCGCCCACTCGGTCTCGCGGACGATACGGGTGAACCGCGGCGCGTAGTGGCCGCCGCCGAAGCCGACGACGTGACGGGGGCGCGGCGCGGTCGCGGCGTCGGCGACGCCCTCGCCGACTACGTCCGCGCCGGTCCCGCGCAGGTCGAGGACTGCCCGCGCGACCGCCGCGGCCGCCTCGGGGTCCTCCCACTGCGGCTCGTCGGAGCCGAGTTCGACGAACAGCGACGGCACGGAGACGCCCGTCGGCCCGTGGTGGGTACACTCGATGCCGACCTCGTACCCCTCCGGGGCATGTCGCGCGAGCGCCTCGACGGCGCGCTTCTCCGCGCCCGGCGCGGCCCGTGCCAGCGACTCGGGGTCGCCCCCGTACTTCGCCTCGCCGAAGTTCCCGGTGACGTGCGCGGTCAGGAGTTCGCCCGTCTCCCCCGAGTGTCTGGAGACGAACGCGAGGAACTCGGGGTCGCAGTCGAACGCAGCGGCCGGGTCCGACAGGCGGATGTGGAGGTCGTCGAACTCGCGGAGCTCGAACCCCGCCGCCCGGTAGTACGTTGCGCCCCCGTCGGCGTCGGGGCGCGACTCGTCCTCGCGCGCCTCCCAGTCGCCGACCTCGAGCAGCCGCTCGCCGATGTGCGCCGAGGCGCTGTCGGCCCGGCTGACGACGATCGCTATCACGACGCCGACTCGGTCGCCCGCGACGGAATAGCCGTCGGTTCTGCTCCGACTCCGCGGGGGCGCGTCGACCGGGGTCCGGCCGTCCGCGCTACGGGAGCAACAGATAGACGAAGGCCCCGTATCCGACGGTGAGGACCGCGCCGTCGACGCGGGTGATCCGCTCGCTGTACGCCATGATGCCGACGATGACGGCCGTGAACGCGAGCAGCGCGGGGAACTCGAAGCCGCGAACGCCCGGGGCGACGCCGATGGGCGTCACGACGGCCACGATGCCGATGACGGCGAGGATGTTGTAGATGTTCGAGCCGACGACGTTGCCGACGCTGAACTCCGCCTCGCCGCGCACCGCGGCCACGACGCTGGCCGCCAGCTCCGGCAGCGACGTGCCGAGCGCCAGCACGGTGAGTCCGATGAAGATGTCCGAGAAGCCGGCGGCCGCCAGCAGCGACTCGCTGCCGTCGATCAGCCACCGCGAGCCGAGGACGAGCGCCGCGATCCCGGCGACGACCATCGCGATGTCGCGGGCCTTCGCGTCCGGCATCTCGTCCCGCTCGCTGTCGGTGATCGCCGACTGGTTCTCCCGGACGCGTCGCAGCACCGCGGCGGTGAACGCCACGAGCGTCCCGAGCAGCACGACGCCGTCGAGGAACCCGATCCGCCCGTCCCAACCGAGGCCGACCAACAGCAGCGCGGCCAGCACCATGAACGGGACGTCACGGCGAAACACCGTGTCGGAGACGTTGAGCGGGCGGATCAGCGCCGACACCCCCAACACGAGCCCGATGTTCGCGATGTTCGAGCCCACGATCGCGCCGAGTCCGATGTCCGTTGACACCGTGACGGCGCCGAGCAGGGAGACGAAAAGCTCCGGGGCCGTCGTCGCGAACGCCACGACGGTGACGCCGACCGTCGACGCCTTCAGCCCCACGGCGAGCGCGAGGTCCCTCGCCCCCGCGACGAGCAGTTCGGCGCCGGCGTACAGGAGGGCGACGCCGACGGCGATCAACAGCAGTTCGAGGAGTGGCGACCCGGGCAGCACGGCTCCCGGTTCGCAACGGCGTTTCAAAAGGGTCGTGATCCGCGACCGCCCGAGGTGGCGGCCGTTACCGTTTCGCTATGAGGCGGGTCTCGGCCGCCCCTTCGATCGGTTCAGGCGTGTCCCGCCCGGAACTCGCCGTGTTTCACGCCGATCGCGAACGCGAGCCCGCCGAAGACGAGCATCGACGGGACGACCATCATCAGGGTCGTCTGGAGGGGCATCATCTCCGCGCCGATGAGGCCGCCGGCGCCGACCGCGACGATCAGTACGAGGATCGCTGCCGCGCGTGGAAGGTCGAATTCCATGGTTTCGGTACGTCGCGAGCGATGCTAAACGTTCGGTCTCCGCGACGGGATCACGCCTCGATGATCTCGTCGTCCTCGCCGCCGGGGATCCGGATCTCACCGTCGAGCGCGACCGTCGCCCGACCGCCGACGCGGACGCCGTCCGCCTCTACTCGCACGCGCACGCGGCCCGGTCGGTCGAGGAAGTGGCCCTGCTCGAAGCGGAGCTCGTCCGGCTCGTCCCCGTCGAAGGCGTCGACGTGACGGAGGTATCCGCCGACCGCTCCGCTCGCGGTGCCCGTGACCGGGTCTTCGGAGATCCCCAGTGAGGGCACGAACGCCCGACCGTGGGCCGTCGAGTCGGCGTCGAGCGCGTCGAAGGAAAACGCGTACACGCCGGCGACGTCGAACTCCTCGGAGAGGCGCTCGACGGCCGCGTCGTCCGGGTCGGCCTCGCCGAGCCGCTCCAAGAAGTTCACTGGGACGACAAGGAACGGGAGGCCCGTGGACGCGACCGCGGCGGGGAGGTCCGCGCCGATGTCGCGCAGCGCGGCGGGGTCGACGCCGAGCGCGGCCGCGACCCGGTCGAGATCGACGTCGACGACCTCGACGCTCGGCGCCTGCTGTCGCATCCAGACGGTGCCGTCGTCGTCGACCGCGACGCTGAGGTCGCCGACGTTCGTGCGGAGCGTGCGCTCGCCGCCGTCGATCGCTCCCTCGGCGAACAGGGCGCCGTAGATCGCGATCGTGGCGTGCCCGCAGAGGTCGACCTCCGTGGTCGGCGAGAAGTACCGGAGCCGGTCGTCGGCCGCGCCGTCGGCCCCGGTCAGGAAGGCCGTCTCCGAGGCGCCGAGCTCGGCGGCGACGGCGGCCAGCTGTTCGTCGCTCAGCCCCTCTGCGTCGGGGACGACGCCGGCGGCGTTCCCGGCCAGCGGCTCCGCGGCGAACGCGTCGACGAGCAGCGCGCGTCGGGTCTCCATGTCGAACCCCTCCGAGGTCGCGAACAAAAAGCCTCCCGAGGCGCTCCGAGGCGGACGGGGTCCTTCCCGAGCGGAGCGGCGACGCCAGTGCGCGGTCGTCGCGGGTCCGGGGCCGTCGCGGACGCCCCGGTCGTTACCGACATGACGAACTCGACCCAACAAGCGCTTCGACTCCGAGGCCCGTCGGACCGCACTCCCCGGAGCGTCCGATGTCAATCCTTTTGCCCTCGACCGCAGATGAGTGTGTATGGGCCTCTTCGACCGGCTGCGAGGGAGCGACACGCCGCGCGTGGCGTTCATCGGGATCGACGGCCTCTCGTACCGGCTCGTCGCCGACAACCCGGAGACGTTCCCGACGCTGTCGGCGATCGCGGACGACGGTGAGGGGGGACAGATCGACAGCATCGTCCCGGCGGAGTCGAGCGCCTGCTGGCCGAGCCTCACGACGGGGACGAACCCCGGCGAGACCGGCGTGTACGGCTTTCAGGACCGAGAAGTCGGCTCCTACGACACGTACGTGCCGATGGGACGCGACGTGCAGCGCCCCCGGGTCTGGGACCGCGCGACCGACGCGGGACTCGACGCGACCGTCATGAACGTCCCCGTCACGTTCCCGCCGCAGCGGACCGTCCAGCGGATGGTCTCAGGCTACCTCTCCCCCGACCTCGACGCGGCCGCGCATCCTGACGAGTTCCGCGAGTACCTTGCCGACAGCGACTACCGCCTGTCCGTCAACGCGAAACTCGGACACAAGGCGGACAAGACCGCGTTCCTGGACCACGCCCGCGAGACACTCGACGCCCGCGCCGAGGCCTTCGAGCGGTACGTCGAGCGCGACGACTGGGACCTCTTCGTCGGCGTCTTCACCGCCCCCGACCGGGTCAACCACTTCCTGTGGGGCGACTACGAGGATGGCGGCCAGTACCGCGAGGACCTGCTCTCGTTCCACGCCGCCATGGACGAACACGTCGGCTCGATCCGCGAGGCGCTCCCCAGCGACGTCACGCTCGTTGTCGGCTCGACGCACGGGTTCAGGCGCCTGCGGTACGACGTGTACTGTAACGAGTGGCTCGAACGCGAGGGGTGGATCTCCTACGCGGACGACGACCCCGACTCGCTGGCCGACGTCGACGACGACGCCCGCGCGTACTCGCTCGTCCCCGGCCGCTTCTACCTCAACGTGGAGGGCCGCGAGCCGAACGGCGTCGTCCCCGAAGGCGAGTACGAGGCGACGCGCGCGGAGCTACGCGAGGCGCTGGAGTCGTGGACCGGCCCCGACGGGAATCCCGTCGCAGACCGCGTCGTCGACCGCGAGACGGTGTTCCGCGGCGACCATGCCGCCATCGCTCCCGACCTCGTCGTCCTCCCGAACGACGGGTTCGACCTCAAGTCCGGGTTCCGTCCCCACGACGGCGTCTTCGACCCCGACGGACCGCGGACGGGAATGCACGCCTTCGACGACGCCGCGCTGTTCGTCGACCACCCTGACGCGACGGTCGACGACGCCGACCTCCTCGACGTCGCCCCCACCCTCCTCCGACTGCTCGACATCGACTACGGCCGCACGGACTTCGACGGTGCCAGCCTCGTCTGAACGGCCCCGATGTCTTCCGCAGTCTCGTCTGAACGGCCCCGACGCCTTCCGCGACGGCCGCACGCCGTGGCCGACCGAATTGAAGTGACTCCACCCCCACCGACGGGTATGGAACGCACCCCCGACGGGACGCCCGTCGGCGTCGACGACCCCTACGCGGTCGCCGGCGTCTGCGACCACCTCACCGACGACGGCCGGTGCCGCTTCGCGCTGACCCGGGCGGGCGACGATCCCGAGTTCGCGGCCGCCCGACGCGCCGACAGCTACGACTGCCACGTCGGTGCCGACGGCGAGTGGCGCGCGTGCCCCCACTATCGGTCGACGACCGACGCGAAGACGTGTGTCCGGTGCGGGCTCGAAAACGTGCGCCTGGCTCACGACGACTCCCGCCCGCTCGTCGAGGAACACCACCTCTCGTACGGCAGCGACGACTCCCACGAGATCACGGTCGGCCTGTGCCGCTGGTGTCACGCCAAAGTCCACGAGTCGATCGCCCGCATCGACGACGACGCGAGCCCGGATCCAGAAGCGATCGCCGAACGCGAGCGGCGGCGAGAACGAGAGCGCTCGGCGTCGGCGTTCGAAACGGCCAGCGAGACGTACGATTTCGACGAGTGAGGAAGCCGCACGGCCGTAGAAACGGGGCTCCCACCTCGACCGCCCGTCCGAGACTCCAGTCAGGCGTCTTCGGCCGGTCGGATCAGATTCGCCAGCGCGACGAGCAGTCCGAGGAACCACCCGAGCGGAACTGAGATGCCGATCCACATCAGGACGTATCCCAGTCCCGGTAGCCCCCACTGCTCGCCGAAGGTCTCCAAGTCGAACGCGCCGCGGAGCGTCTCGTTGATCCCGCCCACCGAGAGGAACGTGTCGAGGATCCACCGCGCGAGCTCGTAGCTCGGCGGGAGGATCAGCTCCTCTAACGTCGGCGTGACGAGCGCCGCGACAACCGGCGGTAAGAACAGCGCCGTCATCGCGAACGGGTACGCGAGCAACACGCTGACGAACCGCCCGCCGAGCTTCGAGAAGCCGGCGGCGAAGGCGGCCGAGACGACGGCGACCGCGCTGGCGGCGCCGACCGCGATCACGGCGTCAAAGGGTAATTGAAGGTGCGTGATTACCGTGAGCGTCCCCCAGACGACGGCGGCGACGACGACCGCGCCGGCGACGCCGATCCGGGTGACCGCCGAGTCGAGCTTCGCCGCGTAGTAGCGCGTGGCGAACCCGACGAGCAGCAGTGGGTACGCGACCGCGACGAGCGGCGCACCTAGCACGGCCCAGAGGTAGTAGCCGACCGACTGCACGGCCGTCTCGGGCTTCCACTTCCCCAGGACCGCGCTCGGGTCGAGCTGTCGCGGGAAGACGACTTCCATCCACGTCTCGTGGAGGCGGACCACGTCCAAGAAGAGCGCTTCCACCAGCCCGGTTTGTCCTCGGCGTTCCATTTGCCTCACGTCGCGCGCGGCCCGACGTGAACTTTGTGCCTTCGGTTGCGGGGTTCTCGCGACCGATACCCGCGCCGATAGGCTTAAAGAACTGCGTAGACCTACCCGAACGCATGAAACGACGTGGGCTGCTCGCGGCGCTCGCAGCGTCGACTTCGGTCGCAATCGCCGGGTGCGCCGGCGAGGACGGGAGCTACGAGTTCGACGCCGAACCGGCGCGCATCCCGGAGAGCGCGTACGCCGAGGGGTTCTCCGGTGAGGATCCGGAGTCGTTCACCGTCGATCAGGAGTTCAACGCCGCGGGCGTGAACGCGGACGTGTCCGCGACGACGTGGATCGCCCGCTACACCAACCAGACGGTGGGATCAGCGCTGTTCGTGGCGAGTACCCCCAACGCTTCGATCGGCGGGCAGTCGGTCAATCCGCTCGTCCGGGCCGACGACGCGGAGCTCATCCGGCGGCTCCTCAGTCAGGTCGACCAGCAAGGGATCGGCGGCAACGGCACCGACATCCAAGCCGACGACATCGAGAAGCGCGGTGAGGAGACTCGGACGATCCTCGACGAGGAAACCTCCGTCTCGATCCTCGAAACCACCGTCAGCGCGGAGGTCAGTGGCGACGGCGGTCAGAGCGGCTCTGTCGAAGACATTCCCGTCCTCGTCTACATCGGCACCGTCCAGCACGACGACGACGTGATCGCGCTGGTGGGCGTCCATCCCGTCGAGATCGACCAGTCTGACCAACTCCTCTCGATGATGGAAGCGGTCGAGCACTGACCGCTTCTAACGACCGCTTCGCCTTCCCACCCACGTTCCACCCGTTTTCGAAACTCATCTCCGCACTCGTGGCGCCGCAGTCATGCGATTATTTTCTCGAGCGGAAGCTTTCACCTCCGTAAGTCATTTATAAACGATCGGCCGGAGTGAGAGATCCCGCGGGTACAAGACGCGCCTCGCGGTCGCCGGGTCGACTGTCGACCTCGGCCGTTCCGAGAGCTATCGCTTGGCATCCGCGGCCCGTTCGCCATGATCCGAACGCGATCGCTTCGATGGGTGTCGGTCGGAATTGTTGCCTGTCTGGTAATTGTTACTGTTGCGCTACTGTTCGGCGCAAATACCGTTACAGCCCAAAATTCTGATCAGGGCGTCTATTTAAATAAATCTGGCAGTCCAGATAGTCTTCGGGTAGGCAAATCCAGTCAAAACATTAGTAATATAAGCATTATATTAAATCAAGCAGACAGTGTTCAAAGTATCAAATTGTTTGTGAACCTGACTAGCGTTAAATCAAAAGGTGTTCGCACCTCTTCTGCTTCAATATCAATTAATAGCATTCAAAATGGATCTGTAACTAACACTTCCTACCTGAATTCTGACAATAGGTCATTTTTAACAGCAACTATTCGTCCCAATAAAACGGCTCACTCAATACAAATTGACTCTGCTCAAATATCTGGAATTGCCACAAATAACGCAAGTAAATCAGAGAAGCTAACATATAGTGTCGGCGTCACTAATAGTTCTACACATCCTTCTAGAGAAAAACGAAATGTGTCAAATACAAGTCCGTTCAAAATCATTGACGGTACTATTAACGTCCCAGATCAGGCGACTGGCTCACCACAGTTACATCGAAATACACCCACAACAATTGGAATAACAGTTGACAATCTTAGTGGGAATACAAATTCTACATTATTCATCACACGTGACGATGAGAATGAAGTGATTGGACAACGAGGTGTCTCTATAAATACTTTCAATCAGAAAGAATCGATTTCTGTGGATACAACACACCCTGGAGGTGATGTCAAGGCTTTTCTTGTTGCTAACTCCACTCTTGGTGATTCTGATTATAGCACTTTAGAACAATTACCCCCCAATATGACCTCTTCGGCATTGTCCACTGATAGTGGGCGCATTGTTACCGCAGATGTATATTTCCATAATCGATCATATAGCAGTCCACAGAGAAATAAAATTGTAGTTTCTTTCGCCAGAGTTTCTGATACAATTGATGAAAAGACCCCATTCTTTGTATCACTTCATCCAGTCAATTCAACTGGATATATTCTAAAAGATAATATAATAGCTAATTCGAAAGTCCTGACAGGATGGAATGACAATGTATCTCTCTATTTCAACACTACAACTTACAAGCGTGGTATTTTCCGCAGTAATCGTTATGCTGTTGCTATTCAACTAGCACGTGACTATAGTGGTGGTGACTGGATTTCTCCGAGGGATTCCGAGCTGCTTCGTAACTCTGATCTTAATGAGCAGTTTGTTTCCGACGGTGTTGCAGATGGCGGTGTTATTTCAATAACCACTGTTAGTACAAACGTCTCCTGCTCAGAAGGTATCCACATTAAACGTAACGAGTCGCTAAATAAACCAGTATATTCTGGCCAACCCATTTGTTATAGAAGTCCTTCAGACCCAAAAAGTGTCGAATTACACAAAATTAGTAAGGACAACACAACTCGTGTCGTTTCAGTAGGCACGCGGGTGAATAATTCATCCTACATTCAGTATAACACTTCACTGCTATCTTCAGGTACATATTATATTCACACGAATACTGGAAACACAAGAAAATTTGACATCATTGGGCGAGAGAAAAAAGACATCAGTTTGAATGATTCCCCCAGCCGAGTTGCTTATGCGGACTCTATCAAGACTTCTTTGTCTCATAGTGTCCCAGATTTAGAACTTGTTCTTGCCAATACGACAGGTAACAGTACAACAGCACTCGAAATGACAACTACTGATACGGGACCCACTCCCGTATCGGTCAACACGTATGCGTCGCCGAACTCTTCAGCGTTCGTCACGACGGGGTCCGGAGTTGACATCGAGTCGGTCACGGGCCATACTGACCCGCTCTCACCCGGAACGTATAATCTCACGCTGCGGTCGGAACACGGCACCGAGACCGCCACAGATACCGCCACGGTCACGGTCGGACCCCGCTCGACTGGCAACCTGACCGCGTACACGACGCGGGCGGCCTCGCCGGGCGACTTCGCGAACGCGACCGAGATACGCGAGGCGATCGCCGACGGAACGCTCGCACCCGCCGCGACTGCGACCGCGAACGACACGGTCGTGTACGGGGTGAATGCGTCCGGACTCACCGGCCTTCCTGCGGCCGCGAACGCGTCGCTGGAACGCGGGGAGGACCTTGCTCGTCTCGACGGCCTGTCGTTCGGAGTGGCACCGGCAGACGCGGACGACGCGAACGGTTCGACCGAGGGCGAGGCAGTGGGCCGGATGCCGAACGAATCCGCGGTCCACCTCGACCGAGACGGCCTGTTCCTCGTCGCCGACGGCGAGCACGCGTTCGGCACCGAGACACCGCCCGATCCGGGCGAGACGTTCGAGGGCACGTTCCGAGCCGACGACGATCGGTTGCGCGAGACCGCGGCGAACGACCGTCACCGCGTGACGACCAACCTGACCTACGGTGCTCTCGATCCGGCCGACTCCCTCGCGGAGAACGCGACGCCCGAGGGAACGGCCGGAACGAATCAATCGCTCAGTAGCAACGAGACGGCCGGAACGAATCAATCGATTAGTGGTAACGAAACGGCTGGAACGAACCGATCGCTCAGTGGTAACGAAACGGCTGGAACGAACCAATCGATTAGTGGTAACGAAACGGCTGGAACGAACCAATCGATTAGAGGCAACGAAACGGCTGGAACAAACCGATCGCTCAGTGGCAACGACACGGCCGGAACAAATCAATCGATTAGTGGCAACGAGACGGCCGGAACGAACCGATCGCCCAGTGGTAACGTAACGGTCGGAACGAACCAATCGCTCAGCGACAACGAGACCGCCGGAACAGATCAATCGCGTAGTGCCAACGCAACTGTCGAGACGGACCGAGCGTTCGGCGGCAACGGATCGACGGCCGTGAGCGCGCCGGGCGGCCCGACGGCGGCGAACCCGTCCGGGGCGACGGCGGGCACTAGCGCGTCTGGCGGCGGGCCGGCCAGCGGCGGCGGGTCGGCGGCCCCCGGTGGCGGGCCGGTCGCCGGGGGTGGTTCGACAGGTAGGGAGTCGGACGGGAGCGACGGTCCGGGTAGTGCCCCCGCTAACGCCGGAAGTGGTGCTGATCCCGCCGTTTCGTCGGACACTACTACTCCACCAGACTCCGCCGACGCCGCTGCCAGCAACCGTTCGGACCCCACGGGAGGGCCGACCGGCGTGGACGCGAATCGCTCGACGCGTCCCCCCGACGTAGGGACCTCGGTCGCTCCGGGTCGCACCGATATCCCGTCGTCTGCGGGGCCGTCCGAGGCCTTCGGTACCGGCGGCCTCACCGGAGGTGACGGACCCGGCCCTGCGGACCCCTCGGGCGGTGAGCAGTCGACCGCGAACCGCGCCGACGAGCGCGTGGATGCGCAGTCGACCGATTCGGCCGAGTCGTCGACGTCGTCCGAGGCGAGCGGTTCATCTTCCGACGCGGTCGCCCCGAGCGACCTCGGATACGACGACGCACCGATACGCTCGACCGCGTACGACCTCCCCGGGTTCGGTGCTGTCGCGTCGGCCGCGGCGATCGCGGGCGCGTCGCTGCTCGCTCGGCGCCGCGGCCGCAACTCGTGAACTGCGACGGGGCGGTCGCCACCTCGGAGTGGCCTCTTCACCCGCGCGGTTCACCGCTGGTCCTCGGCCGCCACCCATCGTCGATATGCTTTTGCTCGGCGGTGCCGTTCTCTCGCGCATGAGCGTGACCATCACACCGCCGGAGGAGCGCACCTGCGAACTGTGCGGGCGCGAAGAGCGGTGGGACGATGAGGCCGACGGGTGGCGGATCGCGGCGGAGCCCGGAAACGTCTACTGTATCCACGAGTGGGACATCAACGGCTCGTTCGTTCCCCTCGAAGAGTAGCTTCCGACTGGACGATCTGCCACTTCTGTCGCCCTAGCAAAGTCGCACGTATCATATAAATAGATATAATATTATTCCGGGAGCTAGCAACCGAGATACTTGATCGATTCTGGTCCGTGTTAATTGTTCACCACCCGTGATGAATAATTACCTTATATTCCCTAATGTGTGTACGATGGATCCTACCCCTATCAGGGTCATGCCTTTACCTGTTCATTCGAAGCGAGACGTATGACCAAGTCACGTAGTACCACCCGGGGCGTACGCGACTCGGAGCCCTCGGGTCAGGAGGGGGGACTCGCGGATCCGACGGACGACCGGTCGAACTGCGGGATCGGCGGCGTCGTCGACCTTGACGGCGCGCCCACGCACGAGACCGTCACGGACGCGGTCTCTCTGCTCGAAAACCTCGAACACCGCGGGACGACGGGTGCCGAGGAAAACACCGGCGACGGCGCGGGGATCATGGTCGCACGGCCGGACGCGTTATTCCGCGACGTCGTCGAGGCGGACCTCCCCGAAGAGTACGCGGTCGGCTCCGTGTTCATGCCCCCGGAGCCGAGCGTTCAGGCGGAGATCCACGACGTCATCGCCGAGGTGTGCGCCGTCTACGGGCTGGAGGTGCTCGCGTGGCGGTCGGTTCCGACTGACAACTCCGACCTCGGCGCGACGGCCCTCGACTCGGAGCCCGAGGTGTCGCAGGTGTTCGTCGCCCCCGTCGAGGGCGCGGGGCTCGCCCAGCGGTTCACCAGCGAGGAGGACCGGGCCGACGACGCCGATCCCGACCTGCTCGGCTTCGACCGCGCGCTGTACGCCGCCCGGCGCGAGATCGAGAACGCGGTGTCCGAGGTCGACGGCGCCGGCCGCTTCTACGTCTGCTCGCTCGACCGGCAACGCGTCGTCTACAAGGGGCTGTTGAAGGGGTCGCAGCTCGCCGACTACTACCCGGACCTGACCGACGAGCGGTTCGCGAGCCACGTCGCCTTAGTCCACGCGCGGTTCTCGACGAACACGCTGGGCGCGTGGCACCTTGCGCACCCGTACCGCAACATCGTCCACAACGGCGAGTTCAACACGATCCGCGGGAACGTCAACTGGATGCGGGCCCGCGAGACCGACCTCGACCACCCGGCGTTCGGGGCCGAGCTAGACACGATCAAGCCGGTGATCGACGACCCGAACCAGTCCGACACTGCGAGCGTCGACAACGCGCTCGAACTCCTCCTCCAGACCGACCGCGACCTCCCGCACGCGCTGCGGATGCTGATCCCCGAGGCGTTCCGCGACGACGACCTGATGAACGACGACCGCGCCGACTTCTACGACTACCACGCGTCGCTCGTCGAGCCGTGGGACGGGCCGGCTCTCGTCATCGGCTTCGACGGCGAGCAGGTCGCCGGCGTCCTAGACCGCAACGGTCTCCGCCCGTGCCGCTACGAGGTGACGACTGACGACCGCCTCGTCGTCGGCAGCGAGGTGGGCGCGCTCCCGACCGAGCCCGCCGACGTGCGCCGCCGCGGGCGGCTCCGGCCGGGTGAGATCTTCGTCGCCGACCCCGAGGCGGGCCGGATCGTCCCCGACGACGAGGTGTTCGAAGAGCTCACCGACGAGAAGTACGGCGAGTGGGTCGCGGACGGGCAGGTCGACCTCGACGCGCTTACCGACGAGGACGGCGCCGCGGCGGGGATCGACGCCGACTCCACCACCGAGGGCGACGGGGAAGAGTCGAGGCCGACCGTCCGCGCCCACCAGGCCGCGTTCGGCTACACGACCGACTCGCTGAACCACCTCGTCGAACCGATGGCGACCGAGGGGAAGGACCCGGTCGGCTCGATGGGCGACGACACGCCGCTGTCCGTGCTGGCAGATGTCGACCGCCCCCTGTTCACCTACTTCAAGCAGCTGTTTGCGCAGGTGTCGAACCCCCCGATCGACTACATCCGCGAGGAGCTCGTCACCTCGCTGGAGACCCGGATCGGGAACCAGCGCAACCTCCTCGCCGAGACGCCGGCCCACGCCGAGCAGATCGTCGCCGACACGCCGGTTCTGACGGACGCCGAGACCGCAGCGCTTCGCGACCTGCCCGGACCGGGCGAACGGACCCCCGGGGACGAGGGCGCGTCCGACGGCCCCGCGTTCGCCTCCGTCACCGTCGACGTCACCTACGACCGCGACGGCTCGCTCGTCGACGCCGTGAGCCGCGTCCGCGAGGACGCCGCGGCTGCCATCGAGGACGGGGCCGACGTGGTCGTCCTCTCCGACCGCGCCGTCGGGCCGGACCGGCTCGCGGTGCCGAGCCTGCTCGCGACCGGCGCGGTCCACCACCACCTCGTGCGCAAGGGGCTTCGCAACCGCGCGGGCGTCGTCGTCGAGTCCGGCGAGCCGCACGAGGTCCACCACCTCGCGACGCTCGTCGGCTACGGCGCCGACGCGGTTGACCCGTATCTCGCGTACGCCTCGATCGCCGACGTGGTCGCCGGCCCGGACGGCGCGGACGAGGACGAGGCGCTCGGGGCGTACCGGCACGCGCTGGAGGACGGGCTCCTCAAGACGATGGCGAAAATGGGCATCTCGACGATGGAGTCGTACCAGGGGGCCCAGATCTTCGAGGCGGTCGGGCTCGACTCCGACTTCGTCGCCGAGTACTTCGAGGGGACCGAGATCCGCACCGAGGGGATCGGGATCGAGCAGATCGAAGACGACCTCCGCACGCGCCACGCGATGGCTTTCGGCGCTGACCCCGAGCTGGAGACCGTCGGCGAGTACGAACACCGCTCCTCGGGCGTGAAACACGGCTGGAACCCCCAGACGGTCGGCACGCTCCAGCAGGCGGTCCGCGGGGGCGACTACGAGCAGTATCAGGAGTTCGCCGAACTGGTGAACGACCAGACTGAGGAGCTCCAGTCGCTGCGCGGCCTCCTTGAGTTCGACTCCGACCGCGACCCCGTGCCGGTCGAGCAGGTCGAGCCGGTCGAGTCGATCGTCGAGCGCTTCTCGACGGCCGCGATGAGCCTCGGGAGCCTCTCGCCGGAGGCCCACGAGAACAACGCCATCGCGATGAACCGCCTGGGCGCGAAATCAAACACGGGCGAGGGCGGCGAACCGCCGGAGCGGTTCGACACCGAGAAGGAGTGTACGGTCAAGCAGGTCGCCTCCGGTCGGTTCGGCGTCACCTCGGAGTACCTCGCGAACGCCGAGGAGCTCCAGATCAAGATGGCGCAGGGGTCGAAGCCGGGCGAGGGCGGCCACCTCCCCGGCGAGAAGGTGAACGAGATGATCGCACACGTCCGGTGTTCCACCCCCGGCGTCGGGCTCATCTCGCCGCCGCCCCAACACGACATCTACTCGATCGAGGACCTCAAGCAGCTCATCTTCGACCTGAAGGCCGCCAGTCCCGAGGCCGACGTCAACGTCAAGCTGGTCTCGGAGGCCGGCATCGGCACCATCGCGGCCGGCGTCGCGAAGGCGAACGCGGATGTCGTCCACGTCTCCGGCCACGACGGCGGGACGGGGGCGTCGCCGAAGACCTCGATCAAGAACGCCGGGCTCCCGTGGGAGCTCGGGCTCGCGGAGGCGAACCAGATGCTGCGCGCCACCGGCCTGCGCGACCGCATTCGCGTCTCGGCCGACGGCGGACTGCGGACCGGCCGCGACGTGGCGGTCGCGGCCGCCCTCGGCGCGGAGGAGTACATCTTCGGCACCGCCTCGCTCGTCACGTCGGGCTGCGTGATGGCCCGGCAGTGCCACGAGAACACCTGTCCGGTCGGCGTCGCGACCCAGCGCGAGGACCTCCGCCAGCGGTTCCCCGGCCAGCCGGACCACGTCATCAACTACATGACGTTCATCGCGCAGGAGCTGCGCGAGATCATGGCCGAGCAGGGGTACACCGAGCTGGCGGAGTTCATCGGTCGGCCCGGGCTGCTCGCCCAACGCGACACCGACCACGAGAAGGCGAAGCACCTCGACCTGTCGGCGGTCATCGCCGAGCCCGCCGGCGAGTCCCGCACGAAGGTCCGAGAGCAGGCGCACGGCGGCATCGACGACCTGCTCGACTGGGACCTCATCGACGAGGCCGCGCCCGCCATCGATGACGGTGCGCCGGTCGCGCTCACCCGCGACATCCGCAACGTCGACCGCGCGGTCGGCGCGACGCTCTCGAACCGCATCGTCTCCGAACACGGCGGCGAGGGGCTCCCGGACGACACGGTCTCGTGCCGCTTCGACGGCGAGGCGGGCCAGAGCTTCGGCGCGTTCCTCGCGCCGGGGATCACGCTGGAGCTGTCCGGCGCCGCCAACGACTACGTCGGCAAGGGGCTCTCCGGCGGCCGGATCGTGATCGACACGCCCGCGGAGGCGTCGTACGATCCGACCGAGAACGTCGTCGCGGGGAACGTCTGTCTGTACGGCGCCACGTCGGGCGAGATGTACGTCAACGGCGTCGCCGGCGAGCGGTTCGGGGTCCGCAACTCCGGCGTCAGAGCCGTCGTCGAGGGCGTCGGCGACCACGGCTGCGAGTACATGACCGGCGGCGTCGTCGCCGTCCTCGGCGACACCGGCCGCAACTTCGCGGCCGGGATGTCCGGCGGCATCGCGTACGTGTACGACCCCGACGACCGGTTCGCCGACCGGGTGAACCGCGGGATGGTGTCGGTCTCCGAGACGCTGGAGGGGTCCGACGAGCGGATGCTCCGCCGCCTCGTCGAGAACCACCGCGAGTACACCGACAGCGAGCGCGCGGCCGAACTGCTCGACGACTGGGAGGCCGCGCTCGACGACTTCGTCCGCGTCTTCCCCGACGCGTACGCCGAGGTCATCGCGGAGGGCAAGGGCGCCGACGTGCGCGAGGAGCCGCCCGCGCCCGCCGCCGCGGTGCCGGACGCCGACGCCGACGCGGCCGGGCAAATCTCCGGCGACGACTGATTCGCACCGCCTCTCACGGCATCGTCGAAGCCCGGGGTCGGCGATGGATTTCGACAGCTTGGAGGCGTACGGAACGCGTCTCTCGCACCGAGCGATTCCCAGGTCAGTCGCCACAGGATTATTATCGCCTTCGTTACTGGTCGGACCTGTGTCCGTGGACGAACACGGTCGCAACAGCACCGAGCCCTCACCGTCTCTCGATCCCGTCTCCCACCGGTTCAGCGTATGACCTCAAAATCGCGGGACCGGCCGGCCGGACTCGTACCGGTGGCCCTTCTCATCGCGCTCGCAGGTGAACTCCTCGGCGTGCTCCTCCTCGTCAAGACCGCCGTACCTACTCTCTTCCTCGCTGCGGCGAGTCTGCTCGCGCTCATAGCCGTTAATACGATCCGATCATCCGAACCGGACACGCACGAGCCGATCTGAAGCGACGAGACGAAGTGATCGACGGCGCCGGTTCAGGCCACTCGCCCGTCTCGACGGGACGCCGGTGAATATTTCACCGGCCACCGAGGCCGACCGGTCTCCCGATCAGTCGTCGAGCGACTCCGCGTCGACCTCGCTCTCCGTCGCCCGCTCGACCGCGCGGTCGACGTGGCGCTCGCGGGCGCGCTCGACGAACTCCTCCGGAAGCTCGTCTATCTCGCCGGCCTGAACGCCCCAGAGCTTCGCGTAGAGGCCGTCCGCGGCGAGCAGTTCGTCGTGGCTCCCCCGCTCGACGACCTCGCCGTCCTCCAACACCAGGGCGGTGTCGGCGTCGGTCACAGTCGAGAGCCGGTGCGCGATGACGAACGTGGTGCGGTCGGCCGCGAGGCGGTCGAGCGAGCGCTGGATCAGCATCTCCGTCTCGGTGTCGACTGCCGAGGTCGCCTCGTCGAGAATCAAGATCGCGGGGTCCTGAAGCACGACTCGGGCGATCGCGAGTCGCTGGCGCTGGCCGCCCGAGAGCTTCACGCCGCGCTCGCCGATCCGCGTCTCGTAGCCGTTCGGGAGTGAGGCGATGAACTCGTGGGCCTCCGCGGCCTTCGCGGCCTCGACGACCCGCTCTCGCACCTCGCTCTCCTCGGCGTCCGCTTCATCGATCCGCGTGAACCGCCCGTAGCGGATGTTCTCGGCGATGGTGCCGTCGAACAGCGTGGTGTCCTGCGCGACGTAGCCGACCGACGAGCGGAGGCTCTCGACGGTCACGTCGTACAGCCGGAGGAGGAGCTTGAGCAGCGTCGACTTCCCCGCGCCGGTCGGTCCGACCAGCGCGACGGTGTCGCCCGGATCGGCCGAGAAGGAAACGCCGCTGAGAACCTCCTCGTCGGCGTCCTCGGGGTCGACGAGGGCGTTCCCGGGGTACGCGAAGGAGACCTCGTCGTACTCGACGGCGCCCGCCACGCCGCCGTGGTCGGCCGCGGCGTCGGCCGCGTCGCCGGTCGCGTCGTCAACTGCGTCCTCCGTCGCGTCGTCGACCGTGCCGTCGACGCCGCGGCCGCGCTTACTTCCGCCGTCGCTCCGGGTCTGGCCGCCGAGTTCGATCGCGTCGTCGTCGTTCTCGATGCGGACCGGGATGTCGCGCAGGCCGAACACGCGCTCGCAGGAGGCCTTCGCGTTCTCGTACTGGTCGATGATGTTCGACACCTCCGCGAGCGGGGCGACGAACTGCTGGGTGAGGAGGACGAACGTGACGAACGTCCCGACGGTCAGCTCCGTCGAGAAGGGGCCCGGCGGGCCGTTCGCGAGCCAGAAGCCGCCGACCGCGAAGGTGGCGGCGAACGCCAGCCCGGCGAGCAGCTCCATCCCGGGGCGGTAGACGTAGTTGAGCCGGAGGATCGACATCGTGCGCCGGAAGTACGAGAAGGAGGCGTCCTCGACGCGCTCGCTCTCGTGGGCCTCCGTGTTGGAGGTCTTCACCAGCTCGACGCCCGAGAGCGCGTTCTCGAGGGCGGTGTTGAGGTCGCCGACGACCGAGCGCTGCGCGACGTACCGGGGTTCGACGGCGCGCATGAACCACAGCGTGAAGAGGAACATCAGCGGGATGGCGGCGAGGGTGATCACGGCCAGCTCGTAGTTGTAGTAGACGAGGACGGTCGCGATCCCGACCACCATCACGCCGAGGCGCGCGGAGTTCTGGAGGGCGTTGTCTAAGAACACCTCCAGGTTCGAGGCGTCATTGTTGAGGACGGACATGACCTCGCCGGTCTGCTTGTCGTCGAAGAAGGTCATGTCGAGCCGCTGCATCTGGTCGAAGGAGTCGGTGCGGACCGCGTGCATCACGCGGTGCGCGAAGTTGTTCGCCGCGATGCCGTAGACGTACGTGAACACGCCCGTCACGATGAACGACCCGAAGATGAGGATCACTGAGAGGCGGAACTGGGCGGCCTCCGCGGTCGGCAGCCACGCGTCGGGAACGATCGGGAGCGTGTAGGGGCCGGAGCCGGTGAAGACGGCGTCGATGGCGACGCCCAGCACCACCGGCGGGATCAGCCCCGCGACCCGGGCGACGACGTTGGCGACCATCCCGATCACGAGCCAGTGCGCCTCGGACGCCCCGTACTCGCGGAACAACCGCCCGAGCGGTCGGTCCACCCGGTCGCGGTACACTTCGAAGGCGTTGCGCTCGTCGGCAGCCATAGCCGTATGAGCGCCGGAAGCCCCATGTATCCGGCGGCTTCGGCGGCCCGTTCCGGGTTCCGACGACGCAAATCCTGGCCCCCGAGGAGGCGAACAAACCCGCGTGAATACAGCGGCGCGCACCTCCGAGCGCCCGAGGGGGGTGCGAGGAGCGCGACGAGGCCGGGGAGGTGTGTGGAGCGGTGCCGTGCGGGGCGGGGCTCGAAGGGGCAGCCGCGAGGACGAAGCACGGCGACGCAAGCACTGGAAGGGGCGAGCGAAGCGAGCGACTGAAGCGCACAGCGAGCCGCGCGAGTCCTCGCGGCTGGGGCTTCGACGGTGTTCGCCGTCACTCCGCAATCGGCCGCGACTGTGACGGGAATCACCCCAGAGCCGTCGGTCGGGTTCGGTCGCCGGACCGTTTAATAAGCGTCACGCGAACCCACGTACGTGGACGAACTCGTCGTGAGCACGGAGGTGTACGCCGACCCCGAAGACGTGTACGCGTTCCTGCTCGACTTCCCGCAGTACGCGAACTACTCCGAGTACCTCCGAGAGGTCGAAACGGTCACCGGCGACGGCGGCCCCGGCACCCGGTACGCGCTCACGTTCGCGTGGTGGAAGATCTCCTACACCGCCCGCTCCGAGGTGACCGGCGTCGAGCCGCCCGAGCGGATCGACTGGGAGATAACGAAGGATATCGACGCCGGTGGCTGCTGGCGGGTGACGCCGACGTCGACCGACGGGGGCGGAGCGGCCGCCGAGGAGACTGACGACGCGCCCTGCGAGGTCGCGCTCGAAGTCGAGTTCGACCCCGGCTCCGCCAGTCCGGACGCACTCGACCTGCCGCGGCTCGTCTCGTTCGACTGGGTGTTGAAGAAGGCGATCCCGCTGATCCGAAGCGAGGCCGAGCGCGTCGTCGAGCGCGCCGTCCGCGACTTGGAGGGATCGCGACGCGACGTGGACCTCGACGTGTACGTCGACTCCGACCGGATCTGAGCGTGGGCGGCGCGCGGTCCGGTCGGTCCGCGATTCGAAGCCCTTAAGATATTCACCGCGGAACGAACGAATGCGTTCGAGGGCTCGTAGATCAGTGGTAGATCATCCCCCTGGCACGGGGAAGGCCCGGGGTTCAAATCCCCGCGAGTCCATCCTTTTCCTCACTTCGTTCGCTTAGTCATTCCCTCGTGTGGTCCCACTCGCTCGCTGTGCTCGCTCGCGGGACCCCCGCGAGTCCGTATTTTTGCCCCGCGAGAAACGCTGCGAGCGACGTAGACCTGTAACGAGCGGTGACGTTTCCTGATTTGCCATTCTAAATATCAGCAAGTTTGAATAACATTCATACGGCGGATCAGAAAGATAAAACCGCTATATGGCGGCTTCGAGCTACCCTGATGATTGGGACGAGAGGCGCAGAAAAGTTTATTCACGTGACAATTATACCTGCCAACAATGTGGTGCCCGGGGTGGGTCCTCCGGAGATACTGAACTCCACGCGCATCACCTTACGCCACGATCTGAGGGTGGTTCTGATTCGTTAGATAATCTTCAGACGCTCTGCGTTAACTGTCATAATAGTCAACACAAGCACGACATCACACGGGATACAACTCAGAACGACCAACAGGATATAGTGAATAACTACTTGTCTCGTGTATACACAATTTTACCGTTTTTCTTCTTCGTTGTAATTAAGCACCTGATAGCTCCGCTCGCTGCTGGCTATGGTTATTTCTACATTTTGAGTGAAGCATCATCCATTGCGGGAAGTATACACTGGCTTCTCACACCTATTGTGCTGCTCGTACTCGGAACTACTGGTGGGATCCTCGGCCTTCGTTTCCAATCTATTGTCTTCAAGTCGTATCTCCTTGTGTTCGGGATCCTCGCTTGGTACGTTTCCGGCCAAGATCCGACATTCATTGAGAGATTAGGTAGGATTATGACAGACGCTCACTGGTTTGAAGCTCTTATCGCAATTCCCACGGTTCTGTTTGGTCTGTTCGGACCTTTGCTAATTACTCTCGGCACACGGATAACGGGGACTACAGAAAGCAATCGGATTAATTGAAAGCCGTGAGGACGGCGACGGTCTCCCGGACGGAGAAGTTTCGCGGCAGGTCGCTCATCGCTTGAACCACGAGGCGTCCGGTTCGGGCGCGTCGATGTCCGGCTCGCGGGCCTCTTTGGCCCGCCGCCAGCGAGTAGGCTTCAGCAGTTGGCCGCGGGCGACGACCCCGCGGCAGCACGCGCCGATTCGGTCGGGCCGCCGCACCGCGCTCGGCGGCCGGACGTGGAGGCACACCGTCATCGCGAGCGGGAGCCAGAGGAGCGCCGCGACCGCCGCGCCGAGCGCGACGCCGACGACGCCGAGCGCCGCCAACGCCGCCGTCCCCGTCACGAGTTCGGTGACCGCGTCGACGCCCTCCCGTACCCTTTCCGACCGCCCTCGGGCGGAACGTCGACGCCGAAGGCGGGCACGCGGTCGCCGTCGAGGTTCGCGTCCAAGAGCGCGCCGTACTGCGCCTGCCGCCGGCGGTCGTCGAGCAGCAGGCTCTCGTAGCGCGTTCCCGCCTCCTCGACGACCACGCCGTTGACGGGGCCGAGCGCGCGGTCCGGCAGCGTCGTCGCCTCGCCGTGGTACCCCGGCGCGAGGTGGCAGGGCCGCCCGCGGTCCGCGCGGTCAGGAGCCCGGGATAGGTCGCGGACTCGGACCGCTGGCCGTCGGGATCGGCGGCCGCGTCGGTCGCGTTCGAGGATCGCTCCGCCCCGATGTATCTCGTCGTGAGCCGTGCCGCGCGCTCCGGTACGGAAACGGGGTGGAAAGACGTTATCCCCGGTTCCCGTCCCTACTCCGCGACCGCCGCCTCCACGGCCCTGCTCTCCTCGTTCGTCAGGTCGTAGCAGTCGCAGAGGATCTGGTCGATGAGGCGGTCGGTCTCCTCGATCCCCGCGTCGAGAGCACACTCGCTCGCCCGACCCTACTCCGGCCACGCCTCCCGCTCCCGCCGGTCCGTCTCGCGAGAAAGCTCCGGCGGCACCTCCTCCAGCAGGGCCGGCGCGAACGACCACCCGACGTGCCACGCGACGACCTCCTCGTCTAGCTCCTCCAGCCGCACGTCCTGTTGCCCGTAGTACTCGCCGTCGACCGTACAGGAGCCGCCTCCGTCCGTGATACAGACCCCCCCGCGCTCGTCGTAGGTGATCTGGACGTGGGCGTCGCGCGCGCTGTCGACGAACTCCCACGCGAACCGGTCGCTCCCGACGATATCCTCGCGGCCCGCGAAGTAGTCGAGCGCCGCGGCCACCTCGTCCTCGACGGGCCCCGTGACCGCGCCGTCGTCGGCGCGCAAGTGGATCTTCAAGGGCCGATGCGTCGCAAGCGTGCTCGTCGCGTTCATCAGCCCGGCCGGCTCCTCGCCGTGTTCGAGCCCCTGAACGTGGCCGAGCTCGTGGATGATCGTCGCGTTCATGTCCGCGTCGGAGACTCGGGGATCGACGGTCGCGGTCATCGGCGTCCGCGGCTCGTCGACGAGCAGGTCCGCGCAGCCGAAGTACCGCGTGTCGTTGCCCTCGACGCCGCAGCGCTCCACGCGGTCGAACCGGAGAACGACGTCCGCCCGCGACTCGTCGCTCACCCGCTCGTAGGCGACGGGATAGCCGAGGTAGCGCTCGTCGTTCCGCTCCCAGTACCCCGTCGCGGCCGCCGCGACGCCGGAGACGTTCCGGTCGACCGCCGCGTCGTCGGCGTAGAGGCCCAGCGTCGTCTCCCCGTACGGGCTCGGGTGCGACAACGCGACCGCGCGCTCCCGCGTCCGGTTCGCGGTGGTCACGACCAGCGGGTGGGCGCCGCCGTCGCGTCGCACGTCCGCGAACGTGACAGACACTCGGCGCTCCGCGCCGCCGTCGAGCGCGACCGTCCGGTTCGCGCTCGCTCCCGCGCCGTACCGGATCCGGACCGTCTGGGTCCCGGCCCGGTCGCCGACGTTCCTCACCGTCGCCGCCACCGAGAGGTCTCCGCCGTACTCGACGCTGTCGGGGGCGTCGATCGCGGAGACCGCGAACGTCGCCGCGCGGGCCTCTCCGACGACGATCGAGCGGGTCGCCGTCGCCCCGCCGACGGTCACCGTCAGGTCGTACTCGCCCGGGTCGAGCGCCGCGGCGTCGACGCCGGCCGTCACCGTCAGCGTCCCGGTCGCCGGGACGGACCGGTTCTCGGCGACCAACGTCGCGTCACCGACCCGGACCGTCACCCGAACCGGGTCGAGTCCCGCGGCCGAACCCCCCTCGCCCGCGGATCCGCCGTCGCCCGCGAGCCCCTCCCACCGCGCGGTCGCCGCGACCGTCGCCCGCTCGTCGTGGCCGAGCGACTCCGGGGCGGAGACGGACTCGATCGACGGTGACGGGTCTCCGGGGGGGCCGGCCAGCTCCCCGCCGAGCCCGCCGCAGCCGGCGAGCGCGACGAGCAGCGCGACCGCGAGGACGGCGGTGGTCTCACGCATCAGTGATCACAGCCTCCGACCCGGACGCACATAACGTTCGTTCCACTCACCCGCCCCGCTCGGCGGTCGCGACCGGCGTCCGGTCGGTTCCGTGCTCCCCATCTCACGGAACGACACGCGCTTGTCCGTCCGCGCCTAACCGCACACGTGACGCTTCGAAGCGACGTGCTCGCGGCGATCGGCGCCGACCGCGGGGCCTTCCAGACACGCCTCTCTGCGCTGACCGACGAGTACGACCTCGACGGCGTGACGCTCCCGACGCACTCGGACGCCCCCGCCGAGCGGGAGCGCGAGGCGCTGTTCGTCGACCGCGTCCGCGCGCTCGACGACCTCCCCCTCGGCCTCACGCTCACCGGCCCGGCGTACCGCGACACGCCGATCGTCTACGTCAACCGCTGGTTCCGCGAGTGGACCGGCTACGGGCTCGACGAGCTCCGCGGTCGGAACCCCCGGCTGTTTCAGGATCCGGACGCCGCCGCCGACCCCCGCGCGGACTTCCGCGAGGCGCTGTCGACGTGGTCCGCGGTCACCGTCGAACTCCGCAACCGTCGCCGGGACGGTACTCCCTTCGCGAACCGCGTCACGCTGCGGCCGCTGTTCGGGGACGCGGGGACCGTCACGCACTGGGTCGCGGTCCAAGAGCCGGAGCCGATCGACGGGCCGGACGCGGGCGTCGAGTAAAATCGCCCCCGAACGCGCCCCTCACCGCAGCGTCGACGTGGGGACGACGGACGGGAGCACGCCCCCGCCGGTCGCGTCCTCGACGACCGCCTCGGCGGCGTGTTCGCCGCTGAGCAGGCACATCGGCATCCCGATGCCGGGGTTGGTGTACGCGCCGACGTAGTAGAGGCCGTCGACGCCGGGGGCGCGGTGGGCGGGGCGGAGCGGCCCCGTCTGTTCGAGGGTGTGCGACAGCGCCAGCGCCGTGCCACGGGGCGCGTTGAACCGCTGCCGGAAGTCGGAGACGCAGGCGGTCTCCTCGAAGACGATCCGGTCGCGGAAGTCGACGCCAGCGTGTTCGGCGAGGTCGTCGAACACCAGGTCGCGGAACCGCTCGCGCGTCTCGGGGTCGTCCTCCAACCCGGCCGCCAGCGGGACGAGCAGGAAGACGGCCTCGTGCCCGTCGGGCGCCGCCTCGGGGTCCGTCTTCGACGGGACGTGGACGTAGTATGCGGGGTCGTCGGGCCACGCCGGCTCGTCGAAGATGTCGTCGAAGTGCGGCCGCCAGTCGGTCGGGAACACCAGCGTGTGGTGGTCGAGGTCAACGTCGCCCTCGACGCCGATGTACGAGAGGTACGCGGAAGGCGCGTACGTCCGCGACTCCCAGTACGACTCGCGGTCGACCGTCCCGCTCGGGAGGAGGTCGCGCTCGACGTGCGGCGGCGGCGCGTTCGCCACGACGCGGTCGAAGCGCGCCGACCGCGCCGCCGCGGTGGACTCGCCCATCGCGCGTCGCTCCGTCTCCACGGTGAACGTCGGCGTCGCCGCCGGCACCGACGGCTCGATCGCGGTCACCGGCTCGTTCGTCCGGATCGTGACCCCGAGGTCGCGCGCGAGGTCGGCCATCGCGTCGACGACGCTCGCGATCCCGCCGGTCGGATGGTAGACGCCGAGGTTCATGTCGACGTGGCTCATCAGCGTGTAGATCGCGGGCGTGTTGTACGGCGACCCCCCGAGGAACACCAGCTTGTACTCCGCGATCTGGCGGAGCTTCTCGCTGTCGAAGTAGTCGCCGACGTAGTCGTCCATCTCGCGGAGCTTCGGCAGCGCCCGCCCGGACCGGAGCACGTCGGCGTCGACCATGTCGCGCAGCCGCGACCGGCTCGGGTAGACGAACCGGTCCATCCCGAGCTCGTACGCCTCCGCGGCGTCGGCGAGGTAGTCGTCGAGCACGTCGCCCGCGCCGGACTCGTACGACTCGAACAGCGCCTTCTGTCCCTCGCGGTCGGCCGGCATCGACGCGCGGTCGCCGTCCTTCCAGATCACCTCGTACAGCGGGTCGAGCTCGACCAGGTCGTAGTAGTCGTCCGTCGATCGCCCGAAGTGTTCGAAGAACCGGTCGAACACCTCCGGCATGAGGTACCACGACGGGCCGGTGTCGATACGGAACCCGTCGCGCTCGATCCGCCCGGCGTACCCGCCGGGGTGCTCGTTGCGCTCGAACACCGTCACATCCGCCCCGGCGTCGGCGAGGTACGAGGCCGTCGAGAGCCCGCCGAAGCCCGCGCCGACGACGGCGATCGACTCCCCGGCCAGCGGCTCGGTCGCCTCCGATAGGTCCGCGTCCGGTTGGGGTGTCATTACGTCTCGCTACGCGTCCGGGACCGTTTACCCTGCGGTCATACCATGTTAGGGGCGCCGCAGTCCCGCGGATCTCGCGGGGCCGTCAGGCGTCGTCCGCGACGCCGTCGCCTTGGAACCGCCGGGCGACGAGCGCGAACAGCCCGAGCCCGATCAGGTAGAGCCGCCACCCGCTGTTCGCGATCGGGAAGCGCCGGTCGACAGGCTCCTCGACGTCGACGTCCGGGTCGCGCGGCTGGACTGGGTTGTTGACGTGGACGGACTCGCTGGTGCCGCCCGCGCCCGCGTCGACGGTCCGCGACCCGCTTTCGGGGTCGACCCGCACGTCGACGAACGTCTGGACGAACCCGTCGGCCGTCGAGTAGACCGCCTTGCCGTCCAGCTGGAAGAACCGGTCGCGGAGCGGCCAAAACGCGTTCACCCCGTCGAGGTGGGTCCAGTCGATCGCGACGTGCGCGAACGCGTGGACGCACAGCGCGACCCACGCGACCGCGATCCACCGCGGCGAGAGCCGGTCCCGGAGCCACGACCGCTCCCGGACCCGCGTGTCGACGTACAGCGCCAGCGCCGCGACCGCGGGGAAGACGAAGTTGTGCCCGACCGTGCGGTGCGCGCCGGGCATGATCGGCCCGAGGAAGCTGTCCGCCTCCGGCAGGACAAGTACGACGAGCAGGACCGCGAGCGCACGCCGGTCGTAGTAGGCCCCGAGCAGTCCCGCCGCGAGCAGCAGCGCGAACCCGGCGTGGACGACTGTCGAGGGCATTCAGCGGCTCACCCCCGCGCCTTCGCCGCGGAACCGGAACCGGACGGCGAGCGTCGCGGCCGCGGCGGCGACGACGACTAACTGCCACCCCGCCTCGACGAACCGGAACTCGCGGTCGGCACCCGGATCGAACCCCGGTCGCCCGTCGGGGTTGATCCACGAGGAGACCGGGTCGGCGACCGCCCCGCCGACGCGCTCGATCGGCAGGATCCCCGCCCCCGTCGCGCCCGGGGTCAGGAACGTCTGGACGACCCCCTCCTGAGTCGAGAACACCAATCGACCGCGGACGAGGTAGCGCGCGTCCTCCAGCGGGTAGAGGAGCGCCGCGCCCTCGCCCGCGAACAGCGCCGCGCCGACCCCGGCGACGACGAACGACGCGAGCGCGACCCACGCGACCCGAACCGCTCGGGGGCCGCCCTGCTCGCGGAGGGTCGACGCCGAGCGCAGTTCCCCGTCCCAGTAGAGCAGTCCGCCGGCGAGAAGCGGCGCCCAGACGGCGTGGAGGAGGGCGTTCGTCGCGCCGGGGACGGCGAGGCTCGCGGCGGCGTCGAGGCCGGGGAGGACCGCGGCGACGACGACGACCGCGACCGCGCGCCGATCGAACGCGTCGCCCAGCAGCGCGGCCGCGAGCAGCGCCCCCACGGCCGCGCTCACGAGCGTCGGAGCCATGTCCGTCCTGACGCTCGGAGGCGAATAAGCGCTCCGGGCGGGTCAGTCGCGCCCGTCCCGACGGCCGTCGGCGTCGCCTCCCGTATCGCCCGCGTGCGGATCGGCGAGGTCATCGCCGAACTCGAAGTCGTCGGCGTCCGGCCCGTCCGCCTCGCTGTTCGCTCCCGCGTCGGCGGTCTCGCCCGCGTCGGCCTGTTCCCTGGCGTCGCGCACCGGGACATCGCGCTCGCGGTCGGCGGCGCCGCGCGTCTCCGTTCCCCGGTCGACCGTGACGCGGTCGCCGTCGCTCGCGGCGCCGGCGTCCGTCCCGGCCTCGACGCCGAGCAGCGCGACGGCCACCAGCCGGGCGCCGTCCGCGATCAGGTTCGTCAGGTGGAGACCGCGAGCAGGCCGACGATCCCGAGCGCGGTCGCGAGGGCGGCCTCGGGCGCGGCGTCGATCGTCCAGAGCACCGGGTCACCGTTCACCTCGCCGAACCGCCGGGCGTACGGGTACCGGGCGGGGGCGGCGACGACCGGGAGGGACGCGAGCGGTCGGACGGAGACCATACCGCGGCTGGTTGCGCTCCCGAGAAAAGTCGATCGCTCGGCGGGGGTTCGGGCCGTCCGTCGTCACCCCGCGGCCTACCCGAGGAAGAAGTCGATCGCGTTGCCCGACGACTGGCCCTTGTACAGCTCGGAGTAGCCGCAGTTCGCACAGGAGACGACCACGAAGCTCCGGTTCTGGACGTCGAACATCTTGGTGAGTCCCGTCCCGCTGGTGGCGATCTCGTCGGTCTCCGTCTCTGTGCCGCCGCACTTCGGGCAGCCGTCCTCGCCGCTCCCGCCGAGCGAGTCGCGGCGGTCGTCGGGCCCGGACCCGTCGCCGCGGCCGCCGGAGTCGTTTCGCCGGTTTTCGCGCTCGTCATCGGCCTCGTTCTCGATCAGTTCGTCGTCGCCGAATATCGAGTACGTCTCGTCGTCGGTTTCGGAGGGCATCGGGCCCGGATCCGCGAGCGAGCGGTAAACGCCTTGTGCCCTCACCCGCCGCAACCCAACGTATATGATTGCCGGCCGCCCCGATCAGGTATGACGCGAGTCGCCGTGATCGCGGGCGTCGGCCCGACAATCGGGGCCGCCGTCGCGCGGCGCTTCCACGACGACGGGTTCGCGGTCGCGCTGCTGGCGCGCTCCGAGGAGTACGTGCGCACGCTCGCTGCGGACCTCGGCGGGGACGCCGTCGCGATCCCGACCGACGTGACCGACGACGCTGCCGTTGAGGCGGCGCTCGAACGCGTTCGCGACGAGCTCGGTCCCGCGGAGGTGCTCGTCTTGAACGCGTCGGGCGGCGGCGGGAACCCGGTCGACGACGCGAGCGCCGACCGGCTCCGCGAACTCTTCGACGTGCGCGTCGCCGGGTCGATGGCGTGCGTCCGCGCGGCGCTGCCGGACCTCCGCGAGACCGAGGGGACCGTTCTCTTCAGCGGGACGACGTTCGCGGAGCCGCCCGTGACGGCGCAAGTCGAGTGGGGAGCGGTCGCGCCGGCCGCCCGGGGGCTCGCGCTCTCGCTGGACGCGGCCCTCGACGACGTGTCCGTCACGTACGTCCGGATCGGCTCCCCCGTCCGTCCCGACGCCGGACCGACAGCGATCGACGCGACAGCCCTCGCCGCGGAGTATCGCCGCCTCGTCGACCACGAGGGGATCGCGACGCGAGAGATCGACGTTCGCAAGCGCTGAAGCGTCGCTACTCGTTCGTCGACCCGCCCGCGTCGCCGACCCCGTCGACGAGCTCGTCGGCGAGCCCGGTGTAGCCGGCGGGCGTCAGCGCCGCCAGTTCCGCGCGGACCTCGTCGTCGACGTCGAGGTCCGCGAACAGCTCCCGGAAGTCGTCGAGCGTCACCGACCGGCCGCGCGAGAGCGCCTTCACGCGCTCGTAGGCCTCGGTGTCGCCCTCGCGGCGCAGGATCGTCTGGACGGCCTCGCCGATCACCTCGGGGGTCGCGTCGAGCTCCTCGCGCATGACGGTCTCGTTCGGCACGACCGTCGCGAGCCCGTCCGCGGCCTTCGAGTAGCCGATCAGGCAGTGCGCCAGCGCGGCGCCGACGTTGCGTTTGACCGTCGAGTCGGAGAGGTCGCGCTGAAGCCGCGAGCTCGTCACGTAGTCGGCGAGGAACGTCAGGTCCGAGTTCGCCACCGAGAGGTTCCCCTCGCTGTTCTCGAAGTCGATCGGGTTCACCTTGTGAGGCATCGTCGACGACCCCGTCTCGCCCTCGACGGCCTCCTGCCCGAGGTATCGGTCGGAGACGTAGAGCCACGCGTCGAGGTCCAGATCGAGGAGGACGTTGTTGACGCCCCGCAGCGCGTCGAACAGCGCAGCGAGGTCGTCGCAGGGGTTCACCTGCGTCGCGAGCGCGGTGTGTTCGAGGTCGAGGCCGCGCACGAACGACGCGGAGAACGCCCGCCAGTCAACCTCGGGGTAGGCGGCGCGGTGGGCCGCGTAGGTGCCCGAGGCGCCCGCGAGCTTCCCGGAGAGGTCCTCGTTCGCGACGACGATCCGGCCGAGCGCGCGGCCGAGCCGCGCGGCGTACACCGCCATCTCCTTGCCGAACGTGGTCGGCGTCGCCGGCTGGCCGTGGGTGCGCGCCAGCATCGGCGCGTCGCGGTACTCGTGTGCCAGCTCGACTAAGGCGTCGCGAACCTCGCGGACCGCGGGGACGATCACCTCGCTCACCGCGGGCTTGAGCAGGAGGCGCTGCGCGAGGTTGTTCACGTCCTCGCTGGTGAGCCCGAAGTGGATCCACGGGTACAGCGACTCCGCGTCGTCGAGCGGCGCGTCGGGGCCTTCCGCGATGTCCGCCAGCCGGACGCGGAGGAAGTACTCGACCGCCTTCACGTCGTGGTTGGTCGCGTCGTACCCCGCGGCCCCCTCGGTCTCGAGGGCCTTGACCAGCCGCGCGTCCTCGGCGTCGAACGCCCCGTACACCTCGCGGAGCGCCGCCGCGGTCGCCTCGTCGAAGGCGATCGGCGTCGCGTCGAGCGCGCCCAGCCCGAGCAGGTACTCGACCTCGACGCGGGTCCGGGCGCGCATCAGCGCGGCCTCGCTCGCGTACGGGGACAGCGGCGCCGTCCGGTCTGCGTAGCGGCCGTCGAGCGGCGAGACGGCCGCGAGCGGGTCCGCCCGGGACAGCCCCGCGATGGCGTCGTCCGCCGTCGGTTCGGAGTCGTCGGTCATGTCCGCGACTGCCCGCGGCGCCAGCAAAAGCGTGTCGATAGGGTGACGCACAGACGTGGATCCGAACCGCCGTCGGGTCGCACGAGACGCCCGTTCCGATCCGCAGATGTGGATACAACAGCGGTGCGGACCGCAATCGATATACCCCATCGGTCGGACGTTCGCGTATGAAGATCGCGGGACTCGCGAGCAACCGGGGACGGAACCTCAGACACATCGCCGACGCCGCGCCCGGCGGCGCGGAGCTGTCGGTCGTCCTGACGAACCGCGAGCAGGCGCCGGTGCTGGAGGCCGCGACCGAGCGCCGGATCCCGACCGAGGTCGTCGAACGCGAGGAAGGCGAATCGCGCGAGTCGCACGAGCGTCGGGTCGTCGAGCGCCTCTCCGACTACGACGTCGACCTCGTCTGCCTGGACGGCTACATGCGCGTGCTCACCGACGAGTTCCTCGACGCCGTCCCGACGACGCTGAACGTCCACCCCTCGCTGCTACCGTCGTTCCCCGGCACCGACGCCCACGAGCAGGTGTTGGACGCGGGCGTTCGGACGACCGGCTGTACGGTCCACGTCGTCACCGAGGAAGTCGACGCCGGGCCGGTCGTCACCCAGGAACCGATCCCGGTGTACGAGGACGACGACGCCGACTCGCTGAAGGCGCGCGTCCTCCGCGAGGCCGAGTTCGCGGCGTACCCGCGGGCGGTCCGCTGGTTCGCCGAGGACCGCGTGACCGTTGAGCGGGACGACGAGGGGAGCCCGGAGCGCGTCACGGTTGCGGGCGACGTGGGCGGCGACTTCCCGGAGCGACGCTTCGTCTCCGAGGAGCGCACCGCCACGCTGCGGTACGGCGAGAACCCCCACCAGGACGCCGCGCTGTACGTCGACGACGGCTGCGAGGAGGCGAGCGTCGTCGACGCCGCCCAGCTGAACCCCGGCGCGAAGGGAATGGGGTACAACAACTACAACGACGCCGACGCCGCGCTGAACCTCGTCAAGGAGTTCGACGAGCCCGCGGCCGCGGTGATCAAACACACCAACCCCGCGGGCTGCGCGGTCGGGTCGGACCTCGCGGACGCGTACGATCGCGCGCTTCGCACGGACGCGAAGTCCGCGTTCGGCGGCATCGTCGCGCTGAACCGCGAGTGCGACGCCGACACCGCCACGGCGGTCGCCGACTCGTTCAAGGAGGTCGTCGTCGCGCCCGGCTACACCGACAGCGCGCTCGACGTGCTCCGGGAGAAGAAGAACCTCCGCGTCCTCGACGTGGGTCCGCTCGGCGCGGGCGACGACCGCTTCTCGGAGCGGTTCACGGAGAAGCCGGTCGTCGGCGGCCGCCTCGTCCAGGAGCGCGACCGGCAGTCGCCGACCGCCGCCGACCTGGAGGTCGTCACCGAGCGCGAGCCGACCGACGAGCAGGTCGAGACGATGCTGTTCGCCTGGAAGACGCTGAAGCACGTGAAATCGAACGGGATCCTCTTCGCGACGGGCACCGAGACGGTGGGCGTCGGCATGGGGCAGGTGTCCCGAGTCGACGCCGTGACGCTCGCCGCGATGAAGGCCGAGAAGGACGCGGAGGGGAAGTCCGCCGATGGCGCCGTGATGGCCTCGGACGCGTTCTTCCCGTTCCCGGACGCGGTCGAGGAGGCGGCCGACGCGGGCATCGAGGCCGTCATCCAGCCCGGCGGCTCCGTCAACGACGAGGACGTGATCGCCGCCGCCGACGAGCGCGACATGGCGATGGCGTTCACCGGGTCGCGCTGCTTCCGGCACGATTAGGGGTCACCCCTCCCAGTCGCTCGGGACGTACTGCTCGAACTCGGGCTCGGGCGAGCGGGCGAGCGGACGGAACGCCCGCTCCCCGTCGACCCGGAACTCCTCGATCCGCGACTGTCCGGGGCCGGTGAGGTAGCCGACGTAGGACATGGCCCGCGCGTACGCCACGTCGTGCCGAGCGGGGTTGACCGGGATGACGGCGTACTCGTTCCGCAGCAGCGGCGGCGGGTCGTCGATTCCGGACTCGACGTGCCGCGCCAGGACGCCGTCGTCGCCGACGGCGAGGAAGGTGCCGCGGTCGACGAGGGTGTACGCGCCCGACTGCCGGGCGGTGGTCAGCGTCTCGCCCATCCCTTGACCGGTCTCGCGGTACCACTCGCCGCCGGGACTGAGCCCCGCCTCGTCCCAGATCCGGAGCTCGCGGATGTGCGTCCCCGACCGGTCGCCCCGCGACAGGAACGTCGCCTCCGTCTCGGCGATCGCCCGAAACGCCGCCAGCGGGTCGCTTCCGGCGGCACCCGCCGGGTCGTCGGGCGGGCCGACGAGCAGGAAGTCGTTGACCATCACCCTGCGCCGGTTGATCCCGTGTCCCTCGGCGATGAACTCGTCCTCCAGCGGCCGGGCGTGGACGAGCACCACGTCGCAGTCCCCGTCGCGGGCGGTGCGGAGCGACGCGCCGGTCCCGCGCACGACCGCTTCCACGGACGCTCCGAACCGGTCCGCGTACCCGCGGTTCAGCACGGGGAGCAGCCCGCTGTCGTACGCCGTGGTGGCGGTGGCGAGCGTCACCGAGCCGCGGCGGGCGGCGGGCTCCTCGGTCTGCTCCGCACAGCCCGCCAGCGAGGCGACACCGCCGAGACCGAGCGCCCGCACGTACTGTCGACGACGCATACGAATGTAGTCGAATTCGTCTACGCTTTCGTATTAAGCAACCGGACGTTGTTACGGTCTGAGAGCCTGCGCGCCCCGGGTCGGCACCGCGCGACCCCGTCGTTGTACCGTGTGCGACCCGCGATGCCGATCGGGTCGGGCGGGTGTCCCGGCGGAGAGGACACCCGCCGCGCCCGCCTTTCGTATCGAAGTGTTGAAACGATAACCCCACGCGGACCGCCGGATCTGCGCCGCTTTTCTCTCCCAGTCTCGTTATCTCCGGACGGAGACCACCGTGGCGCAGTTCGGCAACTCGGTACGGCTGCTCGGAGACCGCGAGTTCGCGGCGCTCGCCGGGACCGCGTTCGCCCGCAGTCAGGCGTACTCGACGATCCTCATCGCCCTCGCGCTGTACGCCGACCTGTTCGGGACCACGGGGTTCATCGAGGGCCTGTTCGGCACCGCGTTCGCCGTCGTCCAGCTCGTCATCGTCCTCCCCTTGGGCCGGTGGGTGGACACCGGCAACGCGAAGGGGTGGCTGCTCGGCGGCTTCCTAATCAACGTCGGCGTCTTCGTCGGCTTCGCGCTGGTCGACAGCTCCGTTCACATCATCCTCGTGCGGATGGTCCAGGGGCTCGGCGCGAGCGTCCTCTGGATCACGGGCGCGACGGTGATCGGCGAGATCAGCCCTGACGACGAGCAGGGTCGCTGGCTCGGCTCGTACAACCAGTTCGCCTCTTTCTCGTCGCTCGCGGGCGACCTGGTCGGCGGCTACCTCCTGTACGCCTACGGCTTCTCCGAGACGTACGTCGTGTTGACCGCCGTCACGCTCGCCGCGTTCGTGCTGGTGTTCGCGTTCCTGCGCGACAACCCCGGCGGCCGGAAGGACCCTGAGGACGCCGGCGGGGTCGAGACGTTCCGGTCGCTGCTCGGCCTCCCGATGCTGCGCGCGCTCGTCTTCTTCCGGTTCACGTTCAGCGTCGGCAAGATGGCGGTGATCATCTTCCTCCCGATCTACGCCCGGACGACGTTCGGCATCTCCGCGTTCGCCATCGGCTGGATCATGGCGGGCGGGAAGGCGACGAAGGCGCTCACGCAGGGGTTCGTCGGGGACCTCACCGACCGCTACGACCGCACCTACCTGTTCGTCGCGGTCGGCGCGCTCCTGTACGGGGTCGGCACGGCGATCATCCCCCTCGCGGCGTACTTCGACGGGACCGTCGCGCCGGTCACCGTCTCGTACCTCGGCGACTCCCAGACGCTCGGCGGGGCCTTCTTCGCGCTGTTCGCCGCCTACTCGCTGCTCGGGGTCGCCGACTCGATCCGGCTGCCGGCGAGCATGTCGCTGTTCGTCGACGAGGGCGAGGCGTACGACTCCGTCGCGAGCGCGATGAGCCTCCGTTCCGTCTCGTGGAAGGTCGGACAGGTCGTCGGGCCGGTGCTCGTCGGGACCACGATGGACTGGACGACCACCGAGACCGGGTTCCTGCTCGCGGCCGGCTTCATCGCGTTCGCGACCACCGGGTTCGCGTGGCAGGCGCGCGGGGCGCACCGCGCGGCCCGAGATCCGGGTCCGGCCGCGCCCGGCGACGACTAACTTCGCCTCAGAGCGTGTAGTCGTGATCGCCCGTCTCGGACTCCAAGAAGGCCGTCAGCAGGTCGACCGTCGCCTCCACGTCGCCGCCGTCGGCCGTCTCGGTGACGGTGTGGAGGTACCGCGTCGGGATCGATATCGCGCCCACGGGCTTCGCGCCCGCCGTGTTCTGGAACCCCGCGGTGTCGGTGCCGCCCGCGGGCAACACCTCGTGCTGGTGGTCGATCCCCTCGTCCTCGGCGACCTCCGTGAGTCGGCTGTGGACCTTCGGGCTGGCGATCACCGAGGAGTCTTTCAGCTTCACCGCTGTCCCCTCGCCGAGGTCGGTGACGGCGTCGGCCGGGTCGCCCACCTGCGGCACGTCGTTGGCGACGGTGACGTCGAGAGCGACGGCGAGGTCCGGGTCAATGTCGACGCCGAGCGCCTTCGCACCCCGGAGCCCGACCTCCTCCTGGACGGTCGCCGCGAAGTGGATCGTCACGGCCGGGTCGTCGATCCGGCGGGCGGCCTCCAGCATCGCGAACACGCAGATCCGGTCGTCGAGCGCCTTCCCGGTGACTCGGTCGCCCATACGCGTCGTGGTCTGGTCGAGGGTGACGAGGTCGCCGACGCTCACCGACTCCTCGACCGCCTCCGCGTCGCGACCGAGGTCGATGAACACGTCCTTCACCTCGTCGTCCTTCTCCCGCTGCTCCTCCGTGAGCGTGTGCGGCGGGACGGAGCCGATGACGCCCGTCAGGTCCTCGTCGCCGTGGACGGTGACGCGCTGTGCGCGCAGGACGCGGGCGTCGAACCCGCCGAGGGGGTCGACTTGGACGAACCCCTCGTCGGTGACGTGCCGGACCATGAAGCCGATCTCGTCCATGTGGGCCGCGACCGCGACCGAGTAATCCGAGTCGCCTTCGATCGTCCCGACGACGTTTCCCATCGCGTCGGTCCGGACGCGGTCGGCGCTGTCGGCGAACTCGCGGCGGACGATGTCGCGCACGTCGTCCTCGTAGCCCGGGACGCCGCGGGCCTCGGTCAGCTCTCGGAGCAGGTCGAAGTCGAAGTCGAACTCGCGCGCCATGCGCCCACCTGACGCGCCAGCGACAAAGGTCCGCAGGATCCGGCACGACCGTCGGCCTTCGGGACCGCTCCACCGGTCGACCCCGCCGCGTCGGCGAGCGCGCATCCGACAACCCTAAATACGTTTATCGTTGTTCCGCAACCCTTTTGCGGTCGCTCTCGGGATGTCGTGTGTATGAGCGACGTGAAAGCGGAACTCCGCGAACAGTTCATGGACGCCTTCGGCGGCGCAGACTTCCCCGTCGAGAACCAGATGGACCTCGTCCCGGCCCTCCCGGACGGTCCGGCGACGAAGTTCGAGGCCGGCGACGTGAGCTTCACCGCGATGGAGATGGCGGCGAAGCTCGGCAGCGAACAGGAGTTCCCCTACGACGACGCCGAGTCGCTCGTCGACGACATCATCGACGGGCTCGACGCGAAAGGGATGCTCTGAGTCGGTCGACCGCCTCACCGCGTTTCTCCTCGCGATCCGCCGCCGACTGTCACCGCCGAGCGTCGCCGCCGACCGGCGGCGGGAGGTTGATTACCGCGGAGCCGCTACGGCGGGTGTGTTCGCCGAGTTCACGAGCCTGGTGCCGCGGTGGGTCCTCTGGGGAGTCGGTCTCGGCGGGGTCGCCACCGCCGTGGTCGCCTTCGCGTTCTACCTCGGGGACCGGTTCGTCCCGGCACCCGCCGCGTCGACCGGCGGCCGCGGCGCCGCCGGCGACGACCGCCGCCGCCGCGAGATCCGGACGTACCTGAACGCCGCCGGCGAGCGCTTCGACGAGGACCACGCGTTCGACGGCGTGTCGGTCCCCTTCTACCTCCCGGACCGCGGGGTCGCGATCACCTTCGACGCGCACGACTACTTCCGGCTGGAGGGCGAGGGCGTCTACACCGTCCTCTGTGAACACGAGATGCCCGGCCGCGGGCTCGGTCGCCGGCTCCCGTTCGACGTGGACGAGCCCGACTGGGCGACCGACGACTCGTCCGGTTCGGACGGCGGCCGGTCCGGCGCCGGCGGCTTCGGCGGGCGATTCGGCGCCGACCGGGCCGCCGGGCGCTCGACCGCTCGCGGCCGCGCCGGCCGCGCGGACCCCGTCGGCGACGCGTTCGACGAGCTCGGCCTCGACCGCGACGCCGACGTCGACGCGGTGAAGGGCGCGTACCGCGAGCGCGTCAAGGAGACGCACCCGGACCAGGGCGGTGACGAGGAGTCGTTCCGCCGTGTCCGCGAGGCGTACGCGACCGCCCGCAACCACGCGGACGGCGGACCGAGCCCGGGCGGCGGCGACGCGGACCGCGACGCGGGCCGTCGCCGCGAGCGCTCGTCCGGGTACGGGCGGTGAGCGACCGCGCTCACGGGTCGGGGCCGACGTTCGCGGACCGCGCTGTCTACCTCCCGGGAGCCGACGCCCTCGTCGTCGCCGACCTCCACGTTGGCCGCGGCGAGGCGTCCGCCGTCTCGCTCCCGCTCGGCGAGCGCGCGGACCTCACCGACCGGCTCGGCACCCTCCTCGACCGGTTCGATCCCGGAACCGTGGCCGTCGCCGGCGACGTGGTCCACACCTTCGACCGAGTCACGGACAGGACCCTCGGCACACTGAACGCCCTCCGCGACGCATGCGAGACGCGCGGCGCCGCCCTCGAACTCGTCGCCGGCAACCACGACACCGCCCTGCCGAGCCGCTGGGACGGGCGGGCCCGCGAGGAGCTCGTTCTGAGCGAGAGCGGCGACCGGGACGCCGACGCCACGCACGTCGCGAGAACGGTCGTCTGTCACGGGCACGAGTCGCCCTCGACCGACGCCGACCGCTACGTGATCGGCCACGTCCACCCGACGATCGAGATCGAGGGCGACCGCCGGCCCTGCTTCCTCCGCGGCCCCGGAACGTACCGCGGGGGCGACCTCCTCGTGTTGCCCGCGTTCACCCGCCTCGCGCCGGGCGTGGCGGTCAACGACATGCGGACCGACGCGTTCGACTCCCCGCTCGTGACTGACGCGGACCGCCTCGCGCCGGTCGTGGTCGACTCCCCGTCGGAGGGCTCGGGCCGCGGTGCGGATGCGGGCGACGCGGGAGAGGCCCTCCGGTTCCCGCCGCTCGGCGAGTTCCGCCGGCTGTTGTGAGCGCTTCTGCCCCGCCGTGCGTACAGCACCGGACAAACACGGGAGCGCCTCGCCGAGGGTGTCACGGGTGAACCCCACCGCCGGCGACGTGGATCTCCTCGCTCTCTCGTCGGGCGAGAGACTATAACGAACGTTTATGATTCACGCGGTGCGAACCGTTCCCACATGGAAGCAGCCAGACTCCACGAGTACACCGACGACATGCGCGAGGGGCTCACCATCGACGAGGTCGACCGGCCGACGGCGACGGGGCCGGACGACGTCGTCGTCGAGGTCGAGGGCGCGGGCTGGTGCCAGACGGACAACCACATCATCGAGGGGATGTGGGCCGAGTACGTCCCGCAGGAACTGCCGCTGACGCTGGGCCACGAGAACGCGGGGACGGTCGTCGAAACGGGCGAGGACGTCGAGATCGTCTCCGCCGGCGACCCGGTGATCTGCCACCCGGTACAGACCTGCGGGACCTGTCGCCCCTGCCGGCTCGGCGAGACGATGCACTGCGAGAACAGCGCGTTCAACGGGCTGACTCACGACGGCGGCTTCGCCGAGTATCTCCACACCAGCGAACGAGCGGTCATCCCGCTGCCGAGCGGGGTCGAACCGATCGACATCGCGCCGCACGCGGACGCCGGCATCACCGCGTACCACGCGGCCAAGAAGGCGGTCGCGGAGCTGAACCCCGGCGACCACGCCGTCGTCATCGGCGTCGGCGGGCTCGGTCACATCGGGCTCCAGTGCCTGAACGCGATGAGCGCGGCAAAGATCACCGCCGTCGACCTGAAGGAGTCGGCGCTGAACCTGGCGAACAGTTACGGCGCGGACCACCTGGTGAACCCGAGCGAGGCCGACGTGGCGGCCGAGATAGCGGGGATCACCGACGGCACGGGCGCCGCGCAGGTGCTCGACTTCGTCGGCGAGGACGTGACGACCGCCTACGCGCCGGACATCACCGCCGGCGGCGGCGACCACCACGTCATCGGCTACGGCGGGCACGTCCACGAGCCGTCGCAGGCGCTGGTGAACGGCGAGTTCTCCTTCGTCGGCAACATCGTCGGGCGGTACGCGGAGCTTCAGGAGCTCGTCGCGCTCGTCGAGCAGGGAGATGTCGACCTCCACACCAGCCGGTACGACCTCGGCGAGATCAACGCGGTCGCCGAGAAGCTCGAACACCGCGAGATCGACGGCCGTGCCGTGATCACGCCCTGAAACCGGCTCCGACAGCCGGACCGCGTCGCGGCCCGCGGCCTGTTCTTCGTCCCGTGGGACGTCTCGGGACAGGCCCCGAGCGAAAGCGGGGCGTACCCGTTCGAGGTGACGACCACGGTCCGATGACCGGCGACCGGACAACGGGAAGACATTTAGCCCGGCGCCCGGGGAAATACGACATGAAAACTGCCCTCCCCGCCGATTCCCGCTTCACCGCCGCTCGGCGGTGGTCGCTCTACGCCGGCGTGTACGCGCTCGGCTGCGCCGCCCTCACTGCGTCGCTGCTCGCCGACGTGCTCGGCCTGTTCGCCGACGTGGTCGGTCTCCCGCCCGCGGCCGGGATGCCGCTCCTCGCGACCCCGGCGCTCGTCGTCGGGACGCTCGTCTGGTGGGCCCTCGTCGAGCGGCCGGACGCGCCCACGTATCTCCGTGGGGCCGCCTTCGGGCTGCTCACCGCGCTCCTCACCGGCGCGCTCTGGACGGCGTGGTTCGTGGTCATCTGGGGACTCGAGATGCTCGCCGCCGGGCCCGTGCGGCTGCTGGTCGGGTTCGTACTCGGCGCGGTCGCCGTCGCCGGCGTCCTCGTCGGGCTCCCGATCACGTACCTCCGGCGACGGAGCCGGCGGGCGTCGGAGGCCGCCGCGACCGCTAACTCCTTGTGACTGCGGCGCACACTCGTTGCGCATGGACGAGAACGGCGTCGACGACGCCGGCGACGGCGCGACCGATCCGCTCGCCGACGAAGACGTCTATCGCGTGCTCGGGCCGGACGGGAGTCCCCTGCCCGACGCGACGGTGCCGGACCTCTCTGACGAGCGGTTCCGCGCTATCTACCGCGATCTGGTCGTCACGCGTCGGTTCGACGAGCGCGCCGTCAGCCTCCAGCGACAGGGCCGGATCGGGACGTACGCGCCCTGCGCGGGCCAAGAGGGGTCGGCCGTCGGGTCGACGCACGCGCTCGCGGACCGCGACCTGATAAGCTACCAGTACCGGGAGCACGGCGCGGCCGTCGTCCGCGACCTCCTCTCCGAGTACCTCCCCTACTGGATGGGCCACGAGGCCGGGACGGAAGCGATCGCCGACGGCAACGTCTTCCCGCTGAACATCGGCATCGCGGCCCACCTCCCGCACGCGGTCGGGGCCGCGTGGGCGTTCGCCCACCGCGACGAGGACCGCGTCGTCGCCTGCCACTTCGGCGACGGCGCGACCAGCGAGGGCGACTTCCACGAGGCGATGAACTTCGCCGGCGTCTTCGACACGCCGACGGTATTCTGCTGTCACAACAACGGGTGGGCGATCTCGGTCCCGAGGGGGAGACAGACCGCGAGCGACACTTTCGCCGGGAAGGCGACCGCGTACGGTTTCGACGGCGTCCGCGCCGACGGCATGGACCCGCTCGCCAGCTACGCGGTCACGCGGGAGGCTGCCGAGCGTGCCCGACGCGGCGGTGACGGCGACGGCGGCGACGAGGTGGGCGGCAACGGCACCGCGGACGACCCGCGTCCGGTCCTCATCGAGTTCGTCGAGTACCGGTTCGGCGCCCACACGACCGCCGACGACCCGACGGCCTATCGCGACGCCGACGACGTTGACCCGTGGCGCGCGCTCGACCCGCTCGGCCGCATGGAGGCGTTCCTCCGCGAGACGGATCGCATCGACGACGAGGGCGTCGCGGCGATCCGCGAGGAGGCGGACGATGTCGTCGCCGCGGCGATCGACGCGGCGGAGTCGGTTGAGGCCGACCCCGCCGCGATGTTCGACCACGCGTTCGCCGGGCTCTCGCCCGAGACCCGCCGTCAGCGCGACGACCTGCTCGCGGCCGTCGCGGAACGCGGCGAGGAGGCGTTCCTGCGAGAGGAGTGAGGGGGCCGCGAGGCGACCGGGCCGGCTACAGGTGCCCGCCCGCCGCGTTCGCCGCCTTCCGGCCGCTCTCTAGGGCGCCTTGGATCGACGACCACTCCGTGTAGTCGCCGGCGAGGACGACCGGGCCCTCGGGGTCGTCCGGCCTCGGGAGGTCGGCGTGGACGCCCGGCGGCTGCGCGAACTGCGCGAACCGGATCCGGTGGACGTCGAGGGTCTCCAAGCCGCCAAAGTCGCGGTCGGGGAACCACGCGTCCAGCGCGTCCCGAACGTCGTCGCGGAGGTCGCGCTCGTCGCGGTCGAGCGACTCCTGCCCGAGGAACGTCGCCGCGAGGAGCGCGCGGTCGCCGGGCGCGTACTCGGGCGCGACCTCCGACATCGGGACCACCGCGTTCGGCGACTCGTCGGCTGCGTTGAGGAGGATCCGGCCGCCCGTCTCGAACGACTCGCCCGCGGGGAGCGCGAACCACCCGGTCACGTTCGGCACGCCCTCGGTCGGGACCGACTCGACGCCGGTGAGCCGCCGGGCCTCCGGCGGCGAGGTCGCGACGACGACCGCGTCCGTCTCGCGCGTCGTACCGTCCGCGAGTTCCACGGTCGCACCGTCCGCGTCGGCCGCTCCGGTTCGGAAGGGAATCCGGCCCCCTCCGGCGATCCGGACCGCCTCCACATCCCTGCCGGTCTCGATATCGACGCCCGCCTCGCGGGCGCGGTCGGCGAGCGCGGCGGGGAGCGCGGCCATCCCCTCGGCGGGGACACCGATCGACCCACGGCCCATCGCGCGGAACGTGTACTCGAAGACGTGCTTCGAGGTCGAGAGGCTCCGGTCTAAGGTGATCCCGCCGTAGAACGGCTCGACGAAGTTCTCGACGTAGTCGTCGGCGAACCCCCAGTCGCGGAGGTACTCGCGGATCGGGGCGTCGCGCCCGGCGAAGAACTCGCCCTCGTCGCGGTTTCCGAGGTCGTACCGCAGCGCGAGCGTCCGGAGCTTGTCGGAGAAGGAGACCTCGTCGTTCAAAAGCGAGGGAATCGCGGACAGCGGGTCGCGGAGGGGGTCGCCGAGCGTCGAGCGCGAGCCCGGCCGGCAGATCGTCGCACCGGGCGCGAACGTCCGCAGGTCGAGGTCGTCGAGCCCGTCGGCACCCAGTTCGCGCTCGACGGCGGGGTAGCTCGAGAAGAGGACTTGGAAGCCGTGGTCGACGGTGAACCCGTCGACCGTCTCCGTCCGCACGCGCCCACCGACCTCGGGGCGTCGCTCGTACAGCGTCACGTCCGCGCCCGCCTCCGCGAGTCGGGTCGCCGCGACGAGCCCCGCGAGCCCGCCGCCGACGACCGTGGCGTTTCCGTTCATATGTGCTGTATCGGGTCGCGGGTTTATAAGCGGCGGCGGGTCGAGGCGATTCGATTGGCGAAGCCACAGCCGCTCGGCCGCGTTGCTTCTGATAAATCGCTGATCGACACAGTCCACTCCGAAGCCCCGCCCGACGGCGACCGCACAGCGCCTCGCGCCACCGCGGTTCGGGGTCTCGTCGAGACGGTCATCCGCACCCGAGTGCGAAGCGATTAGTCGCCGCCGCCGCAAGGTTCGGTATGGCAGACTTCGAGACCACGCCGGCGTTTCGCGGGCTGGAGAGTCGGGCGTCGGGACGCGTCCACGAGACCGCCGACGCGGCGGCCATCGACGACGACGAGCGGGCGCGCGGACTCGACCCGGTCTACGACTACGACGCCGTCGACCCCGACGACCTCTTCGACCCGGCGGCCCGCGGCGCGAGCGGCGACGCGCGGACCGCGCCCGCGACCTCGCGCGGCCACTGGCGCTTCGACGCCCTGCTCCCGTTCCCGGCCGACGGCGCGCTCACCGCGGGGGAGGGCGGGACGCCGCTCGTGGCCACCGACCGGCTCGCGGACGAGCTCGACGTCGACGCGGTGTACGTCAAAGACGAGGGGCGCAACCCGACGGGGACCGTCCTCGACCGCGGCCTCTCGCTCGCGACGACCGCGGTGGCGGCCCGGGCCGCCGGCGGCGGCGACGTGGAGCCGCTCGTCTGCGCGAGCCCGGGGAACGCCGGGCAATCGATGGCGGCGTACGCGGGCCGGGCGGACCTGCGGTCGTACGCGTTCGTCCCCTCGCGGTGCGCCTTCTCGAACAAGTCGATGACGAACGTCCACGGCGGCGAGATGCGTGTCGTCGGCGGGCGCTTCCCCGACGCGGCCGACGCGGTCGACGAGCAGCTCGCGACCGACTACACCGACCTCAGCGAGTTCGCCACGCCGTACCGCCACGAGGGCGCGAAGACGATCGCGTTCGAGCTCGTCGCCGATCTCGGTGACACCCCCGACGTGGTCGTCGTCCCGACCGGATCCGGCGAGGTCGTCGCCGGCGTCAAGAAGGGGTTCGCCGAGCTGGCCCGGATCGGCGCGGTCGATGACACCCCGAAGGTCGTCGCCGCGCAGGCGTCCGGCTGCGCGCCGATCGCGGCCGCCGTCGAGCGCGGCCTCGACGAGCCCGAACCGTGGTCGACGCCCGACACAATCTGCGGCGAACTGGAGATTCCGGACCCCGCGGGCGGCGCCGCGGCAGTCGAGGCGGTCACCGAGAGCGGCGGGACCGCGGTCGGCGTCGACGACGACGACATCCTCGCGAGCGCGGTCGCCGTGGCGCAGAACGAGGTCGTCGAGATGGGCGCGACGGGCGGCGCGGCCCCCGCCGGCGCGTGGGCGCTCGCCGAGGAGGGCTTCTTCGACGGCGACGAGACCGTCGTGCTCCTCAACAGCGACGCCGGGCTGAAGACGCCCGACGTCCTCCGCAGCCACCTGATGGGACAAGGGATTTAGAAACGGAACCGGCGGTCAGCGACCGATTCGATTCAATCGCGCCGCGCGAGCAGGCCAGTGGCGAGCAGCGCGATCGCGGCCGCGACGACACCAAATCCGGGGACCTCCGCGCCCGTGTCGCCGTCGCTGCCGCCCGCGTCCGTCTCGTTTCCGTCCATGCCGTCGGTCGAGGAGTCGCCGCCGTCCGACGTATCATCGCTCCCGGACGAGTCGCCGTCGGAGGAGCCGTCGTCCGACGACTCGCCGCTCTCGGTGCCGTCCGTCGACTCGCTGCCCTCCTCCTGTAGCTCGACCACCGCGTTCGACAGCGTCGTCGTCGACCGGATCACGCTGCGCGGCGCGGGCTGGTTGAGGTAGTCCACGTTCATCACGACGTAGTTCTCCTCGACGCCAGCGGTCGTGCTGGCGTACGGCTCCTCCGCCAAGATCGCGGCCTCGGGGTCGGTGACCAGGATTAGCTCGGGGTCCGTCTGGAGGATCACCTCGTCGGAGAGCTGCGGGTACGCCTCGTACTCCGCGGCGACGTTGTCGGCGCCCCCGACGTTCATGATCGCGTCGATGAAGGTGTTGTTCGCGGCGACGTAGCCGCCGCCGAGCGGGTAGAGCGCGGCCGGGCGGTCGACGCCGGCGGTCCGGTTCTCCGCGGCGTCGACCGCGTCGTACATCTCCTCGTTCGTCTCGCTCGCGGCGTCGCACGCGCCGACGAGCCGACCGATCGTCTCCGTCTTCTCGGCGATGTCGTCGATCGAGGTCGCGGCCGGGAAGTGGTACACTTTGAGCCCCTGCTCGCGGAGCGGCCCCACGTCGGCGGCCGAGGAGTTCGGCGCCAGCACGAGGTCGGGCTCGGTGTCGACGACGCGCTCGACGCTCGCGCCGAACTCGGCCGAGACGTTCGCACGCTCCTCGGCGCCGTCGAGGTAGAGCGCGAACCGGCTCACGCCGACGACGCGGTCCTGTTCGCCGAGCTCCCACAGCGTCTGCGCGGCCGACGGGTTGAGCGTCGTGATCCGCTCGGGACGCTCCTCCAGCGTTATCGTGGTCCCGGTCGCGTCGGTCGCATTGAGCGGGAAGCCGCAGGCGCCGTCGGTCTGTGCGGGGGCGGCCCCCGCCCCGGCCGCGGACCCGACCGCCGGCTGTGTGCCCGCAGCCGATTGCGCGCCCGCAGCCGGTTGCGCGCCCCCGGTCAACTGCGCGCTCGCGCTCGGTCTGTCCGTCGCTATTGTCGGCTGTGCGCCCGCGGCGGTCCCGGCGACGCCGCCGATCAGGGCGGTCGCCACCAACGCGGCCATCGCAATTGCGAAGCTATTTCGCATCGAATTGAGGACCGGACTCGTCCAATAAGTATTTATCTACTACAAGTTGTGTTGGAGAACGCATGCGACCCTGGGCCCGCTCGGCGGCGTGGTCGGCGGCGATAGCCGCGCTGCTGGCAGTCGTCGTCGTCGTCAGCGCCGCGATCGGTCCCGTCCGTATCCCGCCTGAGACGGTGGTGAAGTCGGTGTTGAACGCGCTCGCGGTGCCCTCCGGAATCGAAGCGAGCGCGAGCGGTGTCGGCCCGTTGCCGGTCCCCGGCGTCGGTCCCCTCACGCTCCCCGGCGTCGACCTCGCGTTCGCGTCGCCGTTCGCGTTCCCCGTCGACTCCGTCCACCAGCGGATCGTCGTGGGCGTGCGGCTCCCGCGGATCCTGCTCGCCGCGCTCGTCGGCTTCGCGCTCGCGGCCGCCGGCACGGTGATGCAGGGGTTCTTCCGAAACCCGATGGCCGACCCGTCGATCATCGGCGTCTCGTCGGGCGCGGCGGTCGGCGCGGTGGCGTTCATCGTCTTCCCCGCCGCGCTCTCCGCGACCGTCGCGCTCCCGCTCGTCGGACCCGTCGAGGTCGCGCTCTCGCGGGGCGCGGGGACGAGCCTCTTCGCGTTCGTCGGCGCGCTGGTCGCCGCCTTCGGCGTGTACGCCATCGCGACCCGGAACGGCCGGACTCCCGTCGCTACCCTCCTGCTCGCCGGCGTCGCGGTCCAGACGTTCCTCGGCGCGGTCGTCTCCTACCTCCAGCTCCAAGCGGGGGAGTCGCTCCGGCAGATCGTCGCGTGGCTGATGGGCCACCTCTCGGGCGCGGCGTGGAGCGAGGTGGCCGTCACCGCCGCCGTCGTGCCGCCGCTGTTCCTCCTGCTGCTCGCGTACGCCCGCGACCTCAACGTCCTCCTGCTCGGCGAGGAGGAGGCACGGGGGCTGGGGATCGCGGTTGAGCGCACGAAGCGGGTGTTGCTCGCTGCCTCGGCGCTCGTCACGGCCGCCGGGGTCGCGTTCGCCGGCGTGATCGGGTTCGTCGGTCTCATCGTCCCCCACATGCTCCGGCTCGTCGTCGGGCCCGACCACCGGACGCTGCTCCCGACCGCGGCACTCGCGGGCGGCACGTTCCTCGTCGCGGCCGACACCGTCGCGCGCTCCGCGGCCGCGGAGTACCCGGTCGGGATCATCACCGCCGCGGTCGGCGCGCCATTCTTCGTCTACCTGCTCGTGACCCGGGAGGTGACGGAGCTGTGAGTGCGGATCCCACCGTCGACGCCGAGACGACGGGCGCGGCCGACGCGGCGGAGTCGGCCGCGGGCGGCGGCGACGGTTCCGAGGCCCTCCCCGACACGGCGCTCTCGTTCGGCGACGCGCCGCTGCTGTCGGCCGCGGACGTGGCCGTCTCGTTCGGCGACCTCGACGTCGTCTCCGGCGTCGACCTCCGGGTCGAGCCCGGCTCGCTCGTCGGCCTCGTCGGGCCCAACGGCGCCGGGAAGACCACCGTGCTGCGCGCGGTGACCGGCGCGGTCGAGCCGGACGCCGGGACCGTGCGCCTCGGCGGCGACCCGGCGTCGTCGCTGTCGGCCCGTGAGGTCGGTCGGCGCGTCGCGAGCGTCCCGCAGACGACGAACCTCTCGTTCGACTTCCGGGTGCGCCACGTCGTCGAGATGGGTCGGACGCCCCACCTCGGGCGCTTCGACGCGCACGGGACCGAGGACGACGCCGCGGTCGACGCCGCGATGGCGGCCGCCGACGTCGAGCGCTTCGCCGACCGGTCGATCACCGAGGTCTCGGGCGGCGAGCGCCAGCGCGTGCTGCTCGCGCGGGCGCTGGCGCAGGCGGCGCCGCTCCTCCTCCTCGACGAGCCGACCGCCAGCCTCGACGTACACCACGCGGTCGAGACGCTCGAACTGGTCCGCGAGTTCGTCGACGGCGGCGACCGGGGAGCGATCGCCGCGATCCACGACCTCGACGCCGCGGCCCGCTACTGCGACGAGGTGGTCGTCATCGCGAACGGCGGGGTTCAGGCCGCCGGGCCGCCGGAGTCGGTGCTATCGGCGTCCGCCGTCGGCGCGGCCTTCGACGCCGAGGCGTTCGTCGGTCGCAACCCGGCCACCGGGACGCCCGCGGTCACTGCGTTCCCGGAGAGCGACGCCGACCCGCGCAGCGTCCACGTGATCGGCTCGGGGCGGTCGGGCGCGCGCGTCGTCGCCCGGCTGGCCGCCGCGGGCCACGAGCCCTCCGTCGGCGTAGTCCCCGAGGGAGACACGGCCGCCGGCGCCGCCGCGGACGCGGGCGCGACAGCGGTGACGGCGCCCCCATTCGAGGACCCTTCCCCGGAGGCGCTCGCTGCGGCGCGCGACCTCGCGGCCGACGCCGACGCGACGCTCGTGGTCGCGGCGGACGGCGACGTCGCCCCGACAGCGAACGGCCCGAACGCCGAGGTCGCGGCGGCCGCGGACCGCGTCGTCGACGTCGCCGACGACGTCGACGACGCGGAGCTGCTCGACGCCGTCGCGGCCGCGAGCGGTGCCGAGCCGGCGGAGTGACTCCGGCCGCTCGGGTCCCCGCCGTCCGGCCCGCGAAGCGTCACCGTTTATTCGCTCGACCGCGTCCCTCCGACGATGAGCGTCCCCTGCGTCGCCGTCGCCCGCGAGCGCGGCGAGACCGTCCGGAGCCGGCTCGCCGACGCCGACGCCCTCGACGGCGACCACCAGATCGCCGTCGACGGCGAGACGATCTACATCCCCGTCGCGGACCGCGAACTAGTGCCCGCTGCGTTCGCCGACCGGATCGTCGAGCGCGACGCCGAGCGACGGGACCGCCCCACGACGCCCGCCGACATCCTGGGATACGAGCCCTCTATCGAGCGGCTCGGTGACATCGTCATCGTCGACGAGGACGACGACGAGCGCGCCCGCGAGATCGCCGACGCCGTCGCGGCCTCCGACGTGCCCTGCGAGACGGTCCTCAACCGCGCGTCGCCGATCGAGGGCGAGTTGCGGGTCCGCTCTTGGGACGTGCTGGTCGGCGACGACACGGAGACGGTCCACCGCGAGTACGGCCACGAGTTCGCGCTCGACGTCGCCGCGGTGTACTTCTCCCCGCGGCTCGCGACCGAGCGTCACCGCGTGGCCGAGCAGGTCGACCCCGGAGAGTCGGCGATCGATATGTTCGCCGGCGTGGGCCCGTACGCGGTCCCTATGGCGTCCCGCGGCGCCGACGTGGTCGCCTGCGATCTCAACGAGCGCGCGGTCGAGTACCTCCGCGAGAACGCCGCGCGCAACGGGGTCACCGACCGGGTGACCGCGATCAGCGGCGACGTGCGCGACCTCGCCGACTCCCACGCGGACACCGCCGAACGCCTCGTGATGAACCTCCCCCACTCCGCGGACGAGTTCTTGGACACCGCCGTCGCGCTCGCCGGCGACGACTGCGTGATCCACTACTACGACATCCAACACGAGGACGACCCGTTCGGCCAGGGGCGGCGCGCGATCGAGGCGGCCGCGGGCGACGACTACGCGGTCACCGTCGAGACCGAGCGGGTCGTCCGGTCGTACGCCCCCCACGAGCACAACGTCTGTCTCGACGCTCGCCTGACGCGCGACGCCGACTGATCCGGCCGCTCCGCGCGCCCGACGAACCGAGGCAGACACGTCAGGGAATATACTTATGAGTGTAACTATCTAACATGTCTTCGTATGAGCGACGCCGCAGACCCCGAAGAGCGAATCGACGAGACGACCACGTGGCCGGAGCTGGCGATGGGGCTCTACGACCGCTTGACCGGTCGAAACGCCGAGATACACTACCAGTTCGAGGACATGACCGTCGAGGTGCCGAGCGGGACGGGAGACGACGTCGAACACGCCGAGTGGCGCGTCGACGGCGGCGTCCGCGTCACGACCCGTGAGCGGGACTGAGTCTCACGCCGCCCTCGCAGTCGAGACCGACGACCTGACGCTCTCCGTCGACGGGGTCGATGTGTCGGTCCACGCTACCGAGCGGCGCCTGTTCCTCGAAGTAGAGAGCGTCGGTGACGCCCTCCGCGTCGCCCGCCGCCTCCCGGGCGACGCTGCCTCGGACCTCGCGGTCAGGGAACTGCGACTGGGGGACCTCACCGCCGAGGTCAGGGTCCGCGGACGAACGGTCGCGATCGCGGGCGCCGACGCGCGCCCCGGTCCGGTCTCACACCGCCTCGGCGTCGCGCCCGCCGAGGTGCGCCTCGCGGGGGTCGTCGGCGCCGGATACGGCGGCCTTTCCGCCGCGGTGCGCCGCGCGCGGCGGCTGTTCGCGTAGCGTCGAACGGGACGGAGAGCGGCGGCGCCGCTCGCGATCCGTCGTCGAGACAGCGAAAACGCCGCGCCGCCCCGAGGGGGGTCGGGGCGGAGCGGCCGGGGCCCGTCACATGACAAGCGGCCGCGGCGACGGTCGGCGGACCAGAGGCGATTTTGCGCTTGGCGCGTCGGTGACGCGTTTCACACGGTAGCCGCGGCGGAACGCTACTGGGGATGACGGCCGCGCCGAGTCGCGGTTGGGGAGACGACCGACGAGACCCTTGCCGCCCGGTACGGGCTCCGACCGGGCACGCACCGCCGAGGGATTCGATCCCCGCCGTCTCGGCACGCGGACGGTGTCAGCACATTCAAATTGAAGTCCGAACGAGTATTTAGTCTTTTTCCTTATACAATTGTATTGTGTTCTGGTTTCCTGTGTGTTTATAGATGTAATATGGGAACGATTGTGACGTTCGTCTTATTCGTATCGGGCGCGCGCGTCGCTTCCAGCGCGCGGCTCGGCTCCCGCCGCGTCCCCGTTGCGTCCCCGTTTCGGAACCCTTATTTTTCCGTCCGGGAATTGTGTGATGAGCGCCGGGGTAGCTCAGCTGGCAGAGCGATTCCTTCGTAAGGAATAGGTCGAGGGTTCAAATCCCTCCTCCGGCTCTTCTACCGAATCGTCTTCCGACCGAGAGCCGCGGCCGTGCGCGCCGTCGTCCTCCGTGATCGGCCTCTTTCTGATCGTTCCGTCACCGCTGTGCGATATCAGATTTATATTATCAAAAGAATATTAGGTGTGTGCCTATGTACCATGGAGCCGTATGCGCAGATATGCGACCAGAATACGAGCATCACGGCGAAGAAGTGTACGAGTGTTTCAAATGCGGTCGGCGAACGGACTCGCCGGGCGAGTGCGAGTGTGGCGGTGAACTGTGTCATATCGGCCGTTCCCGGGATCTGTAGCCGGATCTGTCACCGCCCGGTCTCGGCCCGTCGTCGATCCGATCAGTCGCTCCCGGCGGCGTCGTTCCCGTCGCCTCCGTCGGCGTCGCTTCCCCCGGCGTCGTCGCCAACCTCGCTCTCCGCGTCCTCGCCGCTCGCATCCCCGTCCGGCTCGAACTCCGGCAGCGAGAGGACGTTCTCCCGCCCCAGCCGGAAGCCGTCGAGGTCGCCCTCGTCGCGGAGCCCCGTCACCACCTGACTCGTCTTCGCGGCGGTCCAGTCCAGCTCCTCGGCCACCTGCTTCTGTTTCATCCGACCGCCCTGTGACTCGATGAGGCGAAGCACCTGCTCCTCGTTGCTCAACAGGTCGCTGTCGACGGTCGGCGCCGCGTCCGCCTCGTCGTCGCTCTCACCGGAGGTGTCCGCGTCGCCGTCTCCGCCGAGTCCCGACTTGCCGCTTGCGGCAGTCCCGTCACTCGCGGCAGTCTCGCTCCCGGCGGTCTCGCTTCCGACCGCCGTGTCGGTCGCGACGACTCCCTCTCCGCCGTCGTCCCCGGCGTTGCGCCGCCGATAGGCGGTTGTTCCGGCGACGACGAGCACGGCGAAGAGAGCGACGAGCCCGGCGGTCGGCACCCCCGAGAGCGGCCCGGCGGGTGCGACCGCGATCCGCGGTTGGCCGGCCGAGAAGTCGACCGGACCGTTCCAGACGACGGACTCCTCCCGGACCTCGCTCGGCTCCGGCGTCGTCTCTCCGAGGCGATACCCGTCCGGCCACGAGACGATGAGCGACGAGGAGCCGTCGAGGAACAGCCCGTCGACCGCGTCGCCGACGCGCAGCCGGTCGCCGTCGACGGCGGCGAAGTTCGTCCACTCGAACCGGTAGGTCAACACGCCGTACGCCTGCGGGAGTTCGCGCCGCTCGGCGGTGACGGTCGCGTTCGACACGGTCATGTTGCGCCCTGTCGCCGACTCGGCGGTCGCCGCGGTCGAGGCCATCCGGTCGCGGAACCGGGCCGTGTACGCGTCCGTGTCGTTCTCCACGTCGGCGCGAAGCTGCTCGAACGCCCGCTCCTCCTCGTCGGTGCCGAGCCGGATCCGGTACTCGACGGTCCATTGCGCGTCGCCGTCCGGTTGGACGGCGACCGCCATCGACACGTCGTCCGGTTCGACGTCCATCTGTGCGAAGCCGCCCTCGAACGGGACCGCGCCCGCGCCGCCGGCGGCGAGGGCGAGACCGACGGCCCCGAGGAGTGCGACGACGGCGAGGAGGACCGGCGCTCGCTTCACGTCCTACGCCACACGGAGAGCCGGTAAATTCCTTCCCATGCGGAACGGTTACGCGGTGCCGCCGCCAGCGGGGCGGCGGGTGTGTGCGGGTTCACGGCGCCACCGACTTCACGCATCGAGGCGAGACGGACTGCTGACGGTCGTCGGCGGGGCGCCCGCGCCGCCGCTCGAACTGTTTCCGTCGGGGCCGCCGCTCGGACCGTTTCCGTCGGAGGCGCCGCTCGAACTGCCTCCGTCAGAGCTATGCTTGCTCGAACTGCCTCCGTCAGGGGAGCCATCGCTTGAACTGTCTCCGTCGGAGGCGTCATCGCTTGAACCGTTTCCGTCGGAGGCGCCATCGCTTGAACCGTTTCCGTCGGAGGCGTCATCGCTCGGCCCGCTTTCACTCCCGGGTTCGCTCCCCGGGTCAGTCGGACCGCCGGTCGACGCGTTGCCGGCTCCGCCGCCGGTCGCGGTGCCGGATCCCGGGGGGTCGGACCGGTTCGGGCCGTCCGCGGCGACGGCTCCGGTCCCGTTCGCGCTCCCCGACGCCGGCGGTCCGACGGACCCGTTACCGGGCTCACCGCCCGGACCTTTCCCCGAACCGGCCCCGGGCGCTCCCATCGATCCGTTCCCCGAGCTCGCTCCCGGCGACCCGGCCGATCGATTTCCCGAATCCCCTCCGGGCCGCCCCATCCCGGGTGAGCCGGCGTCGACGGGCGGGCCGCGTGCGGTCCCGTTGCCCGGCGGGCCGCGCCGCCCGGGGGCGACCGGTCCGCCGACGTCTTTGCCCGCCACGCCGCGGGCGATGGCGGCGACCTCGGGGCCGCTGAGTTCGTTCGCGCGCTCGCGCAGCGTCGCCAGCCGCTCGTTGTCGACGCCCGTCTCGTTCCGGACGGCGGCGGGGAGTTCGGCGGCCGCGCTCGCGCTCCGGTTCAGCCCCCGCGAGAGCGTCTCGATCCGCGCGGTCGTCGTCGCCATCCGCGCGGCGTACGCGCCCTGACTCAGCTCCCCGGCCTCGCGGCGCTCGCGGAGCTCGTCCTGTCGCTGTTCCAGCTCCGCGAGGCGCTCCGCGGTCCGGTTCAGCCGCTCCGCGACGACGGCGGCGCGGCTCTCGTTGGTCTCGGACTCCCGGAGCGCGACCTCGAACGCTCGCGATTCGACCTCGCCCTCGATCTCCGCGCCCTGAACGCCGACGACGCCGGCGAGCCGCTCGCCGGGACTGAGGTCGCCCGTCGCGTTCGCGCCGCTCGCGCTCTCGGCGCCCGAGTCCGCACCGCTCCCGTTCCCCGGGTCGGTCTGTGCGGTCACCATGCCCGCCGGCGCGGCGGCGGCGGCTCCGACGATCAGGGCCGCGGCGACGGCCGCGACGACGAGACTCGCAATCCAGCGGTTCATTACCAGCGTCTACGCCCTCCGATCGTATATATCCGGAACTCCGTTAAGCCGGATCAACGCGGATTAATCGCCCGACGAGACCGGGACGGCTCGATTCCTCAAAAACGAGTGACAACTGCGGGTCGCCTCCGCGGAGGACGCGCCGTCGCGACTCAGTACGTCTTCGCGAAGTACGCCGTCCGCTCGGCGGCGTCGTCGCACATCGCGCACGTCTCCTCGTGGTCCCCGTCGGCGAGGGGGTCCTCGTCGTCGAACGGGACCATCACGATCTCGGCGGCCATCGGTTCCTTGATCGGCTCCTCGCAGGCCTCGTCGCCGCACCACGGCGCCTTCACGTAGCCGCCGTGCTGGCCGAGCGTGCCGAGGATCTCGGCGCGGTCGTCGGCCTCGCGCACGCCGTTGTCGAGGGTCTCCTCCGCGGTCGCGTACAGCTTGGCGTATATCTCGTCGAACTGGTCGCGGACGGTCTCGGCGACGGCCTCGCGGTCGACCTCGACGCTCTCGCCGTCGGGCCGGTGGACCAGCGTGAGCTCCTCGTCGTCGACCTCGTGGGGACCGATCTCGATCCGGAGAGGGATCCCGTTGAGCTCGTGTTCGTTGAACTTGAACCCGGGGTTGCGCTCGTCGCGGTCGTCGAGCTCGACCCGGATCCCGGCATCGTCGAGGTCGTCGGCCACGCCCTCGGCGTAGTCGAGGACGTCTTCTTTCGTGTCCTCCTGCCAGATGGGGACGACGACGACCTGCGTGGGCGCGACCGTGTGAGGCAAGACGAGCCCCTGCTCGTCGGAGTGGGTCATGATCAGCGCGCCCAGCGCGCGCCACGAGAGCCCCCACGAGGTGGTGTGGGCGACGCGCTCCTCCTCGTCCTCGTCCGAGTAGGTGATGTCGAACGCCTCGGCGAACGACTGCCCGAGGTGGTGGGAGGTGCCCGCCTGGACCGACTTCCCGTCGGGCATCAGCGCCTCGACGGTCGTCGTCGTGTCCGCGCCGGGGAACTTGTCGTGGTCCGGCTTCTGCCCCTTCAGGACGGGCATCGCCAGCAGGTCGTCGTAGACGGACTCGTACTGGTCGAGCCGGGTCATCGTCTCCGCCCACGCGTCCTCGCGGGTCGCGTGCGCCGTGTGGCCCTCCTGCCACAGGAACTCCTTCGTCCGGAAGAAGGGCTTCGTCTCTGTCGCCTCCCAGCGCACGACCGAGCACCACTGGTTCACGCGCAGCGGGAGGTCGCGGTGGCTCCGCACCCACTGGCTGATGTACGGCGTGATGATCGATTCGGAGGTGGGCCGGACCGCGAGCCGCTCCTCGAGCTCCTTGTTGCCCGCCTCGTCGACCCACGCCACCTCGGGATCGAACCCCTCGACGATGTCCTTCTCCCGTTCGAGGTACGACTCGGGGATGAACATCGGGAAGTAGGCGTTCTGGACGCCGGTGTCCTTGAACTTCGCGTCGAGGAACCCCTGGAGCCGCTCCCAGACCGCGTACGCCCGCGGACGGGTGACGATGAAGCCGCTCATCCCCTCCGGCCCGTAGTCGGCGAGGCCGGCCTTTCGTACGACCTCGGCGTACCACTCGCCCGTGTTGTGCGTCTTGGACTCGGTGATCCCGAGCTCTTGGTCGTCGTCGCTCATTACTCTCGAAAGCGGGTGTCGCGGGCTTAAAAGGTCCGAACCCGACCGCAGCGCCGCGTCCGCCCCGAACGTGTACCCCGGTCACGTCCCGCACAGATGGAATCCGGGGAAACGTTAACCGCCTCGCGTCGCCTACGTCGCCCATGGACCTGTCGGGGGTGCGCCGCCACGCGCCGCAGTCGCTCGCCGGGCGGCGCGAGGCGGCCGTGTTGGCGCCGGTGATCGCGCGCGACGGCGACGCCCACCTGCTGTTCACCAAGCGCGCCGCGCACCTCGGCGAGCACCCCGGACAGATGAGCTTCCCCGGGGGCGGCCGCGAGCCGATCGACCGGACGCTGACGGACACCGCGCTGCGCGAGGCCGACGAGGAGGTCGGGATGCGGTCGTCGGAGGTCGACGTGATCGGCCGGCTCGACGACACGCGCACCTCGTCGCAGTACGCGGTCCGGCCGTTCGTCGGCGTCGCACCCGACCGCGAGTACGTCCCGGATGAGTCGGAGGTCGCGGAGGTGGCGGTCCTCCCGGTCGACGCGCTCACCGACCCCGCGAACTACGAGTCGGAACGCCGCGTCGACCACCCGGAGTACGGCGACCACCGCGTCCACTACTTCCACGTCGGCGGCTACACCGTCTGGGGCGTGACGGGCCGGATGGTGGTACAGCTACTGGAGCGGACGACCGACTGGCGCGCGCCCGCCGAGCCCGACCGCGTGGTCGGGGCGGACGCCGAGCTCCCGATTTAGCCATTCGTGGACGACGGCGTGGCCGGCCGCGTCACTCGGCGGGCTCGACTTCGAGCCGCAGCGTGAGGTCGGCCCCGTCGGCCAGCGCGGCGACGAGGTCGCGGTCGAGGTCGGCGGCGGCGCCGTCGCCGTCGACGAGGATCGTCCGCTCGTCGTCCGTGTAGTCGCTCGTCCGACCGACCATCGAGCGGTCGTCGAGCAGCGCGAGGTCCGGGTCGCCTCGGCCGGTGATCGTCTGCTCGAACGTCTCGTCGCCCGCGTCGACGACGAGCGTCGCCTCGATCGTCGCGTCCGCGTCCCGACACGCCTCGCGGAACTCGGCCGAAAAGTCTCGGGGGGTCCGGTCGGCCTCGACGCCGACGATACAGTCGCCGGCGGGCGTGAGCCAGTCGTCGGTCGTGAGTTCGAACGTGCTCGCGTGCTCGGCGGAGACGTGCTCGTGGCCCGTCGCGCGGACGACTTCGACGCGGGTGTCGTCGACGTCGCGCTCGCCGTCGTCGAGGGCGTCGCCCGCGGCGGGCTCGCTCGGGGCGTCTGCGTCGCTCATGCTCGCCGGTCGGCCGCGGCGCGACAAGTGGCCGTCGCTTCGGCGGCGAAGGCGGAGCCCGGGACTCCCGCCTCAGACGTCGGCGCCCTCGGCGAGCGCCGGGACGAGCCGGGCGGGGTTCTTCGCCAGCACGCGACGCATCAGGTCCTCGGAGACGTCGAGCGTGAGCACCTCCATCACGCCGACGTTCGGGTGGACGTCGGGCGCCCCGGAGCCGAAGAGGACGCGGTCGGGGTGTTCTAAGACGCCGCGTTCGAGCACCTCTCGGTAGCGCACGGCGCTCGTGTCGACGTACACCCGGTCGTACTCGTCGAGCAGGTCCAGCGTCTCGTTCATCAGGTCGGCGTCCAGCGGGTAGCCGCCGAAGCTCCCCAGCACGACCGGCAGGTCGTAGTCCAGCAGCTCCGTCTCGACCGCCTCGGGCGGGAATTTCCGGCCGGCGTGGACGAAGAGTGGGAGGTCGGCGTCCTCCAGCCGCGTCAGCACGTCCTCGTTCGGCAGCCCGTCGACGTGGGGGGCCAGCGTGAAGCCGTGGAAGCGGTCGTCGTAGGAGTACTGCTCGACGTCGTCCGGCCGGGCGTGGTGGTCGCCGCGCTCGGCGCGGAGGTTCCGGACCACCGACACGGGCCCGGTCCCCGGGTCGCGGGGGCCGTTGAGCCGGGCGAACGCGACGAACGGGCGGTCGATCGACAGGCGCGCGACCGCGTTGTTCGCGCGGAGGTAGCTCCGCCCGGCGGCGCGCTGGCCGGGGCTCGCGACCGCGCGGACGATCCCGGCCTGGAGCATTTCCCGTTCCAGTCGCTCCGGCGAGATGTCCCGCCCGTGGGTGGCGACCGACGACTCGTCGGGGTCGAGGGTCGCGCGGGTGTCGACGATCCGGAAGTCGTGTTCGAGCCCGAGCATGGCCGCTCTCTACCCGTCCGTCTCGGGCGATCCGGATGTGCCTGTCGGTCGCACGGCGGCGGGCGACGGGGGCCGAGGCACGCGACGCCGTCGCACGCGGAGCCAAGGCTGAAGACTCCTCGCCACGCCGAGCCGACATGGAACTCGTCGAAGCCGACGAGGGTGACCTCGGCGCGCTCGCCGACAGGTGGTACGACCTCGCGACGGCGATGGAGGCGTACTCGTCGCTGAACGAGATACGCCACGAGGACGCCGGGGCGGTCGCGGACGACGGCTTCCGCGCGCACCTCGACGACCCGTCGGTGACCGACTACCTCGTCGCCGTCGACGGCGAGACGGTCGGGTTCACCACCCTCGAAACGGGCACCCGGCCCGCCCGAGAGCGGGGCCGGTACCTCGATATCGTGAACCTCGAAATCGACGCGGAACACCGGAACGAGGGGTACGGCACCGCGGTCGTCGAGCGGGTCGAGGAGTTGGCCCGCGAGGCGGACCGCGACTACCTCACCGTCTCCTGCGAGTGGGGCAACGACGGCGCGCGGCGCTTCTACCGGGACGCGGGCTTCGAGCCCAAGCAGGTGACGTACGCGCGGTCGGTGGAGTGAAGCGAGGGGGCGATGCGCCCACCGACGCCCGCCGCGGTCCCGATTAGGGTCCGGCGGTCGAGACGATCTTCACCACGTCGCCCTCGGTCAGCTCGTGGTCCTCGCCGATCCGGCGCGAAGCGCGCGCGTCGACCGCGTGGAGGTACCCTTCGCCGATGTCCGAGTGGACCGCGTACGCGAGGTCCCGCGGGGTCGACCCCGCGGGCAGGAGGAACGCGTCCGGGAGGACGTTGCCCGTGCCGTCCGTCCACTTGCCGGCGTCCTGGACTGGGTAGGCCGTGATCCGGTCGAGCAGGTCGTAGACGGCCGCGTTCAGCGCCGACTGAACGCCCGTTCCGTCGTGGGCCGTCATCGACTCGCGGAGGGCGTCGAGGCCGGCGCGCTGGTCGTCGGAGACGCCGCCGACGATCTCGAACGACTCGTCGCCCGGGTCGTAGTCGACGACGCCGGCGTCGACGGCGCGGCGCAGTGCCAGTTCTCCGTCGGCGGTCGCCGGGACCACGGGCTTGTCCGTCCCCTCGCGGATCCGCTCGACCGCGTCGTCGGGGGCCGCGTCGACCTTGTTCGCGACGACGACGATGGGCTTGGTGCGCCGGCGGACCGCCCGCGCGAGCGCCTCGCGGTCGTCGTCGGTCCACGCCTTCGGATCGTCGGGGTACTCCAAGCCGCGCAGCACCGCGGTCACGTCCCGCTCGGTCGCGCCGAAGCCGGTGAGCATGTCCGAGAGCGCGGCTTCGAGGTCGAAGTCCGGCGAGCGCGACTTCCGCTCGACGCTCTCCCAGTTGCGGTCGACGATGCCGGCGAGCCACAGGTCCATCTCCTCCTCGACGAAGTCCACGTCGTCGAGGGGGTCGTGGCTCCCGACCTCGACCGGTTCGCCTTCGGCGTTCGTGGCCCCCGAGGCGTCGACGACGTTCAGGACGACGTCCGCGTTCGTCAGTTCGTCGAGGAACTGGTTGCCGAGGCCCTTCCCCTCGTGCGCGCCGGGGACCAGTCCCGCCACGTCGAGCAGTTCGATCGGGACGTAGCGCTTCCCGTCGCGACAGTTCTCGTTCTCGCAGCGCTCGTCGCGGTCGAGACACGGGCAGCGCGTCCGGACGTGGGTCACCCCGCGGTTGGCGTCGATGGTCGTGAACGGGTAGTTCGCGACGTCGACGTCGGCCATCGTGGCGGCGGTGTAGAAGGTGGACTTGCCGGCGTTCGGCTTGCCCGCGAGCGCGACCGTGAGCATACCCGACGGTCGCGGCCCCGCGAAAAGCGCCTTTCGGTCGGGCGCGGAGACGTATCGAATATGAGCCGGTCCGATGGTGCGGTGGCGCGCGCCTCCGAGCGCCAATGGGGCGCGAGGAGCGCGTGCGAGGTCGCCGGCGCTACGCGCCGGCTGCCAGAGGGACCGACGGTCCCTCGCTGGTGTCGGGCGGCCGGAGCGAAGCGGCGGCCGGCCGACGCGGCTGGGGCTTTGGCGGCAGTCCCCGTCGACTCGCTGGCCGTGTCTCACGAAGGATAGAATTTCAAGCGGCTTTACTGCTGCCGTCAGGTCGAAAATCTACTTCCGCGCGACTATCCGCAGCACGTCCTCGTCCGCCAGCTCGTGGCTCTTCCCGACCTGCTGGTCGTCGTGCTTGGCGCTCTCGCCTGAGACGCGCGCGAACTTGAACCGCTCGTCGAGTTCGCCGCCCAGCTTCGTACAGGCGTCGCCGACAGTGTCGCCCTCGAAGAGGATGAGCGGCTCCTCGTAGTCCACGCCGCGCCCCGGCTTGTCCATATAAATCCGAATAACCCCGAGTTCCTCCCAGAGCCGCTCTTTGAGCCCGTCGAGGCCGAGCTCCTTCTCGGCCGAGATGAAGAGCACGTCGTCGGGGTCGAGGTCGCGGTCGCGGAGTTCCTCCTTCACGGTCGGCAGGTAGCTCTTTTCGATGAGGTCCGCCTTGTTGACGGTGACCATCGAGGGGAGGTACTCGCGGTTGTCCATCACGGCGTCGACGAGCTCGTCGATCGTGAGGTCGTGGGGGATGGTGACCTTCGCGTTGACGTAGCCGTACTCGCGGAGGACCTGCTTGATCGTCTCCTCGTCGAGGCTCACGTCGTCGCTCATCGTCACGCCGAGCCCGTCCTTGTGGGTCTTCCGGATGTTGATGTTCGGCGGGTCGGTGTCGAGGCGGATGTTCGTCGCGTACAGCTCCTCGCGCAGGCGGTCGTACTGCTCGATCTCGAAGACCGAGAGCATGAACACGACCAGGTCCGCGGTCCGGACGACCGAGAGGACCTCCTTCCCGCCGCCGCGGCCGCCCGCCGCGCCCTCGATCAGCCCCGGCACGTCGAGGATCTGGATGTTCGCGCCGCGGTACTGTAGCATGCCCGGATTGACGTCGAGGGTCGTGAACTCGTAGGAGCCGACCTCGCTGTCGGCGTTGGTGAGGGCGTTGATGAGGGTCGACTTGCCGACGCTCGGGAACCCGACCAAGGCCACCGTGGCGTCACCGTGCTTCTCGACCGCGTAGCCGTGGCCGCCGCCGGCGGAGGACTGGTTCTCCAGCTTCTCCTTTTTCTCCGCGAGCTTCGCCTTCAGGCGCCCGATGTGGGCCTCCGTGGCCTTGTTGTAGGGCGTGTTGGCGATCTCCTCGCGGAGGTCTTCGATTTCCTCCTCCAGTCCCATTACCCGTCTCTCGGCCGCTCGGCTCGTTAAAGGTGTTCCTTCGGATCGCCGGGCCGTCGTCGGGTCGCCGCCGCGAATCGAATCCCCCGACAGCGGTCCGCGAACGGGGGCGTCGCCGCCGAACGAGTGGTTGGCGCGCCGATACTTCGACACGGTTATATCGACGACGAATAATCACTCGGCACGCCGAATGCCAGATCCGTCGAGCCTCCGCGACAGTACGCAGATCGTCCTCCCGCGCCACGCGCTCGACGGCCACCGGGAGTGCCTCGAAGACCGGTTCACGGTCACCGTCGTCGAGACGGCGGAACGGTACCGGATCATCGGCAGCCCGGTCGAAATCAAGGCCGCGAGCGACTACCTCACGCGCAACGGCGTCGCCGTCGCGTGACGCGCTCCCGACGACGCCCCTCTCCCCTCCTTCTGCCCCGTCCGGAGCGTTGAAGTCGCCGCTCTCCGAGACCCCGGACGATGGTCACCCGTCGGACGGTCCTCGCCTCCGGCGTCGCCGGAATCAGCGCGGTCGCCGGCTGTGCGGGGGGCTCCTCCCCCGCGAACGCTGACGACCGCGGCGGAGCCGACGCGGGCGGCACCGACGGCGACGCCGGAAACGGAACCGCCGCCCGAATCGGCCTCGTCGGCGACCTGATGCTCGGACGGAGCGTCGCCAACCGCTGGGCGGATGCCGACGATCCGACGGCGGTTTGGGGGTCGACGCTCCCGCGACTCCGCGACCTCGACGCGCTCGTCGGCAACTTGGAGTGTTGCGTCTCCGACCGCGGCGGCCGCTGGCCGGACAAGACGTACTACTTCCGGTCGCCGCCGTCGTTCGCGGTGCCCGCGCTGGAGGCGGCGGGGGTGTCGTTCGTCTCGCTCGCCAACAACCACGTCCTCGACTACCGGGAGCCGGCCCTCCGCGACACTCGGCGGCACCTCGCCGACGCCGGAATCGCCCGTGCGGGCGCCGGCGAAAACGCCGCCGGGGCGCTCGCCCCAGCGACGTTCGAGGCGGGCGACCTCACCGTGGCCGCGTTCGGCCTCACCGACCAGTCCGCGGCGTTCGCGGCGACCGACGCCGACCCGGGTACGGCGTTCGCGCGGCTCGACCCCGGCGTGCGCGAGACGCGCGCTCTCGTCGGCGACGCACTCGACCGCGTCGCCGAGGCGGACCCGGACCTCGTCGTTGCCTCGCTCCACTGGGGCGCGAACTGGGAGACCGAACCGCGCGCGGTCCACGAGCGATTCGGGCGCTGGCTCGTCGAACTCGGCGTCGACGTCGTCCACGGCCACAGCGCGCACGTCCTCCAGGGCGTCGAGGTACACGATGGGTCTCCGATCGTCTACGACGCCGGCGACTTCGTCGACGACTACGTCAGCTATCGCGACCGGGAGGGGGTGTACAACAAGCGGAGCGCGCTCTTCGAACTCGTCGTCCGCGACGGGGACCTCGTCGCCCTCGACGTCGTCCCGACCAAAATCGCTGACGAGGCCGCGGCGCTGGCGGACGACGAGGTCGCCGAGTGGGTCCGAGAGACGGTCGCCGAGCGCTCCACGGCGTTCGGGACCGCGGTCGAGGGGCTCGGCGGCGAACTGCCCGACGGCCGCCTGCGGATCCCGCTGGGCGACGGGTAGCCGGCCCCTCTCCGGACCGCTGGACCGCTACATCACCGGACCGCCAATCGCCGCGCCTCCGACGGCTTCCGGATCCCCACGACGGCTGCTGGGGTCCAAACCCTATTCGGTCCGATACCCCAATGGGAGCCGTGACGAACACCAACCGCGAGTGGCTTCTCGCCGAGCGGCCGACCGGCGAGCCCGATCAGGACAGCTTCGAACTGCGCGAGACGGACGTTCCCTCGCCCGCACCGGGCGAACTGCTCGTCCGCGTCCGGTACCTCTCGGTCGACCCGTACATGCGCGGCCGGATGCGCGACGCCGAGTCGTATGCCGAGCCGTGGGACGTGGGCGACGCGCTCAGAGGCGGCGTCGTCGGCGAGGTGGTCGAGAGCGAGAGCGACGCGTACGAGGCGGGCGACCTCGTGACGGGCGAGGGGCGCTGGGCCGACTACGCGACGCTCGACGCCGACGACGTCGCCCCGGTCGACCCGGCGATCGCCGACCCCGAGGCGTACCTCGGCGTCCTCGGCATGCCCGGGCGGACCGCCTACTTCGGCCTCCTCGAAGTCGGCGAGCCGAAGCCCGGCGACACGGTCGTCGTCTCCGGGGCGGCGGGCGCGGTCGGCTCGGTCGTCGGACAGATCGCGAAGCGCAACGGCTGCCGCGTGGTCGGGTTCGCCGGCAGCAACGAGAAGACCGCGTGGCTCACCGACGACTTGGACTTCGACGCCGCGATCAACTATAAGACGACGGACGACTACCGCGCCGCGCTCGACGAGGCTGCGCCCGACGGGGTCGACGTCTACTTCGACAACGTCGGCGGACCGATCACCGACGCGGTGTTCACGAGACTGAACATCGACGCGCGGGTCGCGGTCTGCGGGCAGATCGCCCATTACAACGACGAGTCGGTCCCGACCGGACCACGGAAGCTCCCGCAGCTGATCCCGGTGCGAGCGAAGGTCGAGGGCCTGCTCGTCGGCGACTTCGCGACGCGGTTCGGCGAGGCGAGCGAGCGACTCGCCCGCTGGGTCGCGAGCGGCGACCTCGAACACCGCGAGAGCGTCGTGGACGGGCTGGGGAACGCCCCGGACGCGTTCCTCGGACTGTTCTCCGGCGACAACATCGGCAAGCAGGTCGTGCGGGTGTCGTCCCCGGACGACGAGTAGCGACCGCACCGAGGCCGTCAGAGCCGGTCGAGGGCCTCGTCCAGGTCGAACTGCTCCGTCGATTCGCTGAACTCCTTCTGTTCTCCGTCGCTCTCCGACGCCGGCGTCACGAGGCGCACGAGGTCGTGGTCTATCGAGTCCGCGGTCACGGTCGCGTCGAAGCGCTCGCGCTCGGTTGCCGGTCCCGAGAACGGTTCGACGCGCTCGACGCCGTCGACCGAACACGCCACGGCGCGACACACCGCCTCGCGGAGGCGGTCGGTCGTCCCCCACCCCGACGGCGGCACGCGCGGCAGCGCTCGGTCCCGGAACCGCCACGTCTCGATCGCCAACTCCGCGTCGTGAGGGGTCATTACCGCTGGTACGCGTACCGCGGACAAGTGGGTTTTGCCGGGTCGGACCGACGGTGTCGACGCGTGACCCGTCTCCCAAACCGCGACGGGGCCGCGGCCGTCCGGATCCGTGGACTCACTCCTCGAACGCCGTCGGGTCGAAGGGGTCGGACGCCTTCCAGTACCCCGAGAAAGCCTGGTCCGCCCACTCGCGCACCGCCGGATCGTCGGTGTGGAGCGACGCCCGGAGGATGCCCCCGTCGTCGCGGACGAGCAGGTACACGGTGTCATCGGCGACGGTGACCGCGACGGGGACCTCCTCGCGACGGACGCGGATCTCCGCGTCGTCGCTCTCCGCCAGCGTTCGAAGCCGCCTCCAGAGGACGTCGTCTGCCGCGAGCGCCTCGATGGCGCCGGCCGAGAGCACCGCCTCGAACGTCTGCTCGCCCGCGGCCACCCGGTCCCGGGCCGTCGCGAGGCTCTGTTCGTTGAGCGTGTGTGAGAACGCGCGCAGCGTCGTCGCCCCCGCCATCGCGTCGAGGACGCGCTGGAGCGGCGCGCTCGGTCGCGTCCGCGTCGGAACGGTCACGGTCGCGTCGGCGAGACGGCGGAGGTCGAACCCGAGTTCGGCCGTCGGCAGGTACGCGACCACGTCCCGCAGTTTGGCCTCCGTCTCGAGGAGGGCGACGAGCTCTTCGACGCCCTCGGCCACCAACTCCCCGGTCGCGGTGGCGACGTACTCTTCACCGTCGCGGCTGACCCACGACCGGTCGGCGAAGTCCTCGAGGATCCGACCGAGGGTCGCTTGCGACGCCCCCGTGGCGGTCGCGAGGTCCGCCCGCGTCTGCGGCGCCGACGCCAACAGCTGTAACACCTCGACGCGGTTCGTCGAGCGGGCGAGGAACTCGATCTCCTCGAGCGGGGCCTCCATACGCGATCAAGCGTCCACCGGAATAAACCGGCTTCGCTCACCGTTGAGATTTCACGCCGTGAGCGATCGGCACGACGTGTTGCGCGTTTCCCGTCGTGGAATATTTTCCGGATTTCGTTATAGGTCTCCGACTGTTACATCTGTTTGTGCCGAGAAGCTCGTTCCAATCCGATCGTTCGTTCGACAATTTAACCCGGGTGTCGCAGTAACGTGTTCACCAGACGCACCGGCGCCCTGCTCTTCGTCTCGGCCCTCCTCTTCGGTGGCACCTTCGTCGCGGCGAAGGCCGGGTTGGCACACCTCCCGCCGCTGTTCTTCGTCGCCGTCCGGTTCGACATCGGCGCAGTCGTCCTCGCGGCGTTCGCAGCGACGCGACTCTCGCGGGCGGAACTGCGCCCCCGAACCGTCGGCGACGTCGCCGGTATCGTCGCGACGGGCGTGCTTGTCATCGGGCTGACGAACGCCCTGCTGTTCGTCGGACAACAGTACGTGACGAGCGGCGTGGCCGCCGTCGTCTTCAGCCTGAATCCGATCCTGACGCCGGTGTTCGCCGCGGTCCTGCTCGGCGAGGACGGCCTCTCGGTCCGCGGGTTCGTCGGGATGGGCCTCGGACTGTTCGGCGTCGCCCTCGTCGCCGATCCCGACCCTTCGGCGCTGCTCGCCGGCGGCCTCGGCGTCCCGCTGCTCTTCGCGGCCGCCGTGACGAGCGCGCTCGGCGCCGTGCTGATCCGCCGGGCCGACGCGACGCTGTCAAGCACTGCCCGCACCGTCTGGGGAGTCCCTCTGGCGGCCGCCCTCTCGCACGCGCTAAGCATCGGCGCCGGGGAGTCCGTCTCCGGGCTGTCGGTGCCGCCCGTCGCGATCGCGGCGCTGCTGTACGTCGGCGTCTTCTCCGGGGCGATCGCGTACCTCGCGTACTTCGCGCTGATCGACGAGACCGACGCGACGCGCGCGAACCTCCTGTTCTACTTCGTCCCCGTCGTCTCCGCGGTGGGTGGCTGGGCGCTGCTCGGCGAGACGCTCTCGGTGCGGTCGCTCGTCGGATTCGGCGTCATCTTCGCCGGCTTCCTCCTCGTTAGCGGGCTCTCCGCGGGCCCGTCGCGGCTCCTCCGTCAGCTGGTCCCGGCGCGATTCGTCGACGACGGCCCGCTGTGAGCGGCGGCGGACCGTTGTAAACGGCGATAGCGGTTCACCGGAAACGACGGTACAGCTATCTCCTCGCGGAACGTATCAGTAGTGTGAACAAATTGCGACCGGTCGCCGTCGCCGTCGTCGCGGTCGCCGCCGCGTACGCGGTCTTCGCCGGGGTGCTGGTCGGGTCCGACGTGGCGTCGTACACCTCGGACGGCGTGACCGTCCCCGACCTCGCTTACGAGGATACGCTGGAGCGAGCCGACGCGGCCGGCTACGCGGTCGAACGCGTTGGATCGAGCGGGTTCCACCCGACCGGGATCGACGACCTCGACGCCGACCTCGGCCCGGAGTACGAGGCGTTCAGAGTCACGTACGACCACGCGTCGGCGGCCCGACTGTGGGCGACGTTCCACGCCGAGGAGGGGATCACCGTCGTGACGCTGTTCCCGGACGACGCCGACGGCGACCTCACCGTCGACGACCTGCCGCCCGAGGAGTGGCTCGTCGACCGGCTCGCGCTGCTGTTCGAGATGGACGAGGCGACCGCCGCGGCGTACGTCGAGGAGATCGAAACGGCGGTCAGCACGGGCGACCCGACCGAGCCCGGCGCGAGCACGCCGAGCGTCGAGGTCGACGAGCCGGTCGCCTTCCGGGCCGCCTACGACGACCTGACGGCGCGCGCGACGACCGTCAATGCGACCTCCACGCCCGGGTCGGGCTGGCACGAGCGCGTCTATCACGCTGGCGACGAGCGGCTCGGCAGCGCCGAGTTCGTCCTCTCCCGCGCGACCGTGACGCGCGAGGTCGACGGCTACACCTACCGCGTTCACGTCGACTACCACGGCGGCGTGGCGGTCGACGCGCAGACGCGCGCAACCCGGACGTTCGAGGAAGACGCCGTCCGCGCCGCCTTCCGAGAAATGTTCGTTGAGATGGGGGTCCCGCCCGAGACGGCCGACCACCTCCAGTTCTTGTATCGGGGAAGCGTGTGGTGAGCGCCGCCGCTTCGCTCGGTATCAAGTAAAAGTACGTCGGACTGCTCTCCTCGCGAAGTGCTCGGAGACGAATGCGCGGGACCGGATTCGAACCTCAGTCACTCCGCTTCTCTTCGTTCCCTGCTTCGAATTTTCGGAGCGATACGTCTCCTCGCGAAGTGCTCGGAGACGAATGCGCGGGACCGGATTCGAACCGGCGGACCCCTACGGGATAGCGTCCTAAGCGCTACGCCTTTGGCCTGGCTCGGCAACCCGCGCGCGGTAACTCGTAGACCGGCTACGTCAAAAATACCTGTCGTTACGGGTTCGAGGGATGCGACCGCCGCGGGAAGACGGCGACCGGTCAGAACGACGGCTCGTCCCGCGGGTGTCGCAGGTCGATCTCGTTCGCGTGAACCGTCCCCGGCGTCGTCGCAATATCGTGGATTCGCTCGGCGATCTGATTGGGGTCCATCCAACGGTCGTGGTCCGGATACCGATCGCGGAGCGACGGCTTGTCGATCCAGCCGTCGACGATCAGGTGAACCGCCTGTACGTCGGCCTCTCCGAGCCGCGGGTCGGCGGCGAGAGAGCGAACGAGCCCGCGGGTCCCGTGGCGCGCCGCCGCGTAGGCGACGTCCTCGGACGGGCGCCGAGACTGGCCGGAGCTGGTCACGACGACGGTTCCACCGCCTTCGTCGACCATGTCGTCGACCGCCTCGCGAAGGCACCGGAACGCGCCGCGCAGACGCGTGTCGATCACGTTGCGGAACCCGGCCGGATCCACGTCTACGATCCCGCCGCCGACGGACGGGGACCCGCTAGTGAACACCAAGCGGTCGACCGGCGAGAAGGCGTCTCGAACGGTTTCGAATGCCGACGCGACCGCCGTCGGGTCGGCGATGTCCGTCTCGACCGGGAGGGTACTGCCGGGCGTCTCCGCCTGAATCTCGTCGGCGGTCGACGAGAGGTAGTCGCTCGACCTAGCGAACAGCGCGACATCGTCGCCGTCGGCGGCGAACCGGCGGGCCACGGAGGATCCCAGCCCCGGACCGACTCCCGCGACGACGGTCGTGGGTGTCATACACACGCTTCGTCCGGGAGCCGCTAATGGTTTGTCTCGCGCACCGCGAGCAGCGTCCCGCGTCCGCGGGACGCCGCGGGGGCCAGCTATCGCGTCGACGCGGCTACCGACGCGACGCGGCCAAGCGACGGCGGGGCGGACCGCGGCCTCACTCGCAGAACTCGCAGTCGCAGTACGCCTCGCAGACGGGGTTGTCGCAGTCGGCGTTGCGGGCCGAGCAGTGTGCCCGGCCGTGCCGGATCAGGAGGACGTGGAGCGGGTAGATCAGCTCGTCGGGAACGCGTTCGTCCAACACGTCGTGGGCGCGCTCGTTCGACGCCGACTCCGGGACGAGCCCGAACCGCTTCGAGACGCGCTCGACGTGGGTGTCGACCGCCATCGTCGGCTTCCCGAAGTGGAAGTTCAACACGACGCTGGCGGTCTTCGGCCCGACGCCCTTGATCTCGGTGAGCCACGCCTTCGCCTCCTCGGTCGGCAGCGCGTCGAGGAACGCCAGCGAGTACGCCCCGCCTGTCTCCTCGCGGATCGCGGTCAGCGCGCGCTGGATGCGCGCGGCCTTCTGGTCCGGGAGGCCCGCGACGCGGATCGTTTCCCGCAGCTCCTCGTGGTCGGCGGCCTCGATCGCCGCGAAGTCGTCGTACCGGTCGAACAGCGCCTCCGACGCGCGCCGCGTGTTCTCGTCGGCGACGTTCTGCGAGAGGATCGTCGTCACCAGCTGGCGGACGCCCTCGCCCGGCTCGGCGGTGGGGTCCGCGCCGTGTTCGGCGACTCGGTCGACCGGCTCGTACAGCGCCACGAGGTCGTCGTGGAGCGCTCGGACCCGCATCTCGTCCCACGTCTGCGTCGACATACGCGCGCTACGTGTGCGGGCGACTTCAGGGCGGCGGCCGCGCTCGGGAGTGGCCGCCCCCGGTCCGGGGCACGCGATCGCCGTCGGCTCCGCGGAGCGGCGCCGGTACCGGTGCGGCGACCGCGGCCGTTTATGTTCCTCGCTCGACTACCCCGGGGCGTGTACCGGGCGAGCGACCGAGTCGACAACGAAGCGTGGATCGAACTGGTCGAGGAGGCGTGCGACTCGCTCGATTTGGACGCGGAGACGCGCTCGACCGCGGTCGACCTCTTCCTCTCGCGAGCGCCCGACGACGACCGGGGGAAGCGCGTCGCGGCCGCCGCCAGCCTCTACGCCGCCAGTCTGATCCGCGGCGAGGAGCGCTCGCAGTCCGCCGTCGCCGACGCGATGGACGTCTCGCGGCTCTCGGTTCAAAAGCGGTGGAAGCCGATCCTCGAAGACGCCGGCTTCTCGCCGCCGTCGTGGTGACCCCTCAAAAAGTACTCCTGACGTCGCTGTCGCGGAATGTCTGCGGACTGATCGCCAGCGACAGATTTATTTTCTAACGTAAAGTCCCCGTTACTGTAAAGCGAGCTTTACACTGACGCCCGCTCGCTTTACTTCCACCCATGAGCGAACACACGACCTCCGCGGCGACTCGGCCCTCCTCACGGAAACGCTACAAACGCATCGCGTACGGTCTGCTCGGCGCCAGTATCCTCGCCCTGTGGATCGGTATCGCGGTCGACCGCTTCGTCCTCGGCGTGGCCCTGTATTGGGCCGGCGGCCTCGGCATGGGGCTCGTCCAGCGGTTCAGCCCCGTCGAACTGTACGACGAGCGCGACGGCACCATCAGCCGCAAGGCCAGCCAGACAACGATGAACGTCTTCGCATACGTCTTCGTCCTCGGGACGCCCGGCGGACTCGCATTACAGGAGAGCGGCCTCGTCACGCTCCCGGGCGAGTTCTACGGCGCGACCTGGACCCTCTTCGGGGTCTTCGTCGTGTTCGGCGCGTCCCACCTCTACTACAAGCAGCGCACATGAGAAACGACATCCCTGACAAACGCGCCGAGACCGACGAGAGCCAGGCCGACCTCGCCGCCGCCGTCGGGGTCACCCGCCAGACGATCAACGCGATCGAACGCGAGCGCTACGACCCGTCGCTGGAGCTGGCGTTCGCGCTCGCGGATCACTTCGACTGCCGGATCGAGGACGTCTTCGAGCCGGACGACTGATCACTTCGGCGTCGCCACGACGCCGAGGTGGTCCTCGTGGAACCGGTCGAGCCGCCGCGTCTCGACGATCTCGTACGCCTCCCGGAGCCGGTCGAGCGCCCCCTCGAACACCGCCTCCGGCGCCGCGGTCACGTCCTCGCTGCGCGCCTTGATCGCGAGCAGCAGCCGCCCGTCGTCGGCGAGGAACCGAGCGTTGCGGGCGGCCACCTCGGCCTGCCCGCGCGTGGCCACGTCCTGAACGACGGCGTCGACGTCGCGCTCGACGACGTGCGCGTACGTCTCCGGCTTCCGCGCGTCCTTGAGCAGCGGGAACAGTCGGTCGCGCGGCGCGGCGGCGTCGAGCAGGTCCCGCGCCGGGCGCGGCGCGAACTCGACCGCGTAGGTGGGGCCCGCGAAGTCGGCGACGTGGCTCACCGTGGTGCCGCTCGCGGCGCCGAGGTAGAGGACGGTCTCGCCGCCAGTCAGGCCGGTCTCCAGCCCGAGTTCGAGCATCCCCCCGAGCTTCGACCGTTCTGGGTCCCACGCGCGCCAGCCGTCGGCGGTCGGCTCGCCGTACACCGGCTCGCCGCGGGTCGCCAACCGCTCCTCGCCGGCTATCTCACGCCGTTCGACGCCGTCGGGGAGGGTCGGCTCACTCATCGCCGGCCTCCGCGGCATCCGGCTCGTCGGTGTCCGCCCGCGCTCGGATCGTCGCCATCCGCTCGCGGAGGTCGGCGTGGAGCTGCGACCGCCGCTCTCCGGCGTAGTGGTCGGCGCGCGCCGCGAGCGTCAGCTTCCCGGCGAGTGCCCGCGCGGCCGAGCCGCGGTCAGCGGGTCGGGTGCCGCGGACGTACTCGTGCGTGTAGATGATCCCGTGCTTCGGGGACGGCGCCCGCCCCGAGAGGTGCGCGAACAGCGCGTCCTCGGCGCCGAGGACCTGGACCGTGCCGGACGGCTTCTTCGCGAGCGACTCTAACCCGCCGGCGAGCGCGATCAGCCGCGCGGCCAGCTCCGGGCCGGCCATCTCGGAGAGGTTTGGGGCGACGGCGGGCGCAGTCCGACCGATCGTCTCCGCGAGCTCGGCCCGCTCGTCGTCGAGTTCGGCGGCGCGCGCCGCGAGCGAGACGGCCCGCCGCTCGACTTCGCTCTCGGGTTCTCGCGCCGCGACCGCTCGCGCTCCCTCGATCCCCGGCTCGACCTCGTCGAAGAGGCTCCCCGCCCACTCGACGGCGCGCTCGGCGAGCTCGTTCGCGGTGCGCTCGGCGTCGTCCATGGCCCGGACCGCGTGGATCAGCTGCGCGTCGTCGGCGCGCTCCCGCTCGCGGACCGCCTCGCGGGTCGCGCGCGTCGCCGCGGCCTTGAGCCGGTCGTAGTACTCGTCGGCGCCGGCCGCGAACCCGGACTCGACGGCGCGTACGGCCCAGTCGGCGGGCGACGCGGCCGTCCCCTCGCGAACCCGCGCCGCGGCTCTCGGCGCGGCGTCGCTCTCGGTATCGGTATCTTCGGTCGCGCCCGACGGTAGCGCTTCGAACCAGCCCTCCGCGCCGTCGGACGCCGCGCTCGCGTCCGGTCCGGCGTCGGTATCGCTCATTGCCGGCGGCTACTCGCCCCGACGGTATAGACGTTCCCGATGCGACCCGCGGCCGCTCGCCCTACGGACCGCGCCACAGGGCCTCGCTCACGCCGCCGCGTCGGCCTCGTCGTCCTCGTCGGGGCGGAGCGCGCCGAAGACACCCTCCGAGTCTGACCGGAAGTCGGCGAGCGTCGCGCCCGCGAGCGCGCCGAGCGCGCCGCCGCTGGACGCCGCCTGTCTACTGATCAGTCCGCCGACCGCGGCGCCGACGGCCGCGCCGACCGCGGCGAGCGTCGCCCGTGAGAGTGCGCGTCGAATCCGTGATCCCATGCGCGGAACGTCTACATCAACTTACAAAAGCCTACGGACGAGTCTCCCACGCCCCCGGCGAGTCCGAGAGAAGACTCCGTTCGGACCCGGCTCGACCTCTGATCGACCGGTTCGAAACAGCAAAATCGCGGGTTAGCGAGGGGTTAACGGCGTAACACTTATTAACTGCCGATATATGTCATCGGAACATGACGTCAGAGCGTGACAACAGGTCTCACAGCACAAGCAACGGATCGACCTCGACCGGCCGGCGCGTGAGTCGGCGGGCCTACATCGCCGGCGCGGGCGCCGCCGGCGTGGCGGCCCTCGCCGGATGTAGCGGCGGCGACGGCGGCGACGGCGGCGACGGCGGCGACGGCGGCGACGGCGGCGACGGCGGGAGCATGGGCGGCGGCGGCACGACCACGATCAACATCATCACGTGGGAGGAGTACGCCGAGATGCAGGAGAACATCGAGTCCACGCTCGACGGGGTGGAGCTGAACATCACGCCCTCGACGTCGTCGACGGAGATGTTCTCGCAGTGGAGCGCGGGCCAGGACGAGCAGTTCGACATCGCCGTTCCGAACAACAACCTCGTCCCGCGGTTCATGGACGCCGACCTCGTCGCGCCGGTGAACAACGACGTGGTGAACAACTTCGGCTCGATGTACGACCGGTTCCAGTCGTTTGTCGACGACCAGTTCACGGAGAGCGGGAACGCGTATGGCGTGCCGATCCGCTTCGGCTGGTACGGCTACTCCTACGACTCCCGGAGCGTGCCGGACCACGAGCCGAGCTACGACATCTTGTTCGAGCCGGATTACGTCGACGCCGACCTCGACGGCGAGATCATCATGTACGACGAGGCGGCGAAGTCGATCCCGGCCGCGGCGCTGTACCTCGGCATGGACGACGCCATGTCCGGGGCGCGGATGACGTTTACCGAAGAGCAGCTCACGGAGATCCAGGAACTGCTCATCGAGCAGAAGCCGCGGCTCCAGGGGTACATCGCCCCCGACCCGACGTTCATCCAGGAGTTCCGCCAGGGCAACTTCCTCGTCGGGCACAGCGGGCGGAACGAGACCGTCCAGATGCGCAGCGAGGGCGACGACTGGGTCGAGTTCGTCGCCCCGAGAGAGGGCGCGCTGGCGTGGTACGAGACCGCGGTCGTCTCCGCCGCCTCCGACAACCAGGAGACCGCCTGGGAGGTCATCAACGAGTTCATCACGCCCCAGAACGGCGCGGCGCTCGCGGAGGCCGGCTTCTCGCCCAGCACGAACCCCAACGTGGCCGACGAGCTGACCGAGGAGCAGAACGAGCTGTACGGGCGGATCGACCCCTCGCGCCTCGAGGGGATGTACTCGCTCAAGGACATCGACTCGGACGTCGAGGAGGCGTACGTCTCCGCGTGGGAAGAGGTCAAGGCGGCATAGATGGCCGCAGACGAGCCGGACGAGAGCGCGCGGGCGAGGGCGGTGAGGCTGCTGAGCGGACCACGCAGTCGGCTCGGCGTCACGGTCGGTCCCAGCGCAGCGTGGATACTCACCCTGCTCGTCGCGCCGCTGGCGTTCATGGTCGCCGTGAGCTTCTTCGAGGTCAGCTCGTTGACGTACCAGATCGTCTACGAGCCGACGCTGAACAACTACCGCTCCCTGTTCGACGGCGGCGGCGCGATCTGGAACACCCCGTTCGTCACGGCGCTGTGGCTCTCGTACGTCATCGCCACCGTGACGACGCTTTTGTGTCTCACGCTCGCGTTCCCGCTGGCGTACCTGCTGGCACGGAGCGGCGGGCGGCTGTTCAAAGTCGTCATCTTCTTCGTCCTCCTGCCGTTCTTCACGATGTACCTCGTCCGGGCGTACTCGTGGGTCCTGATGTTCGGTCCGGGCGGCGTGATCAACAGCACGCTCATGAGCTGGGGGCTGATCGACGCCCCGCTCGGGATATTCAACTACGGTGTCCCGGCGATCATCGTCGGGCTCACCCACGCGTACTTCCCGTACATGCTTCTGACGCTGTACGCGAGCCTCGACGGCCTCGACTTCTCGATCATCGAGGCCGCCCGCGACCTTGGCGCGTCGCGGGTCGAGGTGCTCCGCGACCACGTGATCCCGCTCACGCTTCCGGGGATCATCGGCGGGAGCCTCTTCGTCTTCGTCCCGAGCGTCGGCGCGTTCATTACGCCGACGTTCCTCGGGCAGGGCAAGGTCCAGATGATCGGCATGCTCATCGAGAGCCGGGTCGCCGGGACCTACTCGATCGGGTACGCAAGCGCGGCGTCGATGTTCGTGCTCGTCTCGATCGTGGGCGCGATGATCCTCGCGTTCCGGTACGTGAGCATCGAGGAACTGGGGGGTGCCTGAGATGGCGACCGAGATGTCCGAGTCGACAGAGACGGCGGGGGCGACCGAGCGGCTTGTCGGGCACCAGACGGTCGAACGGCTCCTCGGCACCTCGCTGTACGTCGTCTCCGGCCTGTTGCTCCTCTTTTTGTGGGTGCCGCTCGCGATCATCATCTTCCTCGCGTTCGCGGAGAACGCCGTGACGATCTTCCCGTTCGAGGGCCTGACGCTCGACAACTTTCGGCTGGCGCTCCGTAGCGACTCAATGCGCGCCTCGCTCGCGGGCAGTTTCACCATCGCGACGGTGGCGGCATCGGTCGCGACGGTGCTCGGCGTGCTGGCCAGCTTCGCGCTGACCCGCTACCGGTTCCGCCTCCGAGAGGTGTACCGGACCTTCGGGATCATCCCGATGGTGATCCCCGGCATCATCCTCGGCGTGGCCCTCCGGATCTACTTCCAGAACCTCCTCGGTATCCTACCGGGGTTCGCCACGGTGGTGCTGGCCCACTCGCTGTACGGCCTCCCGTTCGTGCTCCTCATCGTCTCCGCCCGGCTGTACACCTTCGACGAGTCGCTAGAGGAGGCGGCCCGAGACCTCGGCGCGGACCCGCTGACCGTGTTCCGGGACGTGACGCTCCCGGTGATTGCCCCGGCCGTCGGAGCGGGGTTCCTGTTCGCGTGGATCCGGTCGTTCGAGGACTACATCCGCGCGCTGTTCCTCACCGGGCCCAACACGGACGTGCTGACGATCTGGATGTTCAGCCGGATCCGACAGCTCGACGCGCCGGAGCTCAACGCCGTCTCCGCGCTCATCGTCTTCGGGATCGCGATCGCGCTGGCGGTCGCGATGAACGTCGGCAACGTGACCGGTTACGTCGCCGGCACGGTCACGGAAGAGGAGGGGTGAGGCCCCGGGCGAGCGGACCCGGTTTCTCCCCCGCCTCGTCGACCTGCGTTCACACTGAAGCGGGGAATCGACGGTGTGAGTGGCCAGATCAAAACACCGTTGGCGCGCCGTCGACCACGTCGAGCCCGACGTCGGCGCCGGTGTCGACCGCCGACTCGCGGCCCTGGATCACCACCTGAAGCTCGCCCACGTCCCCGTGGGGGTCGACGAGGTAGTTCGTCTGGTCGCCCTGGAAGTACCGCTCGACGACGGTGCCGTGTAGGGCGCCGTCCCCGTTCGCGATGGTGAAGTCCTCCGGGCGGATCGAGACGGTGACCTCACCGGTCCGGTTCGGGGCCGGCACGCCGAACCCGCCCTCGCCGCCGATCTCCGCGACGGTCGTTCCGTCCCGCTCCGCGGTCCGCGCGTCGATGAGGTTCGTGTCGCCGATGAAGTCCGCGACGAACTCCGAGGCGGGCTCGCGGTAGATCTCCTCCGGCGGACCGATCTGCTCGATGTGGCCGTCGTTCATCACAGCGATCCGGTCGCTGAGCGTCATCGCGACCTCCTGGTCGTGGGTCACGTAGAAGAAGCCGCCCTGCGTCTGCTTGTGGATCCGGCGGAGTTCGACCTGCATCTGCTTCCGGAGCTTCCGGTCGAGGCTGGAGAGCGGCTCGTCGAGCAGCAGCACCGCTGGCTCGTTGACCAGCGCCCGGGCGAGCGCGACGCGCTGCTGTTGGCCGCCCGAGAGCTCTGTCGGGTTGCGGTCCTCGAACCCGTCGAGGTCGACGAGCCCGAGGTACTCAGAGACGCGCTCCGACCGCTCGCCGGCGTCGACGCCCGCCTTTGCGAGCCCGTAGCCCACGTTCTCTCCCACGCTCATGTGCGGGAAAAGCGAGAGCTGTTGGAACACGAGGTTCGTGTCGCGCGCCTCCGGGGGAACCGATCCCATCGACCGACCGTCGATCCGGACCTCGCCCTCGGTCGGGTGCTCGAAGCCGCAGATCATCCGGAGCGTCGTCGTCTTCCCGCAGCCCGACGGGCCGACGAGCGTGAAGAACTCGCCCTTTCGAACGGAGAAGTCGATGCCGCCGACCGCGGTGAGGTCGCCGAACCGCTTCGTCACCTCGTCGAGCTCGACCAATGTGTTCCCCGTTGTCATGTGCCACTCGTCCCGACAGCAGCTATATCAATCTATCGCCGGACGGGACCGCGAACGCCCTCGGAGCGGGGAACCCGAAGACATCCGGGTCGGCACCTCACTGAAGCCGCTTCGTCGTCTCCACGAGAGGGTGGCGCGCGTAGTCGACGATCTCGATGTCGTCGACGACGCGGAGGCCCTCCTTCTCGGCGGTCTTCGCCATCCCCAGGTCGACCGGCGTTCGCGGCACGATCACGTACGCGTCCATCGACTCGATGCCCGCTTCACGGGCGGCCATGGCCCGGTGATGCCCGTCGGCGAGGTAGAGCGTCCCGTCGTTGTCGATGACGACGAGCGGCTCCGCGAGCCCGTGTTCGAGCTCGTACTGCCGGCCCTCCAGCTCGTCGGCGTACACGCGGGCCTGCGTCGGCGTCAGGTCCGCGATCGCCACCTCGCGGCGCTCCTCGTCGAGGTCGACGCCGTGGATCTGCGAGAGGGTGCGCATCAGCTTCCCGACCTTGCCGGGCGTCGCGCGCTCGATCTGCGAGCGGACCACGTCCGTGTTCGAGATGATCCCGACGAGGTTGTCCGCGTCGTCGACGACCGGGAGCCGCTGGATCCCCGAGCGCAAGATCACGCGGGCGGCGTCGGTCACCTTCATATCGGGGTGCGCGACGATCAGGTCCTCCGTCATCACCGTGAACACGGGTGCGTCGTCCTCGGCGAGCAGCAGGTCCCCCGCCGCGACGAACCCCTCGACGGTGCGGCCCTGCGTGACGGGGAACCCGTTGTGCCCGTCGCTGTCGGCCATGCGGCGCGCGACGGTTGCCACCGTCTCGTCCGGGCTGACCGTCTCCACCTCCCGGGTCATGTACTCGCCGACCGTCGGTTTCCCGCTCATCGTCCGCCGTACACGCTCGCGGAATAAAAGAGGGCGGGGGTGACGGCGTCCCGAGCGGCTATCACTCTTCGCCCGACCGGCACTCGCCGTTCGGCCGTCCCTCCCCGCCCGATCGTCTCTCTGCCCGCCCGGCACTACCAGCCCGACCGTCACTCGCCGTCCGGCCGCCACGTCACCGTCTCGTCGGGGTTCCCGGCCGGGCGCTCGACTCGGGTCCCGAGCCGCCCGTCCTCGTCGACGGTGATCGTGACGCGGCGCACGTTGCGCTCGTACAGCCGATACCGACCCCTCTCGGCGTCGACCGCGACGTGTTCCGTCACCAGGTCCATGTCCTCGAGCGTGTCCAAGCGCCGGTACACCGTCGACATCGGGATGTCGCACTCCTCGACGAGCTCGGCGACCGAGGTTGGTTCGTCGAGCTCCGACAGGATCGTCCGGTTCGTTTCCTCGCTCAGCGCGTCGAGGAGCCGCCGGACGGAGCCGGACTCGCCCCGCTTCGACCCGGCGTCACTCATCGCCACCGACCGGCGATGCGGGTTCGCTTCGCCGGTCTCCGCCCCGGCCTCCTGTACGCTTCGCCCTCCGCTCGGCGTGAGAACCGCTCATTACCGACGTTTGCGCGCACAGCGGCTAATGTAACCGTTTGGCGCAGGACAACGACCGGTCTCGACGGCCGAGAGCGGCGGCTACCCCCGATTCGAAGGCAGTACCCAGCCGCCGCCGAGACAACAGCGGGCCGTCGTCGTCGGGAGTAGCTAGCCGCCGTCGGGCTCGCCCACTTCGATCGGGACGCCGATCATGTTCCCCCACTCGGTCCAGGAGCCGTCGTAGTGCCGCACGTGTTCGTAGCCGAGCAGCTCCTCGAGGACGAACCACGTCACCGACGACCGCTCCCCGATCCGGCAGTAGATGATGATGTCGTCCTCGGGGGTGATCCCCCGAGACTCGTACACGGCCGCCAGCTCCTCGGGCGACTTGAACAGGCCGTCGGGCCGGACGTTCTCCGCCCAGAACACGTTCGTCGCCCCGGGGATGTGGCCGCCCCGCATCGCCCCCTCGTTGCTGCCGGGGGGCTTCGTGATCTCCCCGCGGAACTCCTCGGGCAGGCGCACGTCGACGAACTTCGTGTCCGTGTCGAGCGCCGCCCGCACGTCCGTGCGCGCGGCCCGCACCGCCGGTCTGGCCGGCGCGTCGGGCGCGTCGCCGTACGCTACGGCTGGCGGGTCGACCGGGTCCGTCGTGGTTGGGTAGTCGTGTTCCGTCCAGTACTCTCGGCCGCCGTCCATGATCCGGACGTCCGGGTGGCCGTAGTAGGAGAGCTGCCAGTACAGGTGGGCCGCGAACCAGTTCCGGTTGTCGCCGTAGATGACGACGGTCGTCTCCTCGGTGATCCCGCTCGATTCGAGGAAGGCGGTCATCTCTTCCGGAGAGAGGATGTCGTGTACCTCCGTCGACCGGAGTTCGGTGCGCCAGTCGACGCCGACGGCGCCGGGCGCGTGTCCCTCCTCGTAGAACGAGGCGTTGACGTCGACCTCGAGCAGGCGCAGGTCGGGGTCGGCGGCGTCGAACCGGTCGAGGCGGGCGTCGACCCAGTCGGGGCTGACGAGCACGTCCGTCGGGTACCGCCCCGCTAGCGACGCGCTTGTGGGCTTCCGCTGATCGTCGTCGGGTGGGGTTTCTGCGGTCATGACTGTTGGTCGGCGAACCGTTTCGCCAGCTCCGCGGTCGCGCGTCGAAGCCGGTACGACACCGTCGAGCGCGGCTCGTCGAGCTCCGCCGCGAGCTCGTCGAGCGTCACGTCTCGCGGCGTCTCGAAGTACCCGCGTTCGACGGCGAGCAACAGGGTCTCGCGCTGCTCGGCCGGCACGTCGGGCCGGGAGAGCAGCTCGCTCTCCCAGTGGTCGACCTCGGTCAGGTGTTCGAAGGAGAACGACAGCCCGTCGCCGAGCTTCGCGGACAGCGTGTCGTACAACATTCCGATCTTCGAGTCGTCCTGGACCAGCACGCGCCAGCGGACCGTGTCGCCGGACAGCGTCTGCTCGAAGAGGACGCCCCCGTCGACGTACTTCGCCGTGATGAGCGGGACGGACTCGCAGTAGTCCACGTCAGAGACGTACGTGTACGCCACCCGCCGCCGCTGCTCTTCGGTCAACAGGCTCGTCGCGCGGGCCGAGCGACACGCCCGGCCGCTGATCGACTCGCGGTCGACCGACTCGTCTAAGAGCAGCTCGTCCACGGCGTCGAGGTCGGCCGCGTCGCCGGTCACCGACTCGAGCTTCCACAGCTCCGTGGGGTCCAGACACGAGTAGGTCGCCTCCGACTGGAGGGAGCCGCGGTCGATGAACAGGTCGACGTACTCGTCGGCGCCGGGCTCGTACGTTATCTCGAAGCTGAAGTCGTACATCTGGCGGTGACTGGTCCGGTCATGCGGTCTCGGTTCGCGGCGGTGACGGTGACCTCGCCGGCGTCGGGCCGCGTCCCGGCGGGAAGTTGTCCCTTGACAACGCGTGTGATATGGGCCCGACGCACTTACGTTGTCTCGTATGGAGCTTTCACCCTCGGGTCGCGAGACGCCGACCGCGCTCCGGAGCCGTCTCCTCATCCCGGCCCTCCTCGCGCTCGCCGCCGGGATCGGGGGATTCGCCCTCGGACTGACCCACGACGACACCGTCACCGCGCTGGGCGCGCTGCTCTTCCTCCCCAGCGCCGCGCTGCTGTTCGGCATCGTCGCCAAGCGCCACGGCGTCGGTCCGTTCAGGCGGTCGAGCCGTCGGTCGGACTGACGCTCGGCGCGGCGCACTCCGGTCACGTCGCCTCTCGCATGCGGGCGGCGACGAGCCGGTCGACGTTGAACATGAACACGGCGACCGCGGCGAGGACCGTCGCGAAGTAGACGACGAGCTGCGGCGGGCCGGACGCGGCGCCGCCCGCGACCGCCCCGCCGAACCCGACGACGAGGAGCTCCGCCCACGTGATGAGCACGCGCGAGAGCAGCAGCGTTCCGACCGACGACCGCCGGGTCGGCGCGTGCGCCTCCGAGCCGTCGCTCATCTCAGTACGCCTCCTCGGCCGTGATCGGGCCGCTGAACGCCGAGTACAGGACGGCGAAGTACACGGCGACCAGCGGTAACAGCAGGGCCGCGCCGATCGACATGAGGTTCAGCGGCAGCGTCGAGACGACGGCCTCCCCGACCGTCGCCCCGGTCGCCGGGTCGATGCGCGGGTACATGAGGACCGCGACGACCGCGGTCAGCCCGTACGTCAGTCCCGCGGCCGCCGCGAGCGCGGCGAGGTCCGCCCCGCGTCGAAGCGCGACGCCGTAGCCGACACCGAGCCCGACGGAGGCGGCGACCAGCGCGAGCACCGGGGGCGATAGCAGCGTGTCGACGCCGGCGGGGAGCCGAGTCGCCAGGGCGCCGAGGGTCGCGACGACCGCGAAGAGGTACGCCGCGACGGCCCCGACGCCGATCTCAGTCACCGTCTCGGGGAGCGCGTCTCGGGCCTTCAAGCGGAGGAACGCGGCGCCGGAAACGACGGTCAGCGCCGTGACGGCGACCCCGGTGACGACGCCGACGAACGTGAGCGACCGGGGGCTCCCGGCGAGCCAGTTCCCCGCGAACGCGCCGAGGAGGAACGGCGCGAGGACGCTGCCGGCGACGAACGACCGCCCCCACCACCGCTGCCACCGCGCGTCGTGGCGCTGTTCGTACATCTCCGGCGCCAGTCCCCGGAGAATGAGGGCGCCGAGGATGCCGAACATCAGCAGGTAGTGTCTGCTGAACAGCCCCGCGTACACCGACGGGAAGGCGGCGAACAGCGCGCCGCCGAAGACGACGAGCCACACCTCGTTCCCGTCCCAGAACGGCCCGATCGCCGACAGCACCGCCTCGCGCGCCTCGTCTTCGCGAAGCGTCGCGAAGATCGCGCCGGCGCCGAAGTCGAAGCCGTCGAGGAACAGGAACGTTCCGAGGATCGCGAACACGAGCGCGAACCACAGCTCCGGGAGCGGCAGGCCGAGCACCGGGCCCGCCGCGAGCGCGTCGACGGCGCTAGTCATCGCCGGGCACCTCCCCCGGCGCGGCGTCGCGCTCGGCGGTGGACCGCAGCTCGCGCACGCTCGGGGGCCCATCACGGATCACCCGCGCGACGACGTACGTGTACAGCGCGAGGATGCCGGCGTAGACGCCGACGAACCCGGCGAGCGTGACCATCGCTTCCGTCCCGGTGAGACCGGGAGAGACCCCCTCGCTCGTCTTCAACACGCCCTGGATCACCCAGGGCTGACGGCCGACCTCGGTGACGACCCACCCGAGTTCGACCGCGACGATGCCGAGCAGGCTGGACGCCATCAGCGCCTTGTGGAGCAGCCCGTCCTCGAACAGCTCGCCCGTGTACCACCGGTAGCCGCCCCAGAACGCGAGCAGGATGAACCAGAAGCCCATCCCGACCATCGCGCGGAACGACCAGAACACGACGGCGACCGGCGGCGCCTCCGTCTCGAACGTGTTCAGTCCGCGGATCTCCGCGGTCGCGTCGCCCCCGCTGGCGAGCCACGACGCCCCGCCCGGGATGCCGAGACCGAACAGCTCCTTCGCGCGGGGGTCCGTGAACTGGCTCAGGTCCGTCGGGATCGCGAAGATGTACTCCGGGACGTACGCCTCGGTGTCCCAGACCGCCTCCATGGCGGCGAACTTCTGCGGCTGCGTCTCGTAGACGTGCCGCGCGTACAGGTCGCCCTGAAGCACCTGTAGCGGGGCCGTGATCAGCAGCGCGACCAGCGCGATCTTGAGCGTCTTCTGCCAGAAGGCGATGTTCTCCGTCTGGTGTCCCCAGACGTGGTGTCGGTAGACGAAGTACGCGGAGACGCCCGCCATGAACAGCGCCACCGACTCGACGGCGGCGTTTTGCATGTGGACGTACATGTAGCCGAACCGGGGGGTCAGGTACGCCGCGAGCGGGTCGACGAGGTGGACTACCTCCTGCCCGTTCTCGGTCACGAGCTCGTAGCCGCGCGGCATCTGCATCCACGAGTTCGCGATGAGGATCCAGACGGCGGACAGCCACGTGCCGACCCCGACGGCGAGGCTGGACACCAGGTACAACCGGTCGGAGACGCGCTCGCGACCGAACACGAAGACGCCGAGGAACGTCGCCTCCAGCATGAACGCCATCATCCCCTCGACGGCGAGCGGGCCGCCGAACAGCTCGCCGGCGGTCGTCGAGAACGCCGCGAAGTTGGTCCCGAACTCGAACTCTAAGACGATCCCGGTGACCGTCCCGACGACGAACGAGACGGCGAATATCTTCGTCCAGAAGCGACGCAGCTGTTCGTACACCGGGTCGCCGCCCCGCACGTCCTTCCAGGTGAAGTATATCAGGAACGGGGCTAGTCCCATGCTCATCACTGGGAAGATGATGTGGACGATCGTCGTCAGGGCGAACTGGAATCGGCTTGCGAGTACTGGATCGATCATGTCGTGGTGGGTCCGGGTTGGAAAGTTCACTCCGGCGCGCGACGCGGCGGTCTCCTCGCGTAACACTGCGCATTCCTCGTCCATAACCCCGGAGTTGGCACAGGACAACCGGCCGCGGAGCGCCCGCCGCCGCCCTCTCGGCGGCGACGCGGCGGCTCGCCCGCTGGTCCGACGTTGTCCTGTGCCAAGCCATCGTTTTGGGTGGCGAGGCGACTGCGTTCACGCATGGAAACACGGCACGCCGTGCTGGCGCTCGTCGCGCTCGTCACGGTGGTGATGACCGTCAGAGCGGTCGTCGCCGGCCTCGACGGCGACTTCGGGACGGTCGGCCGGCAGGTCGGGGTCGGCGGGATCGTCCTCGCGTTCGGCGTGGCGCTGTACCGGAACTGGGAGTCGGTCGGCTGACCCGGACGCCCGCTCCGCGACGGCCCGGCCGAGCGTCCGGCGCGAGCGACGGGAACTTCTCAGAGCGCCCGACCGCGACCCGCGCCGTCTCGCACCGGCGTTCGTCAAGACTCGCTCGCGGGGTCGTCCCCGGAGGAGTCCCGGTCGCGATGGGGCTCGCCGGCGAGTCGCTCCGCGAGCCGTCGGCGGAGTCGCTCGAAGGGCGACGAACACGCGCCGCACTCGGCGCAGGAGACGCCCGAACATGACGCGGGCGCGCCGCAGCGCGGACACGAGAGCCCGTTCGCCGGATCGAACTCGTACTCGCAGCGGGGACAGATCACGCGATCACCTCCAAGGCGGCCGCGACGCCGCCGCCGACGGCGAACGCCGTAACCCAAGAGCCGACCCACACGAGGAGCGCGCTCCGCGCGTCGCGCTCCCTGAGGATCATCGCCATCGTGAGGATACACGGGACGAACAGGGTGACGACGACCAGTCCGACGAAGGTCTGTGACGCCGACAGCGTCAGGCCCGTCATCCCTGCGGCGGCGAAGTCGCGGCGGATCAGTCCCAACACGAGCACCTCGCCGAACGACGCGGGTAAGCCCAGCGCCGCGGTCAGCGGCCGGAACGCGCCGACTATCGCGTCGAGCGCGCCGAGGTACTCGAGCGTCGACACCGCCGCCGCGGTGACCCCGAACAGCGGGGCCGCCTCCCCGAGGAACGCGGCGGTCCGGTTCGCCGTCTTCCGGGCGACGTTCGTCGGGCGGGGGAGGCGTAGCCGCGGGAGCTGCTCGATCAGCGCGTCCTGTCGGCCGGGGAGCGTCCGGTCGAGAACGACGCCGGCGGCCCCGAGGACCCCGAGTAGTACCGCCACGTAGCCGCCCCACCAGACGACCCCGAGTTCCGCGAGCAACCCCGCGACGACGCCGATCTGCGCCGAGCAGGGGATCGCGAGGCCCAGCAGCGCCGTCGTGATGAGCCGCTCCCGGCGCGACCCGACCATTCGGGTGGAGACGACCGCCATCGTCACGCATCCCACGCCGACGATCAGCGGGACGACCGCGCGGCCGTTGAGCCCGATCCTGTCGAGCCCTCTGTCCGTCACCACGGCGAGTCGCGGCAGGACGCCGGCGTCTTCGAGCGTCCCGATCACGAGGTAGAACGCGACCACGAGCGGGAGCAGGACCCCGAGGGTGTACCGAACGGTGACCGTCAGCAGCCCTAGGTTATCGTTGACGAGCAGGAACTCGACGGGCGCGGCCCACCCGCGCGCCGGGAGCAGGTCCGCGACGGCCGCCTCGACCGCCGGCGTGTAGTATCGCCCGAAGACCACGGTCTCCGCGTAGCCGACGACGCGCTGCGCGACGAGCACCCCCATGACGTAGAACACCGCGAGGAGGAGCGCGAGCGCGATCGGGATCCCCGTCACCGGCCGCAGCAACAGGTCTCCGAGCCGTCCCCCGCGACTCCGTCCGGGAGCGGGACCCCGTTCGACCGCCTCGACGACCGACCGGACGCGCGTCCGGCGCTCGCGATACACCGCCTCCCGCTCTCCGAGGCCGGCGAGCGGCGCGTCGCCCCCGTCGGCCGCGAGGCCGCCGGCACCGACGCGGCGAGCCGTCGGTTCGTCGCCCTCGACGAGGAGTGTCTTCTCCGCCCGCCCGGCCTCGATCCCGTCGGGGAGCGCGTCGTAGTACGCGTCGACGGGCGTCGACTCGGGGGCGGTCGCTTCCGGGAGCCGATCGCGCAACTCGTCGACGCCGGCGCCGGTGACGGCGACGGTCGGGACGACGGGGACGCCGAGGGTCGCCTCCAGCGCGCCGACGTCGATCTCGACGCCGTCGGCCTCGACCTCGTCCATCATGTTCAGCGCGACGACGGTCGGCACGCCCATGTCCAACAGCTGTAGCGTCACGAACAGGTCACGGTCGAGCCGCGTGGCGTCAACGACGTTCACGACCGCGTCCGCCTCCAAGACGACCGCCCTCGTGGCCCGCTCCTCCTCAGAGAACGACGATATCCCGTGGACCCCGGGCGTATCGATCAGGCGGGTCGACCTGAGGGTCGCCGCGGTCGTTTCGACCGTGGTTCCGGGGTAGTTCGAGACGTCGGCGTACTCGGCCGTGAGCCGTCCGAACAGCACGCTCTTGCCCGCGTTGGGCGCGCCGACCAGCGCCGCGGACGCCTCGGCGTCGCCGGATGTGGGCCCGCGGTCCGCGTCCCCGCTCGCGGTCATCGCGGTGCGTCGTCGGGGGCCGATCGCTCGACGGTTATCTCCCGGGCCAGCGACCGCCCGAGCGCCACCTCCGTCCCGCGACGCCTGACGACGACCGGACCGTTGCGGATCCGGCGGCGACACTCGACGCGGCCGTCCAGCAGGCCGAGTCGCAGTAACCGAGCGCGGCGCTCGCCGTCCGGCACGTCGACCAGTTCCACCCACTCGCCCGACGGGATGTCGGCCAGCGCGACCACCATTTAGGCCTACCTAAAACGACGGGCGTGTTGTGCGGCACGGCACATTATGGAGTCTTATATAAACCGCTCTGGACCCGCGAGCCCGGACCCGCGCGCCGCCTTCGCGCTTCGCGCGCGTCAGCGGTCGGGCCGGTCAGGCCGGCTGCGAGTCCAGCTTCTTGTAATCGATGTAGTCCGCCCCGCGGAGCTCCTCGAGCAGGTTGATGGCCGCTCGGGCTCCCTCTCCGACGGAGGTCGCGATCTGTTGGTGGCCGCCGGTAACGTCGCCCGCGGCGTACACCCGGTCCACCGGCGTCGACTGCGCCTCGTCGGTGACGATGTCGTCTCCCTCGACGGGGACGCCGAGCATCTCCGCGAGGTCGGTGCCGCCGGCGGTGCCCAGCGCGACGAACAGCCCGTCGACCGGGATCTCGTCGCCCTCTCGGGTGACGACGGCTTCGAGGACCTCCTCGCCGGCGAGCCGATCGAGGTCGTCGGTGACCACCGGGATCCCCGCGTCGGCGACCCGGTCCCGCAAGCCGTCGTCCGCCTCGAACGCCGACCCGTTGGTGAGGATCCGGACGTCGTCGGTGTAGTCGAGCAGCATCAACGCCTCGGTCGCGGCGTAGTTGTCGTCGCCGACGACAGCGACGGGACTGTCGCGGTAAAAGTACGCGTCGCATTCGACGCAGTAGGAGACGCCGTGGCCCTCGTACGCCTCGACGCCCGCGATGGCCGGCCGTTCGTAGTCCGCGCCCGTCGCGATGATAACCCCGTCGACGACGTACTCGTCGACGGTCGTCTCGACGCGGTACCGGTCGCCGTCCGGCTCGATCCGAACGACCTCCTCCTCGACGATCTCGGCGTCGTACTTCCGCGCGTGCTCTCGCCCCAGATCGACGAGCTCCGGGCCCGTGACCCCGTCCGGGAACCCGTAGACGTTCTCCATCGTGTCCACGTCACGGGTGGTCCCGCCCCCGTCGTCGAACACGAGCGTTCGCCTGTCCGCCCGAGCGGTGTAGATGGCGGCGTTCAGTCCGGTCGGTCCCCCGCCGACGATCGCGATCCCTGACATCTGTATTGCGTAGTATGTACTATACTAACTTATTAATTCCGCCCGCTGATTCACTCGGAGTGGTCGGCGTCCCCTCCAAGATATCGACCGAAACGCGCTCCTGTGGCTATAGCCGGGTTGGAAGCGTATCGATCGCCGCGAAATACGTCTTGTCCCCGTCGGTGAATCGTTTGTTTGGCGCATCAGTATTGTGTATATTCTACAAAATACTGGCGGCGGAGACAACCTCGCTCGATAAGCAACCGAGACCGGACTCGGCGGGCGGCACTCGAACCGCGGGCGAAGACCGCGGTGCGGCGGCTCGCCGGAACGAAAGCGAGGACAGAAGAAATCGGACCGCGAGGCGTGGAGCCGCCTACTGCGGGCTCGGGTTGGACGGGCCGGAGACGTTGCCGTCCTTCAGCGCGGATCCCGTGATCGACTTCAGCCGGGAGACGAGCGAATCCTTCTCGGCCTCGCCTTCGAGGGCGATGTCGAGGACCTCGCTGATGTGCGAGACCGGGATGACCTCGATCATCTCCTCGTACTCGTCTTCGATCATCACGTCCTGCTCGTTGGCTGCGGGGATGATCACCCGGTCGCAGCCGGCTTTCGCGGCCGCCTCGATCTTGTGGGTGACCCCGCCGACGGGGAGCACGTCGCCGCGGACCGACAGCGAGCCGGTCATCGCGAGGCTCTGGTCCACGCCGACGTTCTCCAGCGCGGAGATGACAGCGGTCGCGACCGTGATGGACGCGGAGTCGCCGTCGACCCCCTGCTGGCCCGTCTGGATGAACTGGATGTGGATGTCCTTCTCCGAGATGTTCTCGTCGGAGAACTTCTTGATGATCGCCGAGACGTTCTGGACCGACTCCTCGGCCATCTCCTTTAGCTGGCCGGTGGCGATCACCTGCCCGCCGCCCTGGGTCGGCGTCACCTCGGCCATCACCGGGAGCATGATCCCGGAGTCTTCGCCCATCACCGCGAGGCCGTTGACGCGGCCGGCGACGTAGCCGTCGGAGACCTGGAGCTCGTAGTCCTTGCGGCGCTCGATGTAGTCGTCGGCGAGCTGCTGCTCGATGGAGCGCGAGCGCCCCTTCGCCTGAAGGACGTGTTCGCGGGTGGTCATCTCGGCGTCCTCGCCCCGGGCGATGTCGCCCGCGACGCGGACCATCCCGCCGAGGTTCCGCATCTTCAGCGTGAGGTGGCCCTTGCGGCCGGAACGGCGCTTGGCCTCGAGGATGATCTCCTCGACGGCCTCCGCCGAGAACTCGGGCAGGCGGCCGTCCTTCGCGACCTCCTGGGCGATGAACCGGACGTACTTCCGGCGCATCTCCGGGGTGTCCTCGATGGTGTCCTCCATGTACACCTCGTAACCGTACCCCTTGATCCGGGAGCGCAGCGCCGGGTGCATGTTCTCCATCGCGTCGAGGTTCCCGGCCGCGATCATGACGAAGTCGGTCGGGACGGGCTCGGTCTGGACCATCGCGCCCGAGGAGCGCTCGGACTGGCCCGTGATCGAGAACTCGCCCTCCTGGATCGCCGTCATGAGGTGCTGCTGGCTGCGGATGTCGAGCGTGTTGATCTCGTCGATGAACAGCACACCCTTGTTCGCCTTGTGGATGGCGCCCGCCTCGACGCGGTCGTGGCTGGGCGTCTCCATCCCGCCGGACTGGAACGGGTCGTGTCGCACGTCGCCGAGCAGCGCGCCGGCGTGCGCGCCGGTCGCGTCGCGGAACGGCGCGGTCTTCGTGTCGCCGTTGTTCACCAGCAGGTTCGGGATCATCGCATCCGAACCGCGGTTGAGGTAGCGGAAGACGAGGTACACCACGCCGGCCGCGATGATGCCGACGAGGATCTGGCCGACGATGATGAGCGCGTAGCCCAGCACGACGGCGATGATGATCCACATCAGGAGCGACCGCATCTGGTTGCGCTTGCGCGCCTCCTCGCGGTGCGCCTCGACGATCTGGTCGCCCTTACCGGCCGGCACCGTCCGGACCTTCGGCTTGTTGCCGTCCTCGGGGTTGTGGTACACCAGCACGTCCTGAAGCTCCTCTTTGGGGAGGAGCTCGGACATCGCCTTCGCGAGCATCGACTTCCCCGTCCCGGGGGAGCCGATCATCATCACGTGGCGCCGCTGCTTCGCCGCCTTGATGATCACGTCGCGGGCGTGTTCCTGCCCGATGACCTGGTCGACGAGCCGGTCCGGGATCTCCAGTTCGGCCGTCGTGTCTATCTTGAGCCCGCCGAGGAGGTCGTCCTCGTCGGGGTCCTCTTCGATCTCGGCGCCCTCGACCTCGACGGTGCTGCCGAGCTCGTCGATCCCGCCGTCGTCGGCCGGATCGGCGGCGTCGCCGTTCCGACCCTCGTCGAACCCGTCGTCGTCCACGATGACCCCGTCGTCCCAGGGGTCGTCGTCGGAGTCCGCGGCCGGGTCCTCGTCGACGCCGGACTCGTTCGCCGGGCCGTCGTCGGGCTCGGGGTCGCCGGGCGTGGCGTCCTCGCCGTTCCCCGCCGGACTCGAGTCGTCGACGCCGCCGTGGGGCGGTTCGTCGGGGTCGTCGGCCGTCGGGTCGTTCGTGTCCTTCTCGTTGCTCATAGAATCGGGTGTCGCTATCGAAAAGGACGGGTCGGTTACTGATATACTTTCTCCCCCCGGAGGGGTAGCCCCGGGGGCAGTAAACACCGCTTTCAAGCCGTATATCGACCGATCACGCCCCGCGAGCGTTCCCACGGGGTTTATAAATGACGCCGACGGTACGTAGACTCATGCGGGGGTTCTACATCGGCCGGTATCAGCCGTTCCACCACGGCCACCGGCACATGGTGGAAGAGATCGCGGCGGAGGTCGACGAGCTCGTCTTGGGGATCGGCTCCGCCGGCGACTCTCACACCACGCGGAACCCATTCACCGCCGGCGAGCGCGTGATGATGGTGACGAAGGCGGTCGAGGAGCTCGACGCCACCACCTACGTCGTCCCGATCGAGGACCTCGACCGGAACTCCGTGTGGGTGAGCCACGTCCAGAGCATGACCCCGCGCTTCGACGTGGCCTACTCGAACAACCCGCTCGTGGTCCGCCTGTTCGAGGAGGCGGGCGTCGAGGTGCGCCAGTCGCCGATGTTCCGCCGCGACGTGCTGGAGGGGACCGAACTCCGCGAGCGCATGATCCGCGGCCGGGAGTGGGCCGACCTCGTCCCCGACCCCGTCGTCGACGTGATCCGCGAAGTCGACGGCGTCGAGCGCATCCGCCGGATCGCGGAGACGGACTCGAACGGCGGCGAGCCGTCCGACCTGTAGCGCGGCGATCCGTGTAAAGAGGGCTGATCGCCTCGGACCGCCGATCGCTTCGAAGCCCCGACGCCGGCTCCGACGCTCCGGCCGCCTGCTCGTGGACAGATACGGAGACCGGCGACGACGACGCCCGTTCCATTTAACCCCGCGCCGCACGCGGGTTCCGGTATGATCACGCTCACCTCGGACTTTGGGTCGCCGTACCCCGCCGCGATGAAGGGAGTGATTCGCCGGCACACTGACGCCGAGCTGATCGATGTTGCGCACGATCTGCCGCGCGGGGACCCCCGGGCCGCCGCGTTCTGGCTCCGGTTCGTCCTCCCGGAGTTCCCGCCGGCGGTCCACTGCGCCGTCGTCGACCCCGGCGTCGGCACCGACCGGGACGCCCTCGTCGTCCGGGCCGGCGCGCACGTCATCGTCGCGCCCGACAACGGGCTCGCGATGCCGCCGGCCCGCGCGCTGGCGGCCGGCGAGTCGGATGTCGAGGTCTGGTCCATCGCGGTCGACGACCCCGCGAGCGAGACGTTCCACGGCCGCGACGTGTTCGCGCCGACCGCGGCCCGCGTCCGGACGGCGCTCGACGACGAACTGACGGCGTCGGACGGGGAGCCCGCGGTCGACGCGGTCGCCGAAGCGCTCGCGGGGATCGACGACCTCGCGCCCGCGAACGACCCCGTGGACGTCCGCTTTCCCGAGCCGTCGGTCGAACGCGACGCGGGCGAGGCCGAGAAGGACACCGACGCCGAGGACGGTACCGACGACGAGGCCGACACCGGCGACGTGGTCGCCGTTGACGGCGAAGTGCTCGCGATCGACCGGTTCGGCAACGTGATCACCAACGTCCCCGGCGAGCTTGTCCGCGGCCGGGACTGGGTCCGCGTGAACGGCGACCTCACGCCGGTCGCGGAGACGTTCGGCGCCGTTGACCCCGGCGAGCGCCTCGTCACGGTCGGGAGCCACGGCTACGCGGAGTGTGACGTGAACGACGGCCGGGGCGACGGCGCGTTCGACCTCCGACCGGGCGACGCGGTCCGGTTCGTTCCCGACAGCGTCAGCCTCTGAGTCCGAAAAACCGGTTACAGCTCGACGCCGGAGGGAATCAGGCTCTCGCTGCGGAGCAGGTTCCCCTCCTGGTCGTACACGAGGAAGGTGTCCTTGTCGTAGGCGACGAGGCGCTCGCCGTCGACGTCGATCTCGACGCGGTACCGCGCGTCGCCGTCGTCGGTCGCGTCGCGCGCGGCGTGGATGAACGGGAGTACGTCCGTCGCCGTCTCGTTGAGTTCGAGGATGAAGTCGCCCGTGTATCGGTTGGTGACGCCGACGACGCCCTCCGGCTCGTCCGCCTCGTCCAGCGGCTCGCGGAGCCGGAAGGCGACGTCGATCTGGTCGGCCGCGAGCAGGTCGTCGTCCGTCTCGACGATGATGTCCTCGCTTTCGCCCCCCGAGAGTCGCTCGCGGAGGAGATCCTCCGGACCGTGGAAGTCGATCCGCACCAGCGGGGGCGACTGGGAGCCGGCGTCGTTTCCGACGCCCTCGACGGTCAACTCGAAGTAGTCACGCCGCATTTCCTATCGGATGCTTTGCGGTCCGGCCGTATCAACGTAACGGGCGGAGCGGCGGCGCGGAACCGACGATGCTCGGGCGTCCGCGCCGGGACCGGATCGGCACTCGGTCGGGACCGCGGCGGCGGACCTCGATGTCGGTCCTGATAATCGTCGGGGGTAGTTTAACTTCCCCCCGCCTCTAGGGCACCGTATCCATGGCGAGCGAGGCCAGCGGGAGCGACCTCGGCGACCGGATCGAGGCCCTCCAGCGGCGGCTCTCCCGGACGTGGGAGCTGCTTCAGGGGTCGACGCTCGACGTCCGGCCGTTTCGCCCGGGCGAGGACGGCCCGCTCGCGTCGTTCGTCGTTCCGGAAGACGAGACCGAAGTCGACCGGTACTGGGTGAACGCGCCGTACGCGTACGTCGTGATCACCTACGACGACGCCGAGAGCGAACACCGCTACTACGCGGTCGAGCCCGAGCTCGACGCGTTCGAGCGCGAGCTCCTCGACCGCGTCGTCGACGACATCCGCGATCCGCTCCTCTACCGCGAGGGGAGCGGCAAGACCGACGAGGAGACGCTCAGGACCGAACTCGAGACGCTGCTGGAGGGGTACGGCGTCGAGGCCGAGATGGACACGTTCCACGCGCTGGTGTACTACCTCTACCGCGACTTCCGCGGCTTCGGGAAGGTCGACCCCCTGCTGAACGACCGCCACATCGAGGATGTCTCCTGTGACGGCTACGACCTCCCGATCTTCGTCTACCACGACGAGTACACCGACATCGAGACGAACGTCTCCTTCGGACAGGAGGCGCTCGACAGCTACGTGATCCGGCTCGCGCAGCAGTCCGGCCGCCACGTCTCGGTCGGCGACCCCATCGTCGAGACGACGCTCCCCGACGGCTCACGCGCGGAGCTGGCGCTCGGCGAGGAGGTGACCCCGCGCGGCTCGGCGTTCACGATCCGCCAGTACGCCGAGGACCCGTTCACCCCCGTCGACCTCGTGGAGTACGGCACGTTCTCCGTCGAGCAGATGGCGTACTTCTGGCTCTGTATCGAGCACAACAAGAGCCTCATCTTCGCGGGCGGCACCGCGTCCGGGAAGACCACCTCGATGAACGCGGTGTCGATGTTCGTCCCGCCGCGGGCGAAGGTGCTCACCATCGAGGACACCCGCGAGCTCTCGCTGTACCACGACAACTGGCTCTCGGCGGTCACCCGCGAGCGCCGGTACGAGGGGACCGACATCGACATGTACGACCTTCTGCGGTCGGCGCTGCGCCACCGCCCCGAGTACATCGTCGTCGGCGAGGTGCGCGGCGAGGAGGCGATCACGCTCTTCCAGGCGATGAACACCGGTCACACCACGTTCTCGACGATGCACGCCGACTCGATCGAGACCGTGATCAACCGGCTGGAGAACGAGCCGATCAACGTGCCGCGCGCGATGGTTCAGTCGCTCGACATGCTGTCGGTCCAGACGCTCACCCGCGCCGACGACGAGCGCGTCCGCCGCGCGAAGACGATCGGCGAGATCGGCGGTATCGACCAGCGCACCGGGGAGCTCGACTACTCCTCGGCGTTCGAGTGGCGGCCGGACTCCGACACGTTCCGGCGCAACGACTCGTCGCTGCTGGAGGAGATCGCCGACGACCGCGGCTGGTCCCGGTCGGAGCTGCTCCGCGAGGTCCGGCGCCGCGAGCGATTCCTCGAACTCCTCTCCGCGCTCGGCATCGACGACTACCGCACGTTCACCGCCCTCGTCAACGAGTACTACGCCGACGCCGACCGCGTGATGGAGAAGCTCGATGAGCGCGCCGCCGCGGCCGACGGCGTCGACCCCGACGAGTTCGCGGCCGAAGACGCCTCGCCGGGCGGCGGCACCGACCGCGGCCCCGACGCCTCCGACGGCGACGGCGCGCGCGCCGGAGACGCGGGATCCGACGCCACGGACCGATGATCGAGTACCTCCCCCTCGTCGCCGCGGTCGCGGTCTGTCTCGCGCTCGCGCTGCCGCTCGTCGACGACCGGGCCGACCTGTTCGTCACCCGCGTCGCCCTGTCGGCGTTCGGCGACTACGTCGGCGAGAACGAGGCGCGGCGGCAGGCTCAGCGCGACCGGATGCGCGCGGCCCACGTCGCCGGCACGACGCACCGCGTGTACGCCTCCCGGACCCTGTTGTACGCCGCGGTCCTCGGGGTCGCCGGCAGCGTCATCGGCGTGTACGCGGCCGGCGCGCTGCTCGCCGCGCTTGACGTCGGCGAGGCCGCGATCCGCGCGGCGCTCCCGGGGTCGGTCGAGTTCGTCGCGGTCGTCGCGCGGCTCGCCGACCTCGGGCTCGGTCGGCTGTTCGTCCTGCTCGCGGTCGTCTCCGCGACGGTTGGCTCCGGCCTCGCGCTCGGCGCCTACCTCGCTCGGTGGCAGTTGCTCGACCAGCGCGCCGCCGCGCGGGCGGCGGAGATCGACGCCACGCTGCCGCGGACGGTCGCGTTCATGTACGCGCTCTCGCGCTCCGGGATGGCGTTTCCCCGGGTGATGGACACGCTCGCGGAGAACGAGGAGGTGTACGGCGAGGCCGCCGCCGAGCTGTCGGTCGCGGTCCGCGACATGAACGCCTTCGGAACCGACGCGCTCACCGCGCTCCAGCGCATCTCCCGGCGGACGCCGAGCGACGACCTGGCCGACTTCTCGGAGAACCTCGCGTCCGTCCTCGGCACCGGGCAGTCGGTGTCGGAGTTCCTCAACGACCAGTACGAGCGCTATCAGGCGGAGGCGGAGGCGAAACAGGAGCAGTACCTCGAACTGCTCTCGACGTTCGCCGAGGCGTACGTGACGGCGCTGGTCGCGGGCCCGCTGTTTTTCATCACCATCCTCGTCGTCATCGGGCTCGTCTTACAGGACACCCTCCCGCTCCTCCGCGTCGTCGTCTACCTCGGCGTGCCGCTCGCCACCTTCGGCTTCGTCGTCTACGTCGACAGCGTGACGCAGGGCGTCGGCGGCACCGAGACCGTCGCGGAGTCGTCGCTCGCGGACCCGGACACCCCCTCGGTCACGGGCGTGCGCCACGCCACGGACGAGCCCGGCGACCGGGGCGACTCGCCGCGGTTCGACGGGGGAGCGGCCGCCGAGAGCGGCGCGGGCGGTTCCGGGGCGGACGGCGCCGGCGCGGGCGGTACCGGAGCGGACCGCTGGGCGGCGAGCCGGGAGCGGCTCCGCGTGTACGACCGCCTCCGGAGCGTGCGGCGGCTGGTCGCGTCGCCGGTCGAGACGGTGCTCGCCTCGCCGCGAACGGTGCTCCTCGCCGTCGTCCCGGCCGCGGTCGTCGGGCTGCTCGTCTTCGCGTTCCCGGTCACGCTCGGGACGCCCATGGAGATGATCGACCAAGTCGACGGCCCGCTCGTCGTCGCGACCGCCCTCGTCCTCGCGGCGTACGCGGTCGCCTACGAGTTCGGCAAGCGCCGCGTCCGCCGCGTCGAGTCCGCGGTGCCGGACTTCCTCGACCGGCTCGCCAGCGTCAACGAGGCGGGCACCGACGTGGTCGGCAGCGTCCGCCGCGTCGCCGACTCGAACCTGGAAGCCCTGACGGAGGACCTCCGCCGGACGCGCCGAGACATCGACTGGGGGGCGGACGTCTCCACGGCGCTGCGCCGGCTGGAGCGACGGGTCCGGTCGCCGATGACCTCCCGGGCGGTCGCGCTCGTCACCAACGCGATTCAGGCGAGCGGGGACGTGGGTCCCGTCCTCCGGATCGCGGCCGACGAATCGCGCGCGACGTGGGCGCTCCGGCGCGAACGCCGACAAGTGATGTTAACGTATCTCATCGTCATCTACATCTCCTTCCTCGTCTTCCTCGGGATCATCGCGGCGCTGTCGGTGTCGTTCATCCCGGCCATCGAGGCGGCGGGCGTCCCGGGGACGGGCGGCGGACTCCCCGACACCGGGAGCGGGGTCTCCGGCGGACCCGGCGGGATCACGGACGGGATCGGCGACATCGACGTGGCGGTCTACGAGCAGCTGTTCTTCCACGCCGCGTCGATCCAGGCGGTCTGCTCCGGGCTCGTCGCCGGACAGCTCGGAGAGGGGTCGGTCCGCGACGGCGTGAAACACGTCGTGGTGTTGCTCGCGCTCACGCTCGTCGCGTTCGCCGCGATCGGGGCGGTGTGAGGCGTCCGGTCGACATATCCCCGTCGCGGCCGAGAAGCCGGTATGGACCCGCAGCCGACCGGCGATCCGCAGTCGACGTACGACCGCATCGCGACCCACTTCTCGAAGACGCGACAGTACGCGTGGCCCGAGGTGGAGTCGTTCTTAGAGGGTCGGTCGGGGGGGCTCGCGCTCGACGTCGGCTGCGGCAACGGCCGCCACACGGAGGCGCTCGCGGCGCGCACCGAGACCGCGGTCGGCCTCGACCTCAGCCGCGGGCTGCTCGCCGAGGCGACGGCCCGCGCCCGCGACCGGGGGTTCGCCGACGCGACCGCGTTCGTCCACGGCGACGCGACGGCGCTCCCGGTCCGCGACGGCGCGGTCGACCTCGCCGTCTACGTCGCCACGCTCCACCACCTCTCGCCGCGGAGCGCCCGCGTCGAGAGCCTGAACGAGCTGGCGCGCGTCCTCGCGCCCGGCGGCGTCGCGCTCGTCAGCGCGTGGAGCACGGCCCACGACCGGTTCGACCGCGACGAGGGGTTCGACACGACCGTCGACTGGACGCTGCCGGGCGGCGAGACGGTGCCTCGGTACTATCACATCTACTCGCCCGCGGAGTTCGAGACGGATCTCGGCGAGAGCGCTCTCGAAACGCGTCGAACGGAGCTATCCAGCGGGAACTGTTACGCGGAAGTCGAGCCGGAACGCCCCTGATTATCACAGACAATATCGACGGGGGTGGATTAAAGGGTCCCTGCCGACCGCCTGCTGGTAATGGCCGACACCTTCCTCGAACGGGTCCTGCGTCGGGTCGCGCCCGACGCGGTGGCCCGGAGTTACCTCGCGAAGTTCCTCGTCGCCCTCGTCGTCGTCGTCCTCGCGATCGGCGCCGTCGGGGCCGTCACGTACGCGGAGACGACCGAGCAGCTCGAGTCGAGCGCCCAGAGCGACTACACGGCCGTCGCGGAGCTGAGCGCCACCGAAGCCGGCAGCTGGACCGCCGACCGGCGCGGGACCGTCGCGGAGGCCGCTGACAACGACATCTACAGCGAGGACTCGGCCGCCGTCGCGGCGTATCTCTCCTCGCATCTGTCTCGGGCGAGCGACGGCGTGCTTGCGTTCCACTACATCGACCCCGAGGACGGCGCGGTACTCGCGTCGACCGACGAGGCGGGCGGGAACGGTGACCGAGCGGAGACGCTCACGAGCCAGCAGTGGTTCGACGACGGGCTCCTACTCGGCGACACCGTCACCACGACGGCGACGTACGAGGTCGACGGCGAGCGCCGGGTCGCCTACGTGGCCGGGACGCCGAAACGAAAATACGTGGTCATGGAGGTCTCGCTCGGCTCGCTCGTCGGCGACTTCCGGCAACCGACGGACGGCACGTTCACCTCGATCGTCGAGACCGACGGCGAGATCGGCGCGAGCGATCGCGACGGCGTCGCGGGCGAGCGGTACGACGAACCGGTCCGGTCGCAGCTCTTCGACCGACAGAACCCGATCGGGTCCGTCCCGTCGGCGACGCTCGAACTCGCCGACGGCGAGCGGTACTTCGTCGCCTACGCCCCGGTTCCAACCGAGGCCTGGTACGTCGCGGTCCACGTCCCCCTCTCAGAGGCGTACGCGCTCTCGGGGATGATCGGGCGGAACCTGCTCCTCATCGTCGGCGTCGCGGTCGTCGGGCTCGGGCTCATCGGCGTGACGCTCGGCCGGGGGACCGTCGTCGAGCTGAACCAGCTCCGGGCCCGGGCGTCGGCGCTGGCCGACGGCGACCTCGACGTCGACTTCGACACGGCGCGGCGCGACGAGTTCGGCGACCTCGCCGGGGCGTTCGCGACCATGCGGGACTCCCTGCGCGAGCAGATCGAGTCGGCGGAGACGCAGCGCGAGCGCGCCGAGGCGGCGAAGGCGGAGAGCGAGGCGTTCGCCGACCGCCTGGAGTCGCGGGCGGGCGACTTCGGCGAGACATTGGCCTCCTGCGCCGACGGCGACCTCACGGCTCGGCTCGACGCAGAGCCGGACGACCCCGAGGCGCTCCGCGCGATCGCCGCGGAGTTCAACGACGCGATGGACGAGCTGGAGGCCGCGATCGCGGAGGTCGACGCGTTCGCGGTCGAAGTGGCCGACCGGAGCGACGCGGTCACCGACGGCACCGACGAGGCCGCCGCCGCCGGCCGGGAGACGAGCGACGCGGTCGACGAGATATCGGCCGGGGCGGAGCGGCAGAGCCGTCAGCTGGCCGAGGTCGCCGGCGAGATGGAGGACATGTCGGCGACCGTCGAGGAGGTCGCCGCCTCCGCGGACGAGGTCGCGACCACCTCCCGGCAGGCCGACGCGCTCACCGAGGAGGGGCGCGAGGCGGCCGCCGACGCCGTCGACGAGCTCCACGCGATCGAGTCCCGCTCGGAGTCCGCCGCGGAGACGGTCGAGCGGCTCGAGGCCGAGATGGCGGAGGTCGACGCGATCGTCGAGACGATCTCGGAGATCGCCGACCAGACGAACCTGCTCGCGCTCAACGCCTCGATCGAGGCCGCCCGCGCGGGCGAGGCCGGCTCCGGCTTCGCGGTCGTGGCCGAGGAGGTCAAGTCGCTCGCCGAGGAGACCCAGGCGTCCGCCGCGGAGGTGGAGTCGCTGATCGAGAGCCTCCGCGAGCGTACCGACGAGAGCGTCGACGAGATGGCCGCGATCCGCGAGGGCGTCGACGACGGGGTCGACGTCGTGGAAGACGCGGAGGACGCGCTCGCCGAGGTCGCCGACCGCGTGAGCGAGGCCGACAACGGCGTTCAGGAGATCTCCGGCGCGATGGACGCGCAGGCGCAGTCGGTCAACGAGGTGACCGGCGCGGTCGACGACCTTGCGGGCGTGAGCGAACAGACCACCGCCGAGGCGACCACCGTCGCCTCTGCCGCCGAGGAGCAGGCCGCCACGCTCGGCGAGGTGTCCGAACAGGCGCACGACCTCCACGAGCGCGCCAGCGACCTGCGGGAGATGACAGAGGGCTTCGAGGTCGACGCCGAGGCCGGGGACGACGTTGTCGGGGGCGCGGACGGCGATTCGGTCGGCGAACCCGCCGCCGGCAGATCGGGTGAGACGGGCGAGACGGCGTTCACGTTCGGCGCGGACGAGGAGCCGTCCGACGCCGCCCCCGCCAGCACCGACGGCGGCACCGCTCACGGAACTGGAGAGCTAGGCGAGCCGCACGCCGACGACTCGGCGTAGCCGGAGACGGCTCTCAGCGAACGTTAGAACGAAGGAAAGTGGTCGTCGTCGCCCGCGGCGACGAGCACTACCGGTGATGTCGCGGCCGGGTGCCTCGCTTCTCAGTCAGCCATCGTCTCGTGGCTGACGCCTCGGTCCTCGGGGAGCGGCGCCACGAACCGGTAGGCCGCGTACAGCCCGAGCACCACGAGGCCGGCCAGCACGAAGCCGGTCCGGATCTCCGGGCTGATCAGCGGCATCGCGGTCACCTCGCCCGCCTCGTTCGTTATCGGGGCCGGGGCGAACGGTTTGCCGGTGAACGTCTCGACTAGTCCGAGGACCACGATGCCGAACAGCATCAGTCCCGCGCTCAACGCCCGTGCCGCCTTGTCAATGGTGTCTGTCATAGTGAATCACCTCTTAACCGAGCAGGTACCGCAGCTTGGGGTTCTGCTTGACGAGCGCCGTCTGTTCGAGGAGCGCGTCGAGCCCGTAGTACCGACCGGCCGCGAGCACGATCACGGTCATGAACAGGAACAGGCCCATCAGGTCGCTGTTGACGACGCCGTGACCGAAGCCGGCGTTCCCGACCCAGAACAGGACCATGAAGATGACCCCGCCGAACGCGGCCAACCGGGTGAACGCCCCCGCGATCAGCGCGAGGCCGATGAGCGTCTCGAACAGCGGCACGCCGGGCTCGATGAGCCACGCGAGGTTGTTCCCCATCCAGACGGGGATGCCGCCCAGCGCGGTGCCGGTCATGCCCTTCATGTACGACGGCCCGTAGGTGAACGCGAACCCGTTCTCGATGATCTTGGTGACCCCGGCGTGGAAGAACCACCACCCGGTCACGACGCGCAGGAACGCGATCCAGTAGGTCGCCCACGGTCCCTCTAGGGCGAACTCGACCTCGCCGACCAGCGGATTGCTCGATTGGTATGACATCGGTGTCACCTCACGGATGTACGTTGGGTGGGTACACACATATGTACCGTACAGGGTTCTAAGCGGCTGAAAAGCGTTCTAGAGCGCTGGGACACGTCCGCAGTATCGTGGCTCTTTAAGTATACATACCCGGATCGGCGCCGGGAATCGCGTTCGAGCCCCGTCAGAACACGGAACGCTTATGAAAGTCGTTCCGCCTACGTGTAGATGCGTCATCGACCGACGCGAGCGCCGGTGGTCTAGTGGTAGGACCTGAGCCTTCCAAGCTCATGGCCCGGGTTCAAATCCCGGCCGGCGCATTTCTCGAACGAAGTGAGAGAAATCGCCGCCGGGTTTGAACCCTATCAGTCGCGCGCAGCGAACGGAGTGAGCGAGCACGTCCGATTTCGGTTCAAATCCCGGCCGGCGCACTCCCTTCGGTCGTGCGCCGGCCGTACCCCCGCTCGCTCGCGGGAGTCCCGGCCGGCGCATTTTCTGAATCACTTCGTCGCTTAACGGTCGATTCGTTCCGCTCAGCGACCCCCCGAACGAGGTAAGAGAACGCTGTAAAGGATTTATACTGCGAGGACGAGGCCCGAGTGTGGTCGGACTCGCACGGGGGACCGTCGAAGTCGTGCCGTATCGGGAGTCGTGGAGCGACGCGTACGACACGGAGGTGGCTCGGTTACGGAGCGCAGTCGGTGATCGCGTCCGTCAGTTCGAACACATCGGCAGTACCGCGGTCGAGGGGATGCCAGCCAAGCCGATACTCGACGTGCTCGCCGTAGTCGACGAATCGACGACCGCGAGCGACCTCGTCCCAGCGCTCGAAACGCACGGCTACGAACGACGCCCCGATGAGGTGGACGGGCGGGTGTTCCTCGCGAAGGGACCGCCAGAGAATCGTACGTGCTATCTGTCGATCGCCGAAGTCGGAAGCGCGTTCCACCACGAGAAGATCGCGTTCAGGGACGCGCTTCGGAGCGATCCGGAACTCGCCGAGCGGTACGCCTCGTTGAAACGACGGCTCGCGGCACGGTATCCCGAGAACCGACAGCGGTACACCGCCGAGAAGGGCGCGTTCGTGCGAGCCGTCCTCGATCGACGGGACTGACGCGGTCCGCGGTCGAGGTGCCGTCGGCGAGAGACGGGTTAGCGCCGCGTCACCGTCGACGGCCCCTGCCTTGGGGCCGGGGCCGGGAATCAGAGAGGTCGCCGTGTCGACGCGGGCCCGTTCTTGCCGTCGTCCGAGACGGGTCGCGTCGAGCGGACGGAGTCGCGACCTCGCGGCGCCTCAGTCGTCGTCTGCCGCGGGCTGCTCCGCGCCGGCCTCGGCGGTCGCCTCGTCTCGCGGCCCGCCCGCGTGCCCCTCGTGGGCGACGGCGGTCGCCATGAGGTGCGGCGGGATGGCGGGCACCTCGTCCTCGTCGACCGGACCGTCCTGCGCGATATCCTCCGTCGACCGCGGGAACTCGCGGAGCTCCTTGTGGACCGCGATACCGGCCTTCGCCCCCTGCCCCATCGCGACGGGCACTTGATTGTGGCCGGGCGTGATGTCGCCCACCGCGAAGACGCCGTCCTCGCTGGTGCGGCCGTGGTCGTCGACGTCGATCTCGCCGCCGTCGGTCAGGTCGCAGCCGAGCGCCTCGGCGAGCGCGGTGTTGTAGTCGGAGCCGTACATCGGGAACCCGCCCCGGTACTCGCGGCGGGTGCCGTCCTCGAACTCCATCGCTTCGAGCCAGCCGGAGTCGGGATCGTTCTCGACGCCCGAGATGTCGTCGTGAACGACCTCGACCGGGTGCGCCTCCAGCTGCGTCGCGGTCTCATCGCTCCACGTCGGCTCCGCGCCGCGCGTCAGGAGGTCCACGTCGTCGGTCATGTTCAGCATGATCATCGCGACGTGCGCGGCGGCCTCGCCGTGACCCATCACGTACACCGGCTCGTCGACGAACATGTAGGCGTCACAGTGGAGACACCAGTGGAGCCCCTTCGCGTTCCGCGGGAGCGGCGGCTCCGGGCGCTCGTCGGAGAAGCCCGTCGCGAGGACGACGCGGTCCGCGAGGATCTCGCTGTCGTTCGTGGACAGGCGGAACCGGTCGTCGTCGGTGCGCTCGACGTCGGTGACGAAGCCGCGCTCGAAGGTGCCGCCGTACGACTGTACCTGCTCGCGCCCGGTGGCGAGCAGCTCGTTCCCGGACACTTCCTCCGTGACGCCGATCACGTTGTGGGTGTCGGCCATCATCGCGGCGCGGCCGCCGCCGCGGTCGATCAGCACCGTCTCGTGCCCCAGGCGGGCACCGTACAGCGCGGTCGTCAGCCCCGCCGGCCCGCCGCCGACCACCGCGATCTCGTACTCGTCGTCGGACGAACTCATTATCCGTGATACGCGCTCCGCCGGTTTAAATGGCGCCGTGGTGTGCGCGCCCCGCGACCAGCCACCGCTGGCGCGACCGTCCCGCGCTACTCGAAGTGCGCGTCCCGCCGCCGCCGCCCGGAGCGACGCCGTCAGACCGCAGGACTCCGAGGCGGGACGAGGGGAAGGCGGTCCGGACGTTTATGAGGTCGTACCGCGTCTGGCCAGTCAGTGCCCTCTCGCCTCGCCATCGCCGTCGGCCTCCTGATCGTCGGGGCGGCCGCCGACGTCGGAACGACGTACGTCGCGCTCACCGGGAGCGAGTACGTCGAGGGGTCGCCGGTCGGCCGCCTGTTCATCTCCCGGTTCGGCCTCCTCGGCGGGATGCTCCTCACGAAGGCCGTCGGGATGGCGGTCATCGGCGTTCCGGTCGCGGTCGCCGGCGGGACGCGGCGGTTCGTCGCGACGCTGATGTGCGGCGGCGTCGGCGCGCTCTCGCTGGCGGTCGCCGCCCGAAACCTCCTGTTCGTCGCCGGACTGTGGCCGTGACTCCGCGATCGTGGGCGGGGTCGCTTCGTTGGGCGGAGTCGCCTCGCTGAGCCCGGTCGCCTCGCTGACCCCGAAGCGAGCCGACCGGCGGGCGCGGCCGCCGCGACCCCAGCCGTTTTGCGTCACCGGCCACAGGCGAACGTATGTCACGACAGTCCGCTCCGGCGCCGTCCCCGCCGGAGACCAGACGCGAGGTCGTCACGGAGACGCTCCACGGGATCGATGTCGACGACCCGTACCGGTGGCTCGAAGGCGACGACGCGGCGGTCAGCGAGTGGGCCGACGCCCAGAACGACCACGTCGACGCCGCGCTCGACGACGCCCTCCGCGACCGCCTCCGCCCGCGCTTCGCGGACCTCGTCGAGGTGGCCGACTACGGTCCGATCAGCGTTCGCGAGGGCCGGTACTTCGCAACGGTCCGCGAGCCCGGCGCGGACCACGCTCGGCTCGTCGTCCGCGACGCGCCGGACGGCACCGACCGCGTCCTCGTCGACCCGAACGCGTGGGCGGCGAACCGCGATGGCGACCGCCCGCCCCGGTCGATGGCGTGGTACGTCCCCTCCCACGACGGCGAGCGTGTCGCGGTCGGCGTCACCGACGGGGGCGACGAGAACTACGACGTGCGCGTCCTGTCGGTCCCCGATCCGAGCGACTCCAGAGTTGAGTCTCCGGAGGCCGAGGGATACGGCCCGGGCGTCGAGGAGATCGCGTCCCTCCCCGAGCGCGGCCGCGTCAACGCCGGGAGCCTCGCGTGGACGGCCGACGACGAGGGGCTCGTCTACGTCGCCACCGGCGGCGCGGCCGACGGCGCGCAGATGGACAAGGAGATCCGCCGGTTCCGGTTCGCGGACGGCCCCGACGCGGAGTCGGTCCTCCTCGAACACGACGACCAGCACGTCTGGCCGCGCGTGACCGTTGACCCGGACTCGGGACTGCTCGCGGTCGCTTTCTCCGAGATGGTGGGCGGCACCGAGTGGTACGTCCGAGTCGACGGCGACCTCCGGCCGGTCCTGACCGACACCGACGCCGAGACCTCCGTCCGGTTCCACGACGGAACGGCGTTCGTCTCGACGGACCACGGCGCACCCCGGCGACGGCTGCTCGCCTGCTCCGTCGACCGCTTCCGCGAGGGGGACCTCTCGTTCGAGGAGTGCCGCGAGGTCCTCCCCGGCGGCGAGGGGATCCTCCAGTCGGTCGTGCCGACCCCGGATCGCCTCCTCGTCCACCGCCAGCGGGACGCCCACTCGCGGCTCTCTGTCCACGACCGCGACGGGACGCACCTCCGAGACGTCTCGCTGCCGTCGTACTGCTCTGTCACGTGGGTCTCCGGGAACCGCGACGCGCCCGAGGCGTTCTTCGGCCTGACCGGCTTCGACCGCCCGCCGGCGGTTCGGAAACTCGACCTCGCCGACGAATCGCCGGGCGAAGGCGACGGGGTCGGCGAGGGCGGCGACGCGCCCGAACTCGCGTCGGCGGAGGTCGACTCGGTGGACCTCCCCGTTCCCGACGACCTCGTCGTCGAACAGCGGTTCGTCGACTCGACGGACGGCGCCGAGGTGCCGGTGTTCGTCTGCTACCGCGAGGAAGTGAACGTTGAGGGTCCCCGTCCGACCGTGCTGTACGGCTACGGCGGATTCCGCAACAGCATCACGCCCTCGTTCGGCCGGTTCCGGCTCCCGTTCCTCGCCGACGGCGGCGCGTTCGCGGCGGTGTGCGCCCGCGGCGGCTACGAGTACGGCGAGCCCTGGCACGAGGCCGGCATGCTGGAAGACAAACAGCACACCTTCGACGACTTCGTCGCGGCGGGCGAGGCGCTCTGCGAGTCGGGGCTCACCGACGCGGACCACCTCGCGGTCGCCGGCGGGTCGAACGGAGGGCTCTCGGTCGGCGCGGTGGTCACCCAGCGCCCGGATCTGTGGGCGGCCGCGCAGTGCGCGGTCCCGCTGCTGGACATGCTCCGGTTCCACCGGTTCCTGCTCGGCGAGTCGTGGACGACGGAGTACGGTCACCCCGAGGACCCGGAGGCGTTCGAGTATCTCAAGGAGTATTCGCCGTACCACAACGTCGATCCCGACGCGACCCACCCGCCCGTCTACTTCACCACGGCCGCGAGCGACACGCGCGTCCACCCCTCGCACGCCCGGAAGATGACCGCGCGGCTCCAGCACGAGGCCGAGGGCGGCCCCTTCCTCCTGCGGACCAAGTCAGAGACGGGCCACGGCGTCGGCAAGCCCGCCTCGATGGTCGTCGACGAGCAGACCGACTCGTGGGCGTTCCTCTACGAGCGGTTGGACGTGAAGGTCGGGAGCGACGATCGCGGCGTGGGCGGGGAGGCCGCCGGCGATCCCGCCGACGGCGCCTGACTCACTCCCCCTCGTAGAGGCGCTCGGCGGTCAGGTCCGGCAAATCGGCCTTGCGGACCGCCTCGGCGACGCTGTCGATGTCGTACTCCACGCGATGCGTCTCGACCGCGTCGGCCCCGTCGGCCGTCGTGTCGAGGACCGCGTAGCCCGCCCGCGGGTCGCCGTCGCGGGGCTGGCCGACGCTGCCCGGGTTACAGACGAAGCCGCCGGCCACCTCGCGGACCCCCTGAACGTGGGTGTGGCCGAGGACGATCCCGTCGTACTCCCCCATGTGCCGGTCGAGGGTCGGGAAGTCGTCCGGGTAGACGTAGGCGTCCTCGCGCTCTGCGGCGGGGTGGGAGTGGGCGAGCAGGTACCGGTCGCCCCCGAACGTCTCCGTGCGCGGGAGATCACCGATCCAGTCGCGCTGGTCGGCCGACAGCGACGCCTTCGCGCGTTCGAGCCCCGCCTCCGCCATCCGGTTGGCGCGGTAGCGCTCGGGGGTCTCGACGGTGCGGTCGTGGTTCCCGCGCACTGTCGCGGCCGCGACATCGCGCACGCGCTCGACGCAGTCGGCGGGCCACGGGTTGTAGCCGACCACGTCGCCCGCGCAGTAGATGCGGTCGACCGTCGGCATGTCGTCGAGGACCGTCTCCAGCGCGGGGAGGTTCGCGTGAACGTCCGAGATGAGACCGATCTTCATCGAGACGTGATTCGAATGGCGGGAGGGAATAGGTTGTGGCGAGAGGGGCCATAAGACGAGTGACCGGGGTGTGAGGTTTCGGGAGGCATTTCAATAGGTAGCCGCGGTGGCGCGTGCCTGCGAGCGGCCGCCGAAGGCGGCTGCGAGGAGCACGCGCGAGGGAGTCGGTGGTCCTCCGCTTCGCTTCGGACCACCGACAGGGCGAGAGCACCGCTCTCGCTTACAACCGGACGTCGTCCGGTGACGAGGCTGGGGAGCCGTGAGGTGCGGTGCGGTCGCGGTCGGATGGGACTCGAAGGGGCAGTCGCGAGGCCGCAGTAGGCGACGTAAGCACCGCAGCGAGCGGAGCGAGCGAGGAGCGCAACGAGCGTACTGCGGCCTCGCGACTGGGGCTTCGGTGGTGTTCTCCACCGATTCGCAAACGACCGTTTGGGTCTGTTGAAATCCTCAGCAGGTTATCTGTTCTTGGATTCGTACTGAATACAGAGCGCGAGTGTCGTACTAAGTTCCTCTCGGATTCGGTCAGGCCGGATCGCTCAGTACAGGGGACGTAGTTCGCGGCTATGCCCGGATCGATCTGAGTGCTCTCTTTCTGTGTGACAGGATTTTTAAACTATGCGGGAACATTATCATCTGTATGTCTTCTCGCGGGTCAATACTCCTTGAGGAGATGGTATGGCCAGAAGTCGAATCGGCGCTCGAAAACGGAACACGGACCGCGATTGTCGCCGTCGGTTCAATCGAACAGCACGGCCCTCATCTCCCGTTGAACATGGACACATTGGACGGTGACGAACTCTCGCGGCGGATTGCGGAGAAACTAGGGGACGCGATTGCTGCGCCGACGATTCGGCCTGGATGCTCGGGGCATCATATGGAGTTCCCGGGAACAATCACTGTCCCGCCCGAGACATTGATGGATGTGATCCGGGCATATTGTCGGTCGCTCGATGAACACGGCTTCGAACACATCGTCCTTGTCCCGACCCACGGTGGGAACTTCGGCCCAGTCAAAACTGTCGCACCCGATGTCGGCCGAGAAATCGAGGCCACCGTGATTCCCCTCGCTGACCTTGACGAGCATATGCAGTTACTGAATGATGGCCTCAGTGAGGCAGGAATCGACTACCATCAAGATGTGATTCACGCCGGCGCAGCCGAGACAGCGGTGGTGTTGGCGGTAAATGAGGACTTGGTCAAGATGGAGAACATCGAGCCCGGCCCCGAAGGAAAGATCTCTACCGCTCGCCTTCTCAGCGAGGGGTTCAAAACAATCACCCAAAACGGTGTGCTTGGCGATCCGGCTGAAGCAACCGCTGAAGCTGGCGAAACTATCATTCAGAACGTGGTGGATACCTACGTTGATCACATCGAGAACGAACGTCGTTCTGTGTAGATACTCGTCACCACCGAAGTTGAACGATTAATGGGCAAGCGAATTCTACCGGCTGATTCAGGATATAGACGGAGAAAGTAACATTGTTCAGGTGCTGACTACATCCTCCGTATCTCGCACGCCGATCCTATCAATAATTAAGGATTTCAACGGAGCCGGCTATTTATCAACGGATGAATGAGGCCTCGGAGGCGTTCCCTACCGGTCCCTACGCTTTGACCTTCTCGCGGAACCGCTCGCGGACCTTCTCAACCTTCGGCTGCGCGTGCATCGTACAGTAGGCGTCGGCCGGGTTCTTCTCGAAGTAGTCCTGGTGTTTCTCCTCGGCGCGGTAGAACGTCTCCAGCGGTTCGACCTCGGTCACGACCTCGTCGTCGTAGCCGCCCTCCTCGTCGAGGGCCGCCACGTACTCCTCCGCGAGCCGCCGCTGCTCGTCGTCGTGAGAGAGCACGATCGAGCGGTACTGGCTCCCAACGTCCGGGCCCTGTCGGTTCAGTTGCGTCGGGTCGTGGACCGTGAAGAACACTTCGAGGATGTCCTCGTAGGAGAGGGCGTCGGCGTCGTACTCGACCTGGACGACCTCCGCGTGGCCGGTGTTGCCGGTACACACCTCGCGGTAGGTCGGGTCGTCCGCGTGGCCGCCGGCGTAGCCGGAGGTGACGCTTTCGATCCCGTCGAGCTGCTTGAACGCCGCCTCGACGCACCAGAAGCAGCCGCCGCCGACCGTCGCGGTCTCGGTCTCTGTCATGGGACCCCGTTGGCGTCGCAGACGTATTAATGACCCGCGGCGTGCGGCGCGTGTGCCGGCTGGCGATCCACAGCTAACTCGAATCGCGGTCACGACGTGCCGGACCCCGTCCGAGGAATCAGCGAACCGAGGCACCAAGTTCTCCGAGCGGAGATGTCCCCTAGATGATCGAGTGGTTCGGTGGTGGCGAAAACGTTCTATCCATGCTCATCCCGCTGGTCGGGATCTGCGTCATCGTGGTTGCCGAACGAGTGACCGGGACCAACCGCGCCAAACGGTACGTCCTCCCGGCGTTCGTCCTCTGGTTCGGCCTCCGAGCCGTGATCGGACTCGAACAGGGACCGATCGTTTCGCTTCCCCCTCCGATCGGGCTCCTCCTCGCCGTCTCGCTTCTGGTCGGGTTCCTGTCGCTGCTGCTGTACGGGTTCTACGTCCTGTGGGCGGGACGGGACCCGATCGCCTCACGCGCGTGACCTCGTGTCCGGCGGTCGGGCTCCGACCGCCCCCGTCGCCGAACGCGTTCGCCCGGCAACCCTGCGGTCGAACGGTAGACCTTTGCCGTCGCCCGCTCCAGTCCCGGTATGGTCTCGCTGGGACTGGTGGTGGCGCGGTTCAACGACTCCGTCACGGAGCCGATGGCCGAGGCCGCCCGCGAGGCGGCGGCCGACCGCGACGCCGTCGTCGTCGACGAACTGAGCGTGCCGGGCGCGTACGACAGCCCGCTGGCCGCCGACCGCCTCGCGCGCCGCGAGGACGTCGACGCGGTCGCGGTCGTCGGCGCCATCGTCACCGGCGACACCGACCACGACCGGGTCATCGCGACCGCGACCGCCGAGAAGCTCACCGACGTGAGCCTCGACCGGGACACGCCGGTCACCTTCGGCGTGAGCGGCCCCGGGATGTCCGGCGCGGAGGCGCGCGAGCGGATCGACAAGGGCGCGGACGCGGCCGCGGCGGCGATCGACCTCGCCGAGGAACTCGACTGACACCCACGAGCCGACTACACACGACACATGAGCGACGCATACGACTTCTCGGAGCGGATCGGACGCGTAGAGCCCAGCGCGACGCTGGCGATATCGAACCTCGCGGCGGAGAAGGAGGCCGAAGGAGCCGACATCGTCGACCTCTCGGTCGGCGAGCCCGACTTCGACACCCCGGAGAACGTCGTCGAAGCGGGCAAGGACGCGCTCGACGCGGGCCACACGGGATACACCTCCTCGAACGGCGTGCCCGAACTCAAGGAGGCGATCGCGGCGAAGCTCCGCGGCACCGGGATCGACGCCGACGCGGACGAGGTGATCGTCACCCCCGGCGGCAAGCAGGCGCTGTACGAGACGTTCCAGACGCTGATCGACGAGGGCGACGAGGTCGTGCTCCTCGACCCCGCGTGGGTCTCCTACGAGGCGATGGCGAAGCTCGCCGGCGGCGACCTCTCTCGGGTCGACCTCGCGCCGCACGGGTTCCAGCTGGAGCCCGCGCTCGACGAGCTCGCCGAGACGGTCTCCGACGACACCGAACTCCTCGTCGTCAACTCCCCGTCCAATCCCACCGGCGCGGTGTTCTCCGAGGCCGCGATGGAGGGCGTTCGCGATCTCGCCGTCGAGCACGACGTCGCGGTCATCTCCGACGAGATATACGAGCGCATCGTCTACGACGCCGAGCACGTCTCGCTCGCGAGCCTCGACGGGATGGCCGACCGCACGGTGACGATCAACGGCTTCTCGAAGGCGTACTCGATGACCGGCTGGCGGCTCGGCTACCTCCACGCCACCGACGAGTTCGTCGGCGAGGCGGGGAAGCTCCACTCCCACTCCGTCTCCTGCGCGACGAACTTCGTCCAGCGCGCCGGGATCGAGGCCTTAGAGAACACCGAGGCGGCGGTTGAGGAGATGCGCGACGCCTTCGCCGACCGCCGCGACCTCCTCGTCGACCTGTTCGACGAGCACGGCGTCGACGTCGACGTCGGCGACGGCGCGTTCTACATGATGATCCCCGTCGACGACGACGATCAGGCGTGGTGCGAGGCGGCGATCGAGGAGGCCGCGGTCGCCTGCGTCCCCGGGAGCGCGTTCAACGCCCCGGGCTACGCGCGCATCTCCTACGCCGCGAGCGAAGAGCGCCTGCGCGAGGCGGTCGACCGCCTCGTCTCGAACGACCTGCTGTAGCGGGGGACGGTCTCCGGACCGGCGCGTCGCGGCCGGCGCACCGCCGCGCTCTCGGGAGCCCTCCCGGTCGACGCATCGCCTCGCTTTTCGTCAGTGCGTCGTCGCTGAATTCTCCAGCTGAGCGGCCGCATCCCCCAGTAGCGCGAATCTGCGGTGCGTTTTTACCGCTGCTCCGCGAAGTTTCAACTCGGTGGTACGATGTACGACAACATACTGTTCCCGACGGACGGAAGCGCCGGCTCGGAAGCGGCGGCGGCACACGTGAGCGAACTCGCGTCGGCGTTCGACGCGACGGTCCACGTGGTCCACGTCGTCGACACCCGCGAGGGCGGCCTCGGCGTGAGCGGGGCGTTCGTCCACGAAGACAGCCAGGCGATGAGCGGGGTCTCGCCGGAGACGGGCTACATCGGCAGACACGAGGACGTCGACGCCGACGAGGTCGAGGCCGAGCTCACCGCTCACGCGAGAGAGCTCGTCGGGGCCGCGGCGGAGTCACCGGACGACATCGACATGACGACGGCCGTCGAGATGGGGACCCCTCACTCGGCGATCCTCCAGTACGCCGACGACCACGACGCCGACCTCATCGTGATGGGGACCCACGGCCGCACCGGCGTCGAGCGCTACCTGCTGGGGAGCGTCACAGAGAAGGTCGTGCGGCTGGCGGACGCGCCCGTCGTGACGGTCCGGGCGGACGAATCGGACGGCGAGTGACGGTCGCTCCGTCACCGCAGCACATTTTCCCGGCGCCCCGCAACGGGACCGCATGGACGAGGCCGAGCGAGAGGCGATACTCGACCGGGTCACCAGCCAGAGCGCGACGGTCGGCGCGTCGGTCCCGGACGAGGTCACCATCGACGGCACCGCGGTCGACCTCTCCGAGTTCATCGTGGAGACGCGCGCCGTCGACACGGTCCCGCCGGAGGTCGAGCGCAAGGTGTCGTCGGTGAAGTCGACGCTCCGCGCCGAGCGCGAGCGTCGGATGGCCCGGCTGCGAGGCGAAGGCGCCGAAACCAACGCGGGCGACACCCCCGATGACCCCCCGCTCGACCGTGAGACCGCCGAACGGCTCGCGGACGAGATCGTCGGGATCGACCGGGCGCTGAACGCATTGGAGACGATCCGCCACCCCGACTTCGCCGACGAGCACCGCTCCGCGACGCTGGACGGCCACGAGCGCTGGCTCGCCTTCGTCGACGAGGTCCGGTGATCGCGGGCCTCGGCGGGCGTCCGATGCGACGTTCCGAAACCCTTACTCCCGGTCCGGGACACCTGCTCGTATGAGCGATACGTCCGAGTCGACGGATGACGCGGGGGAGTCCTCCGACGGGGGCGACGACGCCGCGGCCGCCGTCGACGCCGAGGAGGTCCGTCACGTCGCCGACCTGGCGCGCGTCCGGCTCGCCGACGACGAGGTCGACGAGTTCGCGGCGCAGTTCGGCGACATCTTAGAGTACTTCGAGGCGCTCGACGAGGTCCCCGAGACCGAACGCGAGGAGGACCTCGTCAACGTGATGCGCCCCGACGAGGTCCGCGACGGCCTCTCGCAGGAGGAGGCGCTCGCGAACGCCGAGGAGACGGAAGACGGCTTCTTCGTCGGCCCGAAGGTGTCGTAGATGGCGGCCGACATCAACGCCTTCGTGACGGAGGAGCGGATCGAGGGCGACGCGGACGCGGACGGTCCCCTCGCGGACGCGACCGTGGCGGTGAAGGACAATATCTCCACCGAGGGGGTCCGGACGACCTGCGGCTCGGAGATGCTCGCCGACTACGTCCCGCCCTACTCCGCGACCGTGGTCGACCGGCTGACCGACGCGGGCGCGACGGTCGTCGGGAAGACGAACATGGACGAGTTCGGGATGGGGACGACGACCGAGACCTCGGCGTTCGGCCCCACCCGGAACCCGGTCGACACCGACCGCGTCCCGGGCGGCTCCTCGGGCGGCTCCGCGGCCGCGGTCGCGGCGGGCGAGGCGGACATCGCGCTCGGCTCCGACACCGGCGGCTCGGTGCGCTGTCCGGCCGCGTTCTGCGGCGTCGTCGGGATCAAGCCGACGTACGGGCTCGTCTCCCGGTACGGGCTCATCGCGTACGCGAACTCGCTCGAACAGATCGGGCCGATCGCGGGCACCGTCGAGGAGGCCGCCGCAGCGCTCGATGTCATCGCCGGCGACGACCCCCACGACGGGACGACCCGCGACCTGCGCGAGGTCGAGGGCGCGGACCCGGACGCGAGCTACGCCGCGGCCGCGGACGGCGACGTGGCGGGGCTGACGATCGGCGTCCCCACGGAGCTGTTCGAGGGCGCCGACGAGCGCGTCGTCGAGACGGTCGAGGCCGCGATCGCGGACCTCGAAGCGCAGGGCGCGGAGACGACCGACATCTCCCTGCCGTCCGTCGAGCACGCGGTCCAGGCGTACTACGTGATCGCGATGGCGGAGGCGTCCTCGAACCTCGCGCGCTTCGACGGGGTCCGGTACGGCCACCGGAGCGACGCCGACGGCAACTGGAACGAGTCGTTCGCGGAGACGCGCGAGGAGGGGTTCGGGGCGGAGGTCAAGCGCCGGATCCTCCTCGGCACGTACGCGCTCTCGGCCGGGTACCACGACAAGTACTACGAGAAGGCGCAGGACGCCCGCGCGTGGGTCCGGCAGGACTTCGAGGCGGCGTTCGACGAGGTAGATGTCATCGCCTCGCCGACCATGCCGGTCCTCCCCTTCGAACTAGGCGAGAGCCTCGACGACCCGCTGCGGATGTACCTCGCCGACGCGAACACGACGCCGGCCAACCTCGCGAATCTCCCAGCGATCTCGGTCCCCGCCGGCGAGGCCGACGGGCTCCCGGTCGGGCTCCAGCTCGTCGGGCCGAAGTTCGGCGAGGAGACCATCGTCCGCGCCGCGAGCGCGGTTGAAGACAGATGAGCCTCACGGACGAGGAGCGGGACCGACTGGCGGACGTGGTCCGCCTCCAGCCGACGAAGAACGGCGAGCTCCAGGACGCCTGGGAGATGGAGAGCGGCAGCGAGGTCCACGGCTACCTCGAGAACCACCTGAAGGAGTACTACTACCGCGACGACGACAGCCTGATCCGCGCGACGGCGGAGGCGAACGACCTCGTCGACGTCGAGCCCGGGGTCGAGCCCGACGCGGTCGCGCGCGGCGCGGTCCCGGAGACGATCCGCGTCTCCGAGCTGGAGTCGCGGGTCACCGAGGTGCTCGCCGGACCGGACGAGCGGTCGCAGTCCGTCGTGAGCGTGCTCAACGCGCTCCGCGAGGCGTTCGACGCCGATCCCGAGGTGGACGCGGTGCGGCGGGCGCTCCGCAGTCTGGAGCGCAAGAACGTCGTCGAGGTGGTTTACCGCACCGTGCCGACGTTCCGGCTGGCGGTCGCGCGCGACGAGATCACGGTCGAGGTCGAGGAGTAGGCGCCCGTCGGCCGACCGAGTGCCGATACGATTTTGTACCGGCACGGAAACCGTCCTCCCAATGAGCGACGCCGCCACTCCCCGCGAGCGGTTTCGCCGCAACGCGAGCAGCATCGCCGCGACGGTGGTCACCGGCACGTGGCTCGGCGCCCTCCTGGCCGGGTTCGACTGGTGGCTCGGGTTCATGCTGTTCGGGTACATCGTGATCATTCCGGTCGTCTCGATGTTGTTCGACGAGGAAGCGGAGGACTCGCTCGCCGTCGAGCCCGAGGCCGAGTCGACCCCCGTCGAACGCGGAGAGACGGCGGAGCGCGGCGAGGCGGCCGGCGACACCACGGACGCCCTCGAACGCCTGCGGACCCGGTACGCGAACGGTGACCTCACCGACGAGCAGTTCGAGCGGAAGCTCGATCGCCTACTGGAGACCGAGACGCCGGAGGACGCCGCCGAGTGGGCGGAGCGGAACCGCGCCGCGGCTCCGGAACGCGAAGCCGAGCGGGAGCGGTGACGCGGGGCGCCGCGCCGCTCCGACGCGACCGGCGCGACCGAACCTCAAGCTTCAATGCGCGCGGCCGACTCGACCGCGTATGAGCGACCACGAACTGCGGAAGGAGGCGCACGACCTCGACGTGACCGTCTGGGTCGGGAAGAGCGGCGTCGACGCGGTCGTCGACGAGCTTGCCGACCAGCTCGACGACCGGAAGCTGGTGAAGGTGAAGTTCCTTCGGGCGGCCCGCGGCGGCACGTCGACCGACGAACTCGCCGACGAGCTCGCCGAGGCGGTCGGCGCCGACCTGATCGAGACGCGCGGCAACACGGCGGTGCTCCACTGATGGGCGCCCCCGCGGGCGCGTCCGGAGTCGTCGCGGTCGCGGGGACGCTGGAGCCGTACCTCGGTCCGCTGGCCGACATCGTCGTCGACGCCGCGATCTTCCTCGCCGTCGTCACCGCGACGTACGTCCTGTACAAGGCGGCCGTCAAGCCGCTCGTCCGCCGGGTGTTCGACCGACAGGGGCTCGACGAGCACGCCCGGCGCCCGCTCCAGAAGATCGTGGCGTTCCTCGTCCTGTTCGCCGGCGTCACGGTCGCGTTCGGCGCGGCGGGCTACCAGGGGTTCCTGCGCTCGCTCGCGACGATCGCGGCGGCGGCGACGCTCGCGATCGGCTTCGCGCTCCAGGACGTGATCAAGAACTTCGTCGCGGGCGTGTTCATCTACACGGACAAGCCGTTCCGCATCGGCGACTGGATCGAGTGGAACGGCAACTCGGGGGTCGTCGAGGACATCTCTTTCCGGGTCACCCGCGTGCGCACCTTCGACAACGAACTGCTTACGGTGCCGAACCACGCGCTGACGAGCGACGTGGTGAAGAACCCGGTCGCGAAGAAGACACTGCGGCTGAAGTTCGTCTTCGGGATCGACTACGAGGACGACGTGGAGAAGGCGACGGACATCATCGTCGAGGAGGCCGAGAGGAGCGACGCGATCCTCGAAGACCCCGCGCCGTCGGTCCGGCTGACCGAACTGGCCGACTCGTACGTCGGCCTCCAGTCGCGGATCTGGATCGACGACCCCTCGCGGGCGGACTTCGTAAAGGCGCGCGCCGACTACGTGAAGGCCGTCAAGGCGCGCTTCGACGAGGCGGGCATCTCGATCCCGTTCCCCCAGCGCACCGTCTCGGGACGCAACGAGTGGACGGATCCCTCGTCGTTCGGCGGAGACGATTGAAGCGGCGGCCGCGGCGGAGAACTCCCGCTCGGTGGAGCGGCGTCACCCGGCAGGGCGGCGCCTCGAACCGTCTGGCGGCGTCTTCCCCGTCGCTGGCGCGCTGAGTACGCCCGAGCACCGATAGTAACGAACTTCAAGGTCGGGTCTCTGGGTTGGTCCATGTACGTGGTCGTCATCGGGGCCGGCGAGGTCGGGACGAGCATCGCCGCGAGTCTCGCGTCGGACCACGAGGTCGTCGTCGTCGACGTCGATCCGGACCGGGCGGAACAGCTCAAGTACGAGCTCGACGTGCTCACCATCGCCGGGGACGGGACGTCCTCTGAGATCCAGTCGGCCGCCGACGTCGACCGCGCGGACATGGTCATCGCGTGTACCGACGACGACCAGACGAACCTCGTCGCGTGCGGGGCCGCGAAGACGCTCGGCGACGGGTTCACCATCGCCCGCGTGAAAAGCACCGAGTTCCTCCGCACCTGGCAGGGCAGCGAGGGCGCGTTCGGCGTCGACTTCATGGTGTGTACGGACCTGTTGACCGCGGAGAACATCGTCCGCGTCATCGGGCTCCCGGCGGCGATCGACGTCGACCCGTTCGCCGGCGGGCTCGTCCAGATGGCGGAGTTCGAGATCGGCGAGGGGAGCCCCGTCGCTGGACAGACCGTCTCGGAGGCCGACCGGTTCGAGTCGCTCACCTTCGTCGGGCTGTTCCGCGACGGCGAGATGACGATCCCCCGCGGCGACACGGACATCGTCGTCGGCGACCGCGCGGTGGTGGTCGGAAGCCCCGAGAGCGTTCAGTCGTTCGCGACCGACATCGCGCCCGAGGCGACGCCGGACGACGCCGACGAGATCGTCGTCGTCGGCGGCAGCGAGATCGGGTATCAGACCGCCCGGCTGCTGGAGGAGCGGGACTTCACGCCGCGGCTGATCGAGCGCGACGCCGACCGCGCGCGGTGGCTCGCCGAGAACCTCCCGGACACCGTCGTGATGGAACACGACCCCACCGACACCGAGTTCCTCTCCCGCGAACACGTCGACGAGGCCGATATCGTCGTCACGGCGCTCGGCTCCGACGAGAAGAACCTGCTCATCTCCGTGCTCGCCAAGCGCCTCGGCGTCGACCGCGTGATCGCCGTCGTCGACAGCCCCGACTACGTCACCGTCTTCGAGGAGATCGGCATCGACATCGCGATCAATCCCCGGACGGTCACCGCCGAGGAGATCACCCGGTTCACCTACGAGAGCGTCGCGGAGAACATCGCGGTGTTGGAAAACGACCAGGCGGAGGTCCTCGAACTCGAACTCACCGAGGGGTGCGGGCTCACGGGACGACCGATATCGGACATCGTCGCGGAGAGCGATGCGCGGTTCGTTATCGGCGCGATCACGCGCAACCACCAGCTGGTCACCCCGCGCGGGGACACCGTACTTCAGGCCGGTGACCACGTGATACTCCTCGTGGAGTCCGACTCGGTCGGACAGATCGCCTCGATGGCGTGACCGCCTCCACGTGAGTACCACGATCCGCGTCGGCTGGCGGGCGAGCGTGGGACTCACCGGCGACGTCCTCGCCGCCCTCCCGGTTCCGCTCGCGTTTCCGCTGCTGATAGCCCTCTACTACGGCGAGCCGCCCGTGCCGTTCCTCGCGGCGATCGCCGCCTCGCTCGCGCTCGGTGCGGCGTTCCGGTCGGTACGGGACCCCGAGGGAGACCTCGGCCCGCGGGAGGCGTTCCTCGCGGTGGCGCTGATCTGGTTCCTCGTCGCCGCCGTCGGCGCGATCCCCTTCGTCGTCGCGGGCGTCGGCACGGTCGCGCACCCGGTGAACGCGCTGTTCGAGTCGATGAGCGGACTCACCACGACGGGCGCGACGGTGCTGCGCGACTTCTCGCTCCACTCGCGGTCCGTCATGATGTGGCGGCAGGTGATCCAATGGCTCGGCGGCCTCGGAATCCTGATCCTGGCGACCGCGGTGCTCTCCGAGATCGGCGTCGGCGGGGCACAGCTGATGGAGTCGGAGTCACAGACGCAAGACGTCAACAAGCTCACGCCGAAGATATCGCGGACCGCACAGCTCATCTGGGGGATCTACTTCGGGCTCACCGGCCTCGCGATCGCGGTGTACTTCCTGCTCGGGCTCGCCGTCGACCCGCGGATGGACCTGTACAACGCGGTCGCGCACGCGTTCACGTCCGTCGCGACCGCCGGCTTCTCGCCGGAGCCGCTCTCGGTCGGCGCGTTCCACCCGCTGATCCAGTGGGCGGTCGTCCCGTTCATGGTGATCGGCTCGACCAGTTTCGTCCTCATCTACTTCGCCATCAACGGCGAGCCGATGCGCCTGCTGCGAAACGAGGAGTTTCACTTCTACCTCGGCGCGATGGCGACGTTCGCGTCGATCGTCGGGGGCGCGCTGTTCCTCGATCCGAGCGTCACCTTCGGCGCCGAGGCGACGATCCGCCACGCAGTGTTCAACGTCGCGTCCATCGTGACGACGACCGGGTACGCCAGCACCGACTACGTGCTGTGGGCGCCCGCTGCGAAGCACATGCTGTTCATGGGGATGTTCGTCGGCGGGATGGTCGGGTCGACCACCTGCTCGATCAAGTCGCTGCGTTGGCTGGTCGCGCTGAAGTCGTTCCGCCGGGACCTCTTCACCGCGATCCACCCGGAGTCCGTTCGCCCGGTCCGGATATCGGGGGAGCCGGTCGACGAGGGCGCGATCCGCGACATCTACGCGTACCTCCTCTTGAGCATCGTGATCTTCTTCCTGCTCGCCGTGGTCATCGTCGTCGACGCCGAGCGGGCGAACCTGCGCGTGACCGAGTTCGAGGCGCTCGGGGCCGCGGCGACCACGTTCCTCAATATCGGCCCGGCGTTCGGCGACGCGGGCCCGTACGGGACGTTCGCGACGTTCCCGCTGAGTACGCGGGCCGTGATGATCGTCCTGATGTGGATCGGCCGGATCGAGATCATCCCGGTCCTCGTGTTGTTCACGAAGGCGTTCTGGACCTCCTGAGTCAAGGCGGCTCTCCCGTCGTCCCCCCTTCGACAGTTTAATACAGCGAACGGGCGACCGCCATACCGTTCGAGTATCATGTCTTGGGGCGTCAACTGGAAGGCGAGTGTCGGGCTTCTCGGCGTCGGCATCAAGTACCTCGCCGTCACGCTGCTTGTTCCTCTGGTGGTGGCGCTCGTGTACGGCGAAGACATCTGGGTCTTTCTGGTCTCCATGGCGATCGTCGCGGGGCTCGGCTTCGCGGTCGAGCGAGTCGACCCCGACCCGGATCTCGGTCCCCGCGAGGCGCTGCTGTTCGTCTCGCTCGCGTGGATCGCGGCGGCGGTCATCGGCACTATCCCGTACCTGATAGCCGGCTACGGGACCGCGTCGACGATCGGTCTCCAGACCGGGTCCGTCGGCGCGTTCACGGAGTCGATCGCCAACGCGCTGTTCGAGTCGATGAGCGGGTTCACCACGACCGGTGCGACCGTCCTCGGTGAGATCAGCACCGACCGGCACTCGCACGCCGTGCTGATGTGGCGGCAGCTGACGCAGTGGCTCGGCGGGATGGGGATCATCGTCCTGATGATCGCGATCCTCCCCGAGGTCGCCGTCAACGGCGCCCAACTGATGGAGTCGGAGGCGCCCGGGCCGGAGCTACAGAAGCTCACCCCGAAGATAGCCGAGACCGCGCGGGCGCTCTGGCTCATCTACTTCGGGTTCACCGTGGTGTACATCGCGATCCTGTACGGGCTCCACCTCGCCGGGATGGCGCCGAAAATGAACCTGTTCAACGCGATCGCGCACGGGTTTACGACCCTCCCGACGGGCGGGTTCTCCCCGAAGGCCGACAGCGTCGCGGCGTTCTCGGCCGTCGTCCAGTGGGTCGTCATCCCCTTCATGCTCGTCGCCGGCGTCAACTTCGCGCTGTTCTGGCACGTGCTACGCGGCGAGGTCGAGACGATGGTGAAGAACGCGGAGTTCCGCGCGTACGCCGGGGCCGTCGCGGTCGTGACCGCCGTGCTCGCGGTGTTGCTGTTCCGCGGCGCGGCGCCGCCGATCGAGCTCGGCGGGGCGACCCAGGGGGTCGCCGAGAACTCGCTCCGGCAGGCGGCGTTCCAGATCGCGTCGCTGCTGAACTCGACGGGGTACGCCACCGCCGACTTCGCGCAGTGGAACGCCGACGCACAGATTCTCCTCATGTTCGCGATGTTCATCGGCGGTTCCGCCGGCTCGACCGGCGGCGGCGTCAAGATCGTACGGTGGCTGATCGTCGGAAAGGCGATCCGGCGCGAGCTGTTCACCTCCGCCCACCCCGACGTCGTCCGGCCGGTCCGCCTCAGCGGGAACGTCGTCGACGAGGACGCGATCCGCGGCATCATGGCGTTCACCATCCTGTACCTCGTCCTGTTCGGCGTCTCGGCGGTGTTCCTGTCCCTCGACGCGAGCCGGATCGGCGTCCAGCTGACGATGTTGGAGTCGACGAGCGCGTCGCTCGCGACGATCGGAAACATCGGCCCCGGGTTCGGTCGCCTCGGGCCGTTCGGAAGCTACCTGTTCTTCCCGGACACGTCGAAGCTGCTGATGATCTTCCTGATGTGGGTCGGTCGGCTGGAGATCGTCCCGGTGCTGGCCGTGTTCATCTCGGCCGTGGACGGTCGGTGAGGACCGTCTCGGACCCGAATGGGTCCCGATACGTCCCTAGCGAGGTGCCTGCTATCGGGCCAACCGAGGTTCGGAGTACGTATCTTCTTAACCGACCGGAGTATCGGTGTTCGTATGACGAGTACAGCCGATCCCGACGGGCAGAATCTCCTCGGCCACGTCCTCCTCCCGGTCGCGAACGAGGAGGACGCGCTGGCGACGGCGCGGGCGCTCGAACCGTACGACCCGGAGCGCGTGACCGCGCTCCACGTGGTCGAGAAGGGCGAGGGCGTCCCGGACAAGACGCCCGTCGAACAGTCGGAGGAACTCGCCGAGGAGTCGTACGCCGCGGTCCGGCGCGTGTTCCCGGACGCCGGCGACCACACCGCGTACGCTCGCGACATCGCCGGTGCGATCTTCGACGCCGTCGACGAGGTCGGCGCGAGCGCGATCGGCTATCGCTCTCGCGGCGGCAACCGCCTGTTCCGGTTCCTCTCGGGCGATGTCTCGCTCGAACTCGTGACTGAGTCGCACGTGCCCGTGGTCGCGCTTCCGCGCGGGGGAGCGGCCGACTGAGTCGGCCGCCTCCCGGTCCGCCGCGACCGCTCGTGCCGCGGCGTCCGATCGCTCCGTTGTGTCGGGGAACGGTAGGTTTTCGTCGATCCTTTTTGAACACGTGTCGTATGTACGTGATCGTCGTGGGCGCGGGCGACATCGGGACCCCGCTCGTCGACCTCGCGACCGACAGCGGCAACGAGGTCGTCGTCATCGAGCGTGACGAGGAACGGGCGGAGCGGGCGTCGCGGCAGTACGACTGCCTCGTCCTTAACGACGACGCGACCTCGAAGGAGACCCTCCAAGACGCCGGGGCCGAACGGGCCGACGCGCTCATATCGACGACGGATCAGGACGCGACGAACATCATGGTCTGTCTGCTGGCCCAGGAGCTGTCGGTCCCGAACATCGTCTCGGTCGTCCACAACCCCGAGCACATGAGCGTGTTCGAGCAGATCGGCGTCAACACGATGCAGAACCCCCAGAGCCTGATCGCGGAGTACCTCTACCGGGCGGTGAGCCGGCCGTCGGTCGTCGACTTCATGCACATCGGCGAGGAGGCGGAGGTGTTCGAGATCACCGTGGGAGGAGACGCCCCGATCGCCGGGAAGACGCTCCGCGAGGCGGACGAGGCGGACCTCATCGGCGGCCAGACGCTGATCGTCGCCGTCGAGCGCGACAGATCGGAGGCCCCGATAACGCCGCGCGGGGAGACCCGCATTCACGAAGGCGACATGCTCACCGTGTACTCCGGCGTCGGCGCGACCGCCGAGGTGACCGACGTGTTCGGGCACGCGGAGGATCGCGACTGAGATGCCCGACCGGAACGGCAACCGATTCCCAACCGATCTCGGCGTCATCGCCCGGGACATCGGCTCGCTCCTCCTGATGGAGGCCGGGCTGATGACCGTCACGGTGGTCGTCGCGCTCGGGTTCGGAGAGCTCCACGCGGCGCTCGGCTTCCTCCTCGCGGGCGGGGTGACGGCGCTCGTCGGCGGCGCCGCGAACAGGCGGTTCGCCGACGCCCCGGAGCCGAAAATGAAACACGGGATGGTGATCGCGGCCGGCGGCTGGCTCATGGTCGCCCTCTTCGGCGGCCTGCCGCTGTTCCTCACGGCGTGGACGACGCCAGCGGCCGCGATGGACGCGTTCGTTCCGACGGCCGCGGACACCGCCTCGTGGGAGCCGATCGGGGTCGGCGGGACGACGACCCTCTCCAGTCTCGCGTACTTCCGCGACCCGCTCCACGCCTTCTTCGAGAGCATGAGCGGGTGGACCGGGAGCGGGCTGACGATGGCCGTCCACGAGCCGTCGCTGCCGCGGGCGGTGCAGTGGTGGCGCTCGTTCATCCAGTGGGTCGGCGGGGTGGGCGTCATCGTCCTCACGGTCTCGATTCTCTCGCGTCCCGGCAGCGGGAGCTACGCCCTCTACCGCAGCGAGGCGCGCGAGCGGAAGATCCACCCGAGCGTCGTCTCGACGGTCCGGACGGTCTGGAAGCTCGTGGTGGCGTACACGCTGTTGGCCTTCGCGGCGCTGTTCGTCGCGATCCGGGCGAGCGAGAGCGCGTACGCCGAGTCGCTCTCGCTCGGCGAGACGGCGTGGCAGGCGCTCAACCACGCGATGACCGGGCTCACGACCGGCGGGTTCTCCGTCACGGACAACTCGATCGCGACGTACGGCTCCCCGCTAGTTGAGGCGACGCTGCTGCCGATCATGGTGCTCGGCGCGATCGCGTTCCCGGTCCACTACGTCGTGCTCAGCGACCGGAACGTGCGCGAACTGGCCGCAGACCTCCAGACGAGGTGGCTGTTCACGCTGCTGGGCGCGGGCGTCGTCGTGCTCTCGGTACAGAACGTCGCGTCCGCCGAGATAGCGTCGAGCGCGTTCTCGACGGGATCGTTCTTCCCGCTCTCCGCGTCTCCCCTCGACTGGGCGCAGCTCGACGCCGTTCGGGACTCGACGTTCCAGTGGATCAGCGCGCTCACGTGTACCGGCTTCCAGTCCGCACCGATCGGCCGCTGGGTCGCCGGCGCGAAGGTGTTGGTCGTCGGCGCGATGACGCTCGGCGGCGCGGCGGGGTCGACCGTCGGCGGTATCAAGATCGTCCGCGGGTACACGGTCGCCCGGGGCATCGTCTGGCAGTTCTCACGCGTGTTCCTCCCGAAGAACGCGGTCGTCACCGCGCGGCTGGGCGACCGAACGCTGGACCGCGAGGCGATGGAGCGCGAGTTCGGCGAGGCGGCCATCGTCACCCTGCTGTGGCTCCTCGCGCTCGTCGCCGGCAGCCTCGTCCTCGTCAACGTCGCCGGGCCGGAGTTCGGCTACGCCGACGCGCTGTTCGAGGTCGCGAGCGCGCAGGGGAACGTCGGCCTCTCGACGGGGATCACGGGGCCCTCGATGTCGCCGGCCGCCGAGGGGATGTTCGTCCTGAACATGTGGATCGGCCGGTTGGAGATTATCCCGGTGCTGGTGTTCGTCCGGGCCGGGATCTGGGGGCTGAACCCCTGACGGCCGACTCTCTCTCGACGTCGTAGCTCGTCTCGCTCACACCTCTCGCTCGTGAACCGTCCCCATGAACGACCAGTGTACCTTGCTGGTCCCGTCCGGATGCGGCTCCTCCGTGACGTGGTAGAGGTAGGGCCCGTGTGGGCAGTCGTCGCAGCCGTCGGCGCAGCGGAACTGCTTCACCACCTCGGTGTAGCCGTCGTGCTCGGTGACGCGGAGGATGTCGTCGTTGTCCTCCGGGTCGATCGGGAGTTCCGCCTCCCCGTGGAAGTGGAGCAGTTCCTGCGCGTGGACGATGGCCTTCCGGAGCTCTCCCGGCGTACACTCGCGCAGCTCCGCAACGAGCTTCGGCGGGAGTCCTTCGGGCGGCGTCGGGCGCTCGGCGGCATCTGTCATAGCCGGCACTTCGACTCGGTCCCATATAATGGATCCGTGGGGGGTCGGGAGGGCGCCGGGTCCTTCCAAAATATAATGAATATTTATACGCGACCGGCGGGTAACGGGCGGTATGTACGACGACGAGGAGCTCTCCCAGATCCGCGAGGCGAAGGCGTCGTGGGAGGCGGAAACGCTCGACCCGACGCTCGACCGCCACGGGGAGCGGAGCGAGCGGTTCGCGACCGTGTCGAACCGCGAGGTCGACCGCATCTACACGCCCGACGACGTCGCCGACCTCGACTACGAGGAGGACCTCGGCTTCCCGGGCGAGCCGCCGTACACCCGCGGGGTCTACCCGACGATGTACCGCGGGCGCACGTGGACGATGCGGCAGTTCGCGGGGTTCGGCACCGCGGAGGAGACGAACGAGCGGTTCCACTACCTGATAGACGAGGGGCAGACCGGGCTCTCGACCGCGTTCGACATGCCCTCGCTGATGGGGATCGACTCCGACGACAAGATGTCGCTCGGCGAGGTGGGCAAGGAGGGCGTCGCGGTCGACACGCTCCGCGACATGGAGGTGCTGTTCGACGGCATCGACCTCGCGGAGGTGTCCACCTCGTTTACTATCAACCCGAGCGCCCCGGTGATCTACGCGATGTACGTCGCGCTCGCCGACCAGCGCGGAGTCCCGCGCGAGAAGCTCCGGGGGACCCTCCAGAACGACATGCTCAAGGAGTTCATCGCGCAGAAGGAGTGGGTGGTCCCGCCGGCGCCGTCGCTCGAGCTGGTGACGGACACGATCGAGTTCGCCGTCGCGGAGACGCCGAAGTTCAAACCCATCTCGGTGTCGGGGTACCACATCCGCGAGGCGGGGTCGACCGCGGTCCAGGAGCTCGCCTTCACCCTCGCCGACGGCTTCGCCTACGTCGAGGCGTGCCTCGACCGCGGGCTCGACGTCGACGAGTTCGCCCCTCAGCTCTCCTTCTTCTTCAACTCGCACAACTCCCTCTTCGAGGAGGTCGCGAAGTTCCGCGCGGCGCGCCGGATCTACGCGACGGTGATGGATGAGTGGTACGGCGCCGAGGCCGAGGCGTCGAAACAGCTGAAGTTCCACACCCAGACCGCCGGGCAGTCGCTGACGGCCCAACAGCCGCTCAACAACGTCGCGCGCGTCACGATCCAGGCGCTCGCGGGCGTGCTGGGCGGCACGCAGAGCCTCCACACCAACTCGTTCGACGAGGCGCTCGCGCTCCCCTCCGAGCAGGCGGTCCGCGTCGCGCTCCGGACCCAGCAGATCATCGCCGAGGAGTCCGGCGCGGCCGACATCGTCGACCCGCTCGGGGGCTCGTTCGCGGTCGAGTCGCTCACCGACGAGACGGAGGCGGCAGCGATGGAGTACATCGAGGAGATCAAAGAGATGGGCGACGGCTCCGTACGCGACGGCGTCCTCCGGGGGATCGAGCAGGGGTACTTCCACCGCGAGATCCAGGAGTCGGCCTACGAGTACCAGGAGCGCGTCGACGAGGGCGACGAGACGGTCGTCGGCGTCAACGCCTACGAGATCGACGAGGACACGCGGCCGGACCTGCTGAAGGTCGACGAGACAACCCGCGAGCGACAGCTCGATCGGCTCGAATCGGTGAAGGCCGAACGCGACGACGACGCGGTCGAGAGCGCGCTCGACGACCTCCACGACGCCGTCGAGGCCGGGGAGAACGCCATGCCCGAGATCGTCGCGGCGGTGAAGGCGTACGCGACGATGGGCGAGATAATGGCGGTGTTCGAGGAGGAACACGGCACGTACCGCGAGCGGATCGGCGTCGCCTGACGCGAAAAACCGAGGGAGTCGGACCGACTGCGCTGCGCCGTCCCGACCGGTCGCTCGCTACGCCGTCTCGACCGGTCGCGCGGACTCCGCGCACCACGCGTTGCCCCGGCGGCCCGCCCGCCTGAGGTCGAGTTCGACGACCGAGCCGGCGTCGAGCGCGGACAGCTCGGCCTCCACGTCGGGGTCGTCGTACTCGACGACGTACAGCGTCCCGTTGCGCGGGTACTCGCGGAGCGTGATCGCCCCGTGGTCGTTGCACGCGTCGACGACAGTGTACTTGCCAGTGCGGTCCATCCCGTCCCGAGCTACGCCGTGGTTTATGTTAACAGTTGTGCGTGTGGACGCGCCGACCGCACGCGACGGCCGCGAACGGTCCACTTTAATCGGCGCGTCGCCTCGCTCGCGTATGACGGAGACGGAGATCCCCGAGGACCACCCGCGGTACGCGTCGCTCGTGACGCGCCACCGGATCGAGGCGGGCGTCGAGCAAGGGATCACCTCGAAGCAGGGGCTGATCGCGCAGGGGCGCGGCGAGGCGTTCGACTACCTCCTCGGCGAGCGCACGCTCCCGAGCGCCGACGCGGCCGCGCGCGCCGCTGCCGCGACGCTCCTGCTCGCGGAGCGGCCCGTGATCTCGGTGAACGGGAACGTCGCGGCGCTCGCGCCGGCGGAGACGGTCGACCTCGCGGAGGCGGTCGACGCGGACTTGGAGGTGAACCTGTTCAACCACACCGACGAGCGCGTCCGGCGGATCGCTGACCACCTCCGGGAGCACGGCGCCGACGAGGTGAAGGGGCTCGCCGGCGACGGCGAGATCCCCGGGCTCGACCACGCCCGCGGCGTCGTCGACGCCGACGGGATCGAGGCGGCCGACGCCGTCGTGGTCCCGCTGGAGGACGGCGACCGCGCCGCCGCGCTCGACGCGATGGGAAAGACGGAGATCGTGATCGATCTCAATCCGGGAAGCCGCTCGCCGCAGACCGCCGACGTGCCGATAATCGACAACCTGCTGCGCGCGGTGCCGAACGTCGCCGCTCACGCGCGCGACCTCGCGGACGCGACGCCAGCCGAACTGGAGCGGATCGCCGACGAGTTCGACGCGGATGCGGCCCTCGACGCCGCCGAGGCGGCGATCCGCGAGGGGTCGTTCGCCGACGGGGACGGGGCGTAGTCCGGGCACAACCCTCGCCGGAAGGCAAAAGCCTCCGCCGCTCCTAGCGGGAGTATGGAACTCGACGAGACGGACCGGGCGATCCTGCGGATCCTCCAGGAGGACGCGCGGACCCCGTTCTCGGAGGTCGCACGCCGGATCGACATGTCCAGCGCCACCGTCCACGACCGGGTCAGCCGCCTCGAAGAGGCGGGCGTCATCCGCGGGTATCACGCCGACATCGACCCGAAGGCGGTCGGTCACGGCGTCGGCGCCTTCGTCGGCCTGCGAGTCGAACAGGGCCGCGAGGAGGACGCGCTCGAACGGCTCCGGGGAATCGACGGCGTGCGCGAGATACACCTCACCACCGGCGAGTGGGACGTCATCCTCCGCGTCGTCGCGGCCGACACCGACCGGCTCCGGGAGCTGATGTTCGAACGGATCGCGGAGACCGAGGGATTCTCGCGCTCGCAGACGATGGTGATCCTCGGCACCGACTACGAGCAGCCCGGACCGCCGTTATAACTCGACCCGGGGCGGGGACAGTCGTCGGGACCGCTCGGTCGTGTCGGCCCCCGGTCGCTCGTTCGCGCCCGCCTCCGGCCGTCCGGGACCGGAACGCTCAACTCGGGACCTCTCCGAACGGTGACCATGAGCACAGCTGTCGCGGACGGGCTCGACCTGTCCCCGGAGCGCGCGTGGGCGGCAGTCGTCGGGGGGGTCACGGCGCTTTTGGCGATCGGGTCGGTCGTCTTCCCGCGTGTCGTCTACGACCGGTTCCTCTGGCGCTACTTCTGGGGACCGGTGGTCGCGGACGGCGAGGGCGCGCAGTGCGCCGTCCGCGAGGCGGGCGGCACCACGGAGCTGCTCGGCAGCAGCGCGGCGTGCCAGTCGGCGCGGAGCGCCGGCGAGGTCGTCGCCGCTCCGGGGTACACCACCCTCTCGACGGTGAGCTACGTCGTGATCCTGTTGGCGATGCTGGTCGGCGTCGTCTTCCTCCTCCGCCGGCTCGACATCGCGACGGAGCTTCGGTTCTTCTACGCGCTGTTCCCGTTCATGCTGTTCGGCGGGGCGATGCGGACGGTCGAGGACGCGGGGGTCGCGGCGACCGCCGCCGGCGCCGAGCCGCTGATCCCGTTCCCGGCGAGCGCGGTGTTGATCAGCCCGTTCATCTACTTCACCGTGTTCCTGTTCACGCTGGCGTGCGTCCTCGCGGCGTACGGGCTCGAACGGCGCGGCGCCGTCGACGACTACGCGCGCCCGCTGTTCGGGTCGGGCGCCGCGGGGCTCGCGCTCGCGGTCGGCTACCTCGCGTACCTCGCGGCCACGACCGGCTACGTCACGTTCTACCCGCAGGTGCTCGTCCCGACGCTCGCCGTTGCGACCGCCGCGACCGCGGGCACGTGGGCGCTCGCGACGCGCCAGATTCCGACGATCCGACAGGGGACCGGTGCGGCGGGGGTCGTGATCATCTGGGGACACGCGGTCGACGGCGTCGCGAACGTAATCGGGCTCAACTGGATGCCCGCACTGACCGGCACCGCGAACCTCGTCCCGAAACACGTCGTCAACGCGCTCATCGTCGATTGGACCGGGCGGCTGCTCCCCGATTCGATCCTCGCCGTCACCGGCGACGCGTGGCCGTTCCTCCTCGTGAAGCTGGCGGCCGCGACGTTCGTCGTCTGGGTGTTCAACGGCGAGATGAAGGCGGAGTCGCCGCGCTACACGCTGCTGTTGTTGATTACCGTGCTGGCCGTCGGACTGGGCCCCGGGACGCGGGACATGCTGCGCGCGACGTTCGGGGTTTAAATGGCGGGCGGTTAATCCCCGTAGTTCAGGACGCTCGCAGATCCGCTCGTTTATCCCGAGATCGGATTACTGGCAGTCGGAAACCGAATTTGACACAATGAACGGGCACGCCAGAATTATGCTTCTCGGAAGTCTCGGTCTGATTATTAGCGTCCCCATTTGGTATACGATTATATCCTCCGAGGAATTTTTACCGGACGTTTTCTTGAATCCGAGCCTGCTATTCTGGCTGATATTCGGGTTTGTCGTTTTCCTGTTCGGGTATTACAACACCGATGTAGAGTAATTCGGGTCCACTCACGAGGCGATCGTTCCCGAAGGCTCACTCGCTCATTTATAGATGGCTAACCGCGGATCAGTGGCGGACTCCTCCAAAGCCCCGCCCGCACAGCAACCGCGCCTCACGCCTCCCCAGCCTCGTCACCGGACGACGTCCGGTTGTAAGCGAGAGCGGGGCTCTCGCCCTGTCGGTGGTCCTCCGCTTCGCTCCGGACCACGGACTCCCTCGCGCGTCCTGTCTCGCGGCCGCCGGGGGCGGCCGCTCGCAGGCACGCGCCACCGCACCGCATGTTTATGAATGAATCTCGGGACACCACGTCGCGATCGGTCACTCGGGTCGCTCCGCAACGGCATCTTATAAGCCGTCGCGGGGGGAACGGTCTCGGTAATGCTGGACGGGGTCAACGTCGCGCTCGGCGTCTCGGGGAGCATCGCGGCGGTGAAGGTCGTCGAACTCGCGCACGAACTGCGCCGCCACGGCGCGAGCGTCCGCGCCGTCATGTCCCCGGCGGCGACGAACATCGTCCACCCGTGGGCGGTCGACTTCGCGACCGACGAGCCGGTCGTCACGGAGATCACCGGCAGCGTCGAACACGTCGAGTTATGCGGCCGGGAGGGGTGGGCCGACGTGCTCCTGCTCGCGCCCGCGACCGCCAACACCGCGGGGAAGATCGCCGCGGCCGTCGACGACACGCCCGTGACGACCTGTGCGACGACCGCGCTCGGCGCGGACGTACCGGTCGTGATGGCCCCGGCGATGCACGAGCCGATGTACGACCACCCGGGCGTCCTCGACGCCCTCGACCGCTTGGAGTCGTGGGGGATCCGCTTCGCGGACCCGCGTATCGAGGAGGGGAAAGCGAAGATCGCCGCCGAGGAAGACATCGTCACGGAGGTCGCCCGCGCGACGACGCCCCAGACCCTCTCGGACGCGCATATCGTCGTCACCGCGGGCGCGACGAAGGAGCGGATCGACCCGATCCGCATCCTGACGAACCGCGCGTCGGGGAAGACGGGCCGCGCCCTGGCGCGGGCGTGCTACGTCCGCGGTGCGCGCGTGACGCTCGTTCAGGACGGCCCCGAGGTCCCCTACGCCGACGTGGTCGCCGTCGAGACCGCCGACGAGATGATGGACGCCTGTCGGCGGACCGCCGCGACCGCGGACGCGCTGGTGTCCGCGGCCGCCATCTCGGATTTCACCGCCGACGCCGTCGACGAGAAGATCCGGTCCGGATCGCCGCTGTCGGTCGATCTCAGGCCGACGCCGAAGCTCATCGACTCGGTGCGCGAGGCGTATCCCGACCTCCCGATCGTCGGCTTCAAGGCCGAGACGTCGGGCGACGACGCGGCGATGGTGGCGGAAGCGGAGCGCATCCGCGACCGCGTGGGGCTCTCGTTCGTGGTCGCCAACGACGCGAGCGTGATGGGCGAGGAGGCGACGCGGGCGCTGCTCGTCGGCCGAGGGGACACCCGCGAGTTCGTCGGTGATAAGGACGGGCTCGGCGCCCGTGTCGCCGACGAACTCGCCGGCGTCCTCGGGCGATCCGAGAGCGAAACCGTGGGATAACGAAATAGTTTTGACTTTGCCATTGTTTTGCCACACTGGATAGTCTCGCGTTTTTCGCACGAAGACGTGAGAGACAGTTCACACATGTCAGACACAGACGCCCGCCGAATACTCGTTCCCGTCGGCGACTCGGACAGCCTCCGAGACACTGTCTCGTACGTCGTCGACTCGGCGACCGAGACGGCCCCGGCGCCGGTCGAGATTCACTTGGTCCTCGCGGCTCGGACGCAGGCCGTCAGCCCCGACGCCCCGACGGAGCTCGGCACAGCCCGCGAACAGTTGGAACGCGTCGCCCTCTGGGTCGAGGAGGAGACGGCCGAGGGGACGGTCGTCGCTCGGGAGGACCGAGAGGCGGACGCGGCGGGCGAGTCCGAGGCGGACGCGGACGGCGAAGCGCCCGCCGGTGCGGCCGATGCCCCCGGGTGGCTCACCGTCGTCACCGACACCGTCGGAACCGACCGGTACCTGTTCAGCCCGGGCGACTACGCCGACGCGCTCCTCGAGTACGCGGCCGCGGCAGGTATCGACCGGATCGTCGTCGACCCGGAGTACAAGCCCGGCGGCACCGCGTCGATGCTCCAGCCGATGTCGGTGGAGCTGGCCCGCGGCGACGTGCCGGTCGAGACGGCGCCGGTCGACCGACCGACCGAGGGGGCGGTGCTCGCCCGCGCGGCGTCGCTGTCGAAGTACCTCTCCGTCTTCGTCGTCTCGTACCTGTTTTACATGTCGCTGAGCGCCTGGAAGCCGCTCGACTTCTTCACCGGCTTCGTGACGGCGTCGATCGTCTCCCTCGTCCTCGCGCCGGTCGTGGCGAACCGCTCCGCGCCGCTCGGGGTGACGCTCCGCCGGCTGGCCCGACTGCTGGTGTACGCCCCGTACCTGGTCAAGGAGATCGCAGTCGCGAACCTTCAGGTCGCGTACGTCGTCCTCCACCCCGACATGCCGATCGACCCGGAGGTCGTTCAGCTCCGCGCCGCGGTCTGGGGCGACGGCGCGGTGACGACGCTCGCGAACAGCATCACCCTCACGCCCGGAACCTTGACCGTCAACGTCTCCGAGCGCTCGTTCGACATCCACTCGCTGACCGCCGACTCGCGCGCGGACCTCTTCGACGGCGGGTTAGAGCGCGCGGTTCGGTTCGTCTTCTACGGCCGCGCGGCAGCCCGGATCCCGACGCCGCGCGAACGCGGCGACGCCGGGGAGGGACGAGATGGTTGAGTTCGAGACCGCGCTGCTGGCCATCGCGGCGGCCTTCGTCCTCTTCGCCGTCGTCGCGCTGTACCGGGTGTACGACGGGCCGACGACCCACGACCGCGTCATCGCGGTGAACGTCGCCGGGACGAACACCGTCATCGCCATCACGCTCGTGGCCGCGGCGTTCCAGCAGTCGACGTTCCTCGACGTGGCGCTCGTGTACGCCCTGCTGAACTTCCTCCTGTCGATAGCGTTCTCGAAGTTCAACGTCGAGCGCGGGGGTGTGCTGTGACGCCGACCGAGTGGGGCATCGTCGCCCTCGCGCTCGCCGGGGCCTTCTTCGGCGGCGTCGCCGCGGTCGGCCTCGTCCGACTGCCGGACGTCTACACCCGTTCGCATGCCGCCTCGAAGAGCGACACGTTGGGGGCGATCCTCGCGATCGCCGCCGCCGCGCTCGCGCTCCAGTCGGGGCTCTCGACGGCGAAGTCCGTCTTCCTCCTGTTGTTCATGTTCATCACGAACCCGACGGCAGCACACGCCGTCGCCCGCGCGGCGCAGGACCAGGGAATCGAACCGTGGACCGCCGACGAGGGTGACGAGCCATGACGCTCTCGCTGATCGAAGCCGTGCTGCTGGTGTTCGTCCTCGGCTGCGCAGTCGGCGCGGCCCTGCTGAAGGACACGCTGGCGGCGGTGATGGCGTTCGCGGCGTACAGTCTCGGCGTCTCGGTGCTCTGGCTCGTGCTTCAGGCGCCCGACGTCGGGCTCACGGAGGCGGCCGTCGGCGCCGGCATCATGACCGTGCTGTTCCTGCTGGCGCTGTCGAACACCGCCTCGCCGGATGTCGACCGCCTGTTCGAGTCGATCGGGTGGCAGACGGCGGCGCTCGTCGCCGGGTTCGTCCTGCTCGTCGGCGCGACGGTCCCCGCGCTCCCGGCCATCGGCGACCCGAACTCGGCGGTCGTCGGCGGCGAGGTGACCCAGTACTACCTCGAGAACGCGTACGACCAGACCGAGGTCAAAAACGCCGTGACGGCCGTCCTCGCCGCGTACCGCGGCTTCGACACGCTCGGCGAGGGCGTGGTCGTCTTCAGCGCCGTCGTCGTCACGCTGTCAGTACTGCGCCGCGAGGTGGTGGCATGAGCACCGGCGACGCGGACCCGGCGGCGGGCGACGACGAGGGGCCCGGGCTGTACGTCGAGTCGACAATCATCATGACCACCGTCCGGTTGGTCGCCCCGTTCATCCTCACGTTCGCGCTGTTCATCATGTTCCACGGGGCCGACTCGCCCGGCGGCGGGTTCCAGGGCGGCGTCATCGCCGGGTCCGTGGTGATGATGCTCGCCTTCGCGTACGGCATCGACTCGACCCGTCAGTGGCTCGACGTCCGCGTCGTCTCCGCGCTGGCCTCCGGGGGCGTGTTCGCGTTCGTCGGGATCGGTCTCGGCGCGATGGCGCTCGGCGGACAGTTCCTCCAGTACGCGGAGTTCGAGGCGCTGTTCGGCCACGCGATCAAGTACGCAATCGAACTCGTCGAACTCGGCATCGGCGCCATCGTCGCCGCTGTCGCGATCGGGCTATTCTTCCTGCTCGCGGCCGGCTTCGACGGCGTCGCCGAGGGGGACTCCTCATGACACTCGACTTACTCACGACCCACTACAACTACTACGCGGTCGTCCTGCTGCTCGGGATCGGGCTGTACACCGTGATCGAATCCAGGAACCTCGTGAAGAAGGTGATCGGGATGAACGTGTTCCAGACCGGGATCTTCCTGTTCTTCATCACGCTCGCGTACCGCGCAGGCGGCAATCCCCCGGTCGTCACCGAGGGCGCCGGCCCGTACGTGAGCCCGCTGCCGCACGTGCTCATCCTGACCGCCATCGTCGTCGGCGTGAGCCTGACCGCGGTGGCGCTCGCACTGGTCGTGCGCGTCTACTCCGAGTACGGCACTCTCGACGAGCACACCCTGGAGGAACTCTACCATGATTGACCACCTGATCGTCCTGTTGGTCGTCCTGCCGATCCTCGGCGCCGCGGTCCCGCCGCTGGCCAGTCTCCGCTACGACCGCGTCGGCTGGGCGGTCGCGACGGCGACAGCCCTTGGGCACGCCGCGATGGCCGGCGCGCTCGCGTGGACCGTCTGGACCGACGGGGTCGTTCGGTACGCGGTCGGCGGGTTCGTCGCCCCCTACGGGATCGAACTCGTCGCCGACGGACTGACGATCCTGCTCGTCGCCCTCATCAGCGCGGTCTCGCTCGGCGTACTCGCGTACGCACGTCACGCGGGCCCCCACGAGAACTCGTTCTACTCGCAGTTCCTGCTCCTCGTCGCCGGCCTGTCCGGGATGACCGTGACCGGCGACGTGTTCAACCTGTACGTCTTCCTCGAGATCACCGGGCTCGCGGCGTACGGGCTGGTCGCGAGCGGCCCCGGAGCCCGGTCCGCCGTCGCGGCCCTGAAATACCTCATCATCGGAACCATCGGCGCGTCGCTGTACCTGCTCGGCGTCGGCTACGCGCTCGCCGCCACTGGCACGCTGAACATGGCGGACCTCAGCGACAAACTCGCCGCCGCGGGATACGACTCGACGCTCGTCTTAACCGCGTTCGGCCTGATCGTCGCCGGACTCTTAGTGAAGGTCGCGCTGTTCCCGATCCACACCTGGCAACCCGACGCGTACGCGGACTCGCCGGACAGCGTGAGCGCGTTCATCTCGGCGCTCGTCTCCACGGTCTCCGCGTACGCCCTGGCGCGCGTGTTGTTCTCCGTGTTCACGGTCGACTTCCTCGAGGCGGTTCCGATCGCGCGCCAGGCGCTGGTCGCCGTCGCCTGCGTCAGCATCGTCGCCGGGAGCGCCCTCGCCGTCGCGCAGTCCGACGTTCAGCGCATGCTGGCGTACTCGTCGGTGTCGCAGTTCGGCCTCGTGATCGCCGGATTCGCGATCGCGACGCCGCTGGCGGTCGTCGGTGCGACCGTCCACCTCGTCGGGCACGCGGTGATGAAGGGCGGCCTCTTCGCCGCGACCGGGATCATCGAGCGGAAGACCGGCGCGACGACGGTCGGCGGGTACGCCGGGATCGCCGGTCGCGCGCCGGCCGCCACCGGCGCCTTCACGCTGCTGGCGCTCGCGATGGTCGGCGTTCCGCCGGCCGTCGGGTTCATGGGGAAGTGGTACATCGTCCTCGGCGCGGTGAACGCCGGGTCCTGGCCGGTGGTCGCCGTCCTCTTGGCGAGCACGCTGCTGACGCTGGCGTACTTCGCGCGGCTCGCCGAACGGCTCTACTTCGCCGAGGCAACTATCGCGCCGGAGGCGGTCGCCGCCGACGGGGGTGAGCGCGTCTCGACGGCCATGATCGTGACCGTCGTCGTCGCCGCCGTCCTCGCCGTGGGACTCGCGGCCGCCGTCCCGGTGATAGACCAGTTGATCGACATGACCGTGTTCGAGCTGATGCTCCAATGACCGACGTCACCTCCCTTCGACCGTTGTTCGCCGTGCTCGTGTCGGCCGTGGCCATCCCCGTCATCCTCTCGCTCCGATCGCGGCCGAACGTCCGTGAGGGCGTCACCCTCACCGTCGCCGCGACGAAGTTCGCCCTCGTCGCCAGCATGGTCCCCGGCGTCCTCTCGGGGACCACCTACGTCACGCGGATCGGCGAGCTGGGCGACGGTATCTCGCTCGTGCTCCGCGCGGACCCCCTCGGGATCCTGTTCGCGCTGCTCGCGAGCCTCCTGTGGATCGTCACGAGCTTCTACTCCATCGGGTACATGCGCGGACTGAGCGAACACGCGCAGACCCGTTACTTCGCCTCGTTCGCCGCGAGCCTCGCCTCGGCCGTCGGGGTCGCGTTCGGGGCGAACCTCGTCACGCTGTTCGTCTTCTATGAGCTGCTGACGGTGTCGACGTACCCGCTGGTCACGCACGACGAGACCGACGAGGCCCGCGCGGCCGGCCGGAAGTACCTCACGTACACCTTCGGCGGCGGCGTGGCCGTGCTCGGCGGGACCGCGCTCGTCTACGTGCTGACGGGCACCACGGCGTTCACGCCGGGCGGGATCGAGGCGCTCGCCGGCGCGGACCCGACGCTGGCGCGCGTGGCGTTCGGCCTCCTCGCCGGCGGGTTCGGCGTCAAGGCGGCGCTGATGCCGGTCCACTCGTGGCTCCCCGACGCGATGGTCGCGCCGACGCCGGTCTCGGGGCTGCTCCACGCGGTCGCGGTCGTCAAGAGCGGCATCTTCGGCATCGCCCGCGTCGTGCTTGACGTGTTCGGCACGGAGACGATGGCGGAGCTGGGCGTGGCGGCGCCGCTCGCGGTCGTCGCCGCGATCACGCTCCTGACCGCGAGCGTCATCGCACTGCGGCAGGACAACCTCAAGCGGCGGCTGGCGTACTCGACGATCAGCCAGCTGTCGTACATCGTCCTCGGGCTCGCGCTGCTGGAGGGCGAGGCGCTCGTCGGCGGGCTGCTCCACATCCCGGCGCACGCGTTCATGAAGCTCACCCTCTTCTTCTGTGCGGGCGCAATCCACGTCGAGACCCACACGGACGACATCAGCGACATGGCCGGCATCGGCGACCGGATGCCGCTGACGATGGCGGCGTTCGCCGTCGCAGCCGCGGGGATGGCCGGCATCCCGCTGATAGCCGGGTTCGTCAGCAAGTGGTACATCGTCATCGGCGCCCTGGAGGGCGGCGGCCTCGTGTTTGCCGGCGCGCTGCTGGTGTCCGGCGTCCTCAACATCGCGTACTTCTGGCCGATCGTGTACCAGGCGTACTTCGAGTCACCGGACGGGCACGACAAGAAGCCGCTCGTGACCGCGGCGCTCGGCGGCCGCGGGAGCCCCCGCGCCGACGGCGGCCACGAGGCCGCGACGCACGCGAGCGCTGGCGAGACCGCAGCGCACGGCGATGACCACGAGGCGGCGACGCACGAGGGTCACGACGACCACCACGGCGGCCCGCCGGCGGGCGGGTGGGACGTTCGTGGCTGGCGCGGCGCCGAGAGCACGTGGTTCATGCTCGGGCCGATCCTGACGGCCGCGAGCCTCTCGGTCCTGCTCGGCGTCGTCCCGCGGACGGCGGTGTTCCTCCGGATAATCGAGACCGTCGTCGGTTCGCTCCCGGGGGTGATGGGCTGATGACCGCCGCGCTCACCGCCCTCCCGCCCGGTCCGGTCCTCCTCGTCATCGCCGCGCTGATCGCCCTCACGCCCCGCCGCGTCGGGCACGCGCTGGGCGTCGCCGCGTCCGGGGTCGCGGTGGCTTGGGCGTGGACCGTCCCGGCGGGCGCGCACCTCCAGGCCACGTTCCTCGGCTTCGACGCCGTCCTGCTCAACGTCGACGAGTTCTCGCGGCTCATGGGGCTGATATTCGGGATCATCGGCGTCGTCGCCGTCCTCTACTCGTACGCGAGCGAGGCCGAGAGCATTCAGACCGCGTTCGCGTTCTCCTACGTCGCGACGAGCTTCGGCGCGGTGTTCGCCGGCGACTGGCTCACGCTGCTGTTCTTCTGGGAGCTGATGGCCGTCACCAGCACGCTGCTCGTCTGGCACTACCGCGGCGAGGCGGTCCGGGCCGGCTTCCGGTATGCGCTGCTCCACGGCCTCGGCGGGACGCTGCTGATGGCGGCGATACTCGGTAACTACGTCGCGAAGGGAACCTTCCTGTTCGCCACGGTGCCGGGCGGCCCCGAGACGGCGGGGATCGTGGCAGGGCTCCCGGCCGCGCTCGCCGCCGTCGGCATTGGCGTCAACGTCGGGTTCATCGGCCTCCACGCGTGGCTCCCCGACACGTATCCGCGCCCGCACATCGCCGCCAGCGTCTTCCTCTGCGTGTTCACGACCAAGACGGGCGTCTACGGGATGTACCGGGCGTTCCCCGACGGGCACGTCGCGATCGCCTACATGGGCGGCGGGATGGCCGTGTTCGGGGCGACGTTCGCGCTGTTCCAGAACGACATGCGGCGGCTGCTCTCGTACCACATCCAGTCGCAGGTCGGCTACATGATCGCCGGCGTCGGCATCGGGTCGGCCCTGTCGCAGGCCGGCGCGTTCGCCCACGTGTTCAACCACATCCTCTACAAGGGGCTGCTCTTCATGACGGCCGGCGTCGTCGTCTACCGGACCGGCGAGGAGAGCCTGAAGAAGCTGGGCGGGCTGGCCCGCGACATGCCGGTCACCGCCGGCGCGTTCACGATCGCCGCGCTGTCGATCGCGGGGTTCCCCGGGTTCAACGGCTTCGTCAGCAAGGGGATCATCATCTCCGGGAGCCACTACACCTTCCCGAAGGGCCCGCTCCCGATCGGCGACTTCCATACGCTCGAATGGCTGCTCCTGCTCGGCGGGATCGGGACGTTCATGTCGTTCATCAAGTTCGGCTACTACGCGTTCTTCCACGGGAGCTACGACGGCGACGTGCGGGACGCCAACCGGGGGCAGAGCGTCGCGATGGGCGCGGTGGCGGTGCTCTGCGTCGCTTACGGCGTCCTCGTTCCCACCTCGCCGCTCGCGGCGGTCGTCCCGGCCGACGTGGGACTGTTCGGGATCCTCCCGTTCGACGTGACGAGCGAGGCCGTCGTCGAGAAGGTGTACAAGACGTACACCGTCGACCACCTGATCGAAGGCGTCGCCCTCGCCGTCCTCGGCCTGATCGGCTTCGCGCTCACCAAGAGGCCGCTCTCGAAGCTGGGGCGGGTCCCGGACGTCGACTCGCTGTACAACCCCGCCGTGTTCTACGGCACCCGCGGGCTCGTGGTCGGCGTCACGGATCTTTACGCCGCCGTCGACCGCGCCGTCGTCGGGCTCACGACGGCGACCGTCCGGACGGTCACCGACCCGCAGGCGGCCGTCCGACGCGTCGGCAGCGACGTCGAGATCAAGTCCGGGATCGGCCGCAGCGTGCTGATACTGACGCTGGCGGTCGGGATCGCACTGTTCGGAGTCCTGTTCCTCTGACCGCAGCCAAGCGCCGCCGCGGCCTCATTCTCCGCCGCCGCGACGGCGGCGCGCCTGTTCGCTGAGGGTGAGGAAGGCGACCGCGCCGAAGAACGCGATCACGAAGCCGAACACCGTCGCGTCGCCGCCGCCGGCGGACTGCGCGAACAGGATCGGGGTGACGCTCAGTCCGAAGAGGCCGACGCCGTACCCGAGCCTGTCGCTGCGGTCGTCGAACCGCGGTGCGGCGGCGAGCAGCGAGATGTCGAACGCGAAGTAGAAGTACGCCGCGCCGACGTAGACGGCGGCGGTTCCGAGCGCGGTCGGGACCGACGAGACCAGCGCGTACACACCGAGTGCGGAGACGACGCCGACGCCGAGTGCGAGCGGGAGGGCCCTGTTCATACGGGATCGATCCGGATCCGATCGAGTAAAACCCTCGGGGCAGCGGTGGGCTGCGAACGTCGATGAAACTGGCAGGACCGTATTCGAAGCGGGGCGGCGCAGAGTCGCCCGCCGCCGGCCTCAGTACTCCTCGTACGCGAGGTTCATCATCCACTGCGAGAAGGCGTCCGCCTGCGCGTCGACCTCCTCCTCGCCGATGAACGGCGAGAGCATGTCGTCGGCCATAAGCAGCGAGAAGTCGAGGTCGCGCGGGGCAGGCTCCAGGTAGTAGGTGTTGTGGCCGTTGTAGACGGTGTCCTCCCGCTGGATCAGGCCCGACTCCTCTAACGCATCGGCGATGCGGCTCCCCTTCCGCGACGAGACATCGAGTTCCTTCCAGAAGTCGCTCTGGTGGATGCCGCCGGTCTCGCGGATGAGTTCGAGACCGGCGCGCTCGTCCGCCGACAGGTCGGACTCGATTTCAGACGCGCTCATACTCTCTCACGCCTCCCGAATCGGTTAAAACTGGCCTTCCGCTCGGCCCGCCCCGAGCCCGCGCGAGCGCCGCCTCACCAGCGCGTGAACGCGAACTCTCCCCGCGCCGGGCCGACAGTCACGACGCCGACGCCGCGGAAGCCGAGGTTGAGCAGGTGCGGTCGACCGCCGTCGCCGTCACCGGGGTCGTACCCGAACGCGTGCGAGTGACCGCTGAACGCGGCGAACACGTCGTGGTCTCGGACCGCGAGGGCGAGCGCAATCGACCCGGTGTGGAGGTGCTCGCGGTCCGTCTCGCGCGTACCGACCGCGTGGTGGCGATCGAAGGACGTACCGAACGGCGGCACGTGCGTCGCGAGCAGCACGTCGGAACGGCGCCGCAGGCGGTCCGAAAGCCGCTCGTACGTCGTCTCGATTTCGGCCATTCCGCGGTGGAACGCGACCGCCTCCTCGTCCGCGATGCCCAGCGACGCGGCGACCTCCTCGGTCGACGCCGCTCCGCTGACGACGCGGTGACACGCGTCGAGCAGGTCGTCCGCGAGACGGTCGGCGGCGTGTCTCCGGTCCTCGCGAGGGGCCGTCCGCGGGTCGAGCGCGTCGAAGTCGGTCTGCGGGAGCGACGGGGCGAGCGACCGGCGCTCGCAGCCCCACCCGACCACGGTGAGGTTCCCGAGCGTCCGCGCGCTCAGGTGCTCCGCGGTGGCCCCGAGAGCGGTGTCGACCACTTCCCTCGGCATCGGCGCTGGGTCGTGGTTCCCCGGGACGTAGACGACCGGCACGTCCGGCGCGAGTCGCCCGATGAACCGGCGGGCCAGCTCGGCATCGTCGTCGCCCGCGCGGTGCGTGAGGTCGCCGAGGACGAGCGCGGCGTCGACGTCCGCCGGCGGCGACACCGCGGCGAGGTCGTAGTCGTCGGCCGCGGGCTTCAGGTGGAGGTCGCCGAAGACGAGGAGCCGCATGACCGCTACGTCTGTCTCCGAGGTAAAAACGTCCCGCCCGTCTCGGTACCGAGTCGCACGGCGGCCGGGGTACGCTCCGCTCCGCCCCGCTACGCCCGGCCCGTCGCGAAGTCGGCCGGGAGCGGCACCGCCTCGGCCGGCGTCTCGCAGGGCGGTCCGTCGGCGTACGCGACGGCGGGGTCGCCGCCGGTCCGGATCCGGGTGAACGAGCGCGTTCCGAACCCGTCGCCGTGGAGGCAGGCGCCGTACTCGTGGTCCGCGAGGACGGCGCTCGCGCGGTCGAGCCACGACGCTCCCGACTCCCCCGGCTCCGGGGCGAGCGCGGCCGCGATCTGCCTCGTGCTGTCGGCCCGCTCCTCGCCGAACGCCCGGCGTCGCTCGGGGACCGCGAACCGCTCCGTCCCGTTGACCACGCCGCCGACGTTGCCGATCACGTGGACGCCCGGGTCGAGCCGGGTCACGGCGAGGCCGCCGTCGTACGCCAAGAGGAACGCCGCGCGGTCGTCGGCGAGGACGAGGTTGAAGCCGTCGTACGCGCGCTCGTCGAGTTCGCGCTCGACGGTCCGCACCGCGTCCTCCGCGGAGGCGGCCGTCAGGCAGTCGCGCACGAGCAGCCCGCGGGAGCGGTCGCCCTCGCGGTCGGCGTCGAGCCAGCGGTTCGTGACGGCGACGACGAGACCGTCCTCGGAGAGGCCGATCCACGTACCGCCGGCCTCGGCGTCGCGCGGGGCCACGTACCGGCCGCCGCCGTCGAACCCCTCGCCGTCGTCTCCGCCGTCACCCTGCCCGCTATCGCCGTCGCCCTCTCGGAGTGCCGGCGGTTCGCTCGGGCGGTCGTGCGCCTCGTCGCGGGTGGCGGCGAGCGCGACGGGGGCGTCGCCGAACGTCCGCCACGCCAGAGTCAGTGTACACACGCCAGCGAGTACGGCCGACCGGGTGAAAACTCCACGGTGGAGTCCCCACGCGTGTTTACTCGAAATAAAAGAAATCTTTTGAGGGCCGACCGCTTGGGTCGTGGTATGGACGCGATTGCCGTCTACGAGGGAGCCGACGAACCGGTCGTGACAGAGAGACCGCGACCGGAGCCCGCGCCCGGCGAGGCGCTGGTTCGGACGCTCCGGGTCGGCGTCGACGGGACCGACCATGAGGTCATCGCCGGCGGACACGGCGGGGCGCCCGCGGGCGAGGACCACCTCGTGTTGGGTCACGAGGCCGTCGGCGTGATCGAGGAGCCGAACGACACGCCGTTCGAGGTCGGCGATGTCGTCGTCCCGACGGTCCGCCGCCCGCCGAACGGCGCCAACGAGTACTTCGCGCGCGGCGAGCCCGACATGGCGCCGGACGGCGAGTACCACGAGCGGGGCATCGTCGGGGCGCACGGGTTCATGGCGGAGTACTTCACCAGCCCGGCAGAGTTTCTCGTCGAGATCCCCCCGGCGCTCGCCGAGTGGGGCTTCCTCGTCGAACCGGTCTCGATCGCGGAGAAGGCGATCGAGCACGCGTACGCCAGCCGGTCGGCGTTCCACTGGGAGCCCGAGTCGGCGCTCGTGCTGGGGAACGGGTCGCTCGGCCTGCTGACCGTGGCGACCCTCGACGAGTCGTTCGACCGGATCTACTGTCTCGGACGGCGCGAGCGCCCCGACCCGACGATCGAGATCATCGAGTCGCTCGGAGCGACGTACGTGAACTCCAACGACACCGCGATCCCGGAGGTGCCAGAGGTGTACGAACCGATGGACCTCGTCTTCGAGGCGACCGGCTACGCGCCCCACGCCTTCGAGACGATCGAGGCGCTCGCGCCCAACGGCGTCGGCGCGCTCCTCGGCGTCCCGGGGGACTGGGAGTTCGAAATCGACGGCGGCCGGCTCCACCGGGAGTTCGTCCTCCACAACAAGGCGCTCGTCGGCAGCGTCAACTCCGGGTACGGGCACTTCGAGTCGGCCGTCGAGTCGCTCTCGCGACTCTCCGACGGGTTCCTCGATGATCTCGTGACCGGCGTCCACGGGCTCGACGACTTCGAGGCCGCGTTCGCGGATGACGACACGACTATTAAAACGGCGGTCGAATTTGCCGCGTATGAAGAACGTTGACGACCTCATCGACAGCGCTGCCGAGCTCGCGGAGCGGGGGCTCTCGAAGGGAGAGATCGCGGACGAACTGAACGTCTCCCGCGAGACGGCGAGCTGGCTGGTCGAGCGCGGCGGCGGCGCCGAGACGGACGAGGCGGCCGCGGACGCGGCGGCGTCGGCCGACATCCACGTCGACTGGTCGGCGCTCGGGCGCGACTCGACCCGCCTCGGCTTCGCGGCGAGCGCGATGGCGGACCTGCTGGCCAAACAGGGCGAGGCGGTCGACCTGACCGTCGGCATCGAGAAGGCGGGCGCGCCGCTCGCGACCGCGGTCGCCGACCGGCTCGACACCGACCTCGGTACGTACGCCCCCGCGAAACACCAGTGGGATGAGGGCGACATCGACGAGCACGGCGGCGGCTTCTCGCGGAACTTCGCCGCGATCCGGAACCGCGACTGCTACGTCGTCGACGACATCATCACCTCCGGGACGACGATGCGGGAGTCGATCGACGCGATCCGCGAGCAGGGCGGCGAGCCGGTCGCGTGCGTCGTCCTCGTCGACAAGATGGGGTACGACGACATCGACGGCGTTCCGGTCTACTCGCTCGTCGACGTGGTGCGCGTCGACCGCGAGGAGTAAGCGCCGAGCCGGTCGGCGGTCGGCCCGTCACGTCGCCCGCCCGTGCGGAACCCATTTGCCTCGGCGTCGCGTATCGAGCCGTATGACGTTCAGTCCCGAAGCCGACGCCGACGCCGAAGAGATCGAACAGCGAGTCGAGACGGTCCTCGCCGACAACGACGTGGTACTCTTCATGAAGGGGAACCGTCTGATGCCCCAGTGCGGCTACTCCCAGCGCGCCGTCGAGCTGATCTCCCAGCACGTCGAGGAGTTCGAGACGGTCGACGTGTTGCCCGCGCTGCCGCAGTACCGCGAGGCGCTGGAGTCTCACAGCGGGTGGGAGACGATTCCGCAGACGTTCGTCGACGGCGAGTTCGTCGGCGGCAGCGACGTGCTCGGCGAACTCGACGAGCGCGGCGAGCTCGCCGCGGAACTGGGCGCCGAGTGAGCCGTCGCCCCCGCCGTTGATCCTCCGGTCCGGGCGCGACGTGCACGCGGATCCTGACACCTCGAAGGGCAGTCCATATAAACCTACGGTGCGTAGCTACGGTAGGTGCGGCCGTTGCCGCCGCCGCCGTGACCACCGGTTCGACCCCACCGCATTCCACAAACAATGACAGGCCGCGTGTTCCGACTCCATTCGACGCTCGAACTGCCACTCGAAGACGTAGAGACGTACTTCGACGAAGACCCCGATCTGCCGGAGGAGATCGACGACATCGACATCACGCGTCGAAACAACACACTCATCATCAAGGCCCTGTCCGACGACGAGTCGATCAGCAAGTACACGCCCACGGCGCAGCTGAAGGCGTCGGTCACGGAGACCCGCGTCTGGGAGGAGGAGCCGCCCCGCGCCGGCGGCCCCCAGTGGATGGACGACGAGGAGGAGGAGATCCCCTCCGAGCTCGTCGAGTTCGCCTGCTTCAAGGGCGACCGCGAGACCGTCCTCCAGAACTCCGCGCTACAGTACCCGATGTTCCGCGTGCTCCGCAAGATCGCGACGCTCTCCGAGAAGGGGACGCTGACCGCGATCACGGAGGAGGACGGCGAACTGGAGGCGACCCGGATCGTCGAAGGTGAACCCCGCCCCGCCAGCATCGAGGTCGTCGAGAGCCCGCAGGGCGCCGGCGAGGGCGACGGCGGCGTCAACTGGCGCGACAACGAGTTCATCTCCGACTGAGGCGGCGCGTTCGCCGCGGCCGGTCCCGCGTGCGGCGTGCGATTCGCGGCTCCCTCGCCGTCCGACCGCCGACTCTTTATCCGCGCGACTCCCTCTCCCGCTCATGAGCAACTGGGTGAGCCTCTTCTCCGGCGGCAAGGACTCCTCGTGGGCCCTGTACCGCGCGCTGGAGGAAGGGCTCGATGTCTCGCGGCTGCTGACCGTCCACCCCGCCGGCGACTCGTACATGTACCACACGCCGGCGACCGAGCTCGCCGAACTCGCGGCCGAGAGCGTTGGTGTCGACCTCGTTGAGGTGTCGCCGGACGACTTCGGCGCCGCAGACGTCGACAACGCCGGCGCGCAGGGTGACGCGGAGCTGGAGCCGATGGAGGCGGCGCTCCGAGAGATCGCCGCCGCGGACGACCTCGACCTCGCCGGCGTCACGGCCGGCGCCGTCGAGAGCGAGTTCCAGACGGACCGGATTCGGGGGATGTGCGACCGGCTCGGGATCGACCTGTTCGCCCCGCTGTGGCAGCGGGACCCGGTCGAACTCGCGGAGGCGATGTTCGACGCCGACTTCGAGATCCGGATCATCCAAGTGGCGGCGTACGGGCTCGACGAATCATGGCTCGGACGACGGTACGACGCGGACGCGCTCGACGACCTGCTCGCGCTCCGCGAGGAGTACGGCGTCCACCCGCTCGGCGAGGGCGGCGAGTTCGAGACGTACGTCGTCGACGGCCCGCACATGTACCGCCGCATCGACCTGACGTACGACACGGTCTGGGAGGGTGACCGCGGTCACATCGAGGTCCGCGACGCGACGCTGGAGTAGAGCGCCCTTTGAAACGGCGAAAGAGTCCCGTTACGGCCAGTTTCCGGCCTGATCGTACGCGTCCACGATCCGACCGATACCGACGACGTACGCCGCGGTGCGGAGGTTGCGGACGTCGTTCGACTCGTAGGTGTCGACCAGCGTGTCGAAGGCCTCCGTGATCACGCGTTCCAGTTCCTCGTTGACGCGCGCCTCGGTCCAACTGAACCGCTGTCGGTTCTGGACCCACTCGAAGTACGACACGGTGACGCCTCCCGCGTTCGCGAGGATGTCGGGGACGACGTTGACGTCGCGGTCGGCGAGCACGTCGTCGGCGTCGGGCGTGAGCGGACCGTTCGCCGCCTCGACGATCAGGTCGGCGCCGACGTCCGCCGCGAGCTCGGCGTCGACCGCGTTCTCCAGCGCGGCCGGGACGAGGCAGTCGACGTCGAGCGTGAGCAGCTCGTCGTTCGTGAGGCCGTCGGCGCCGGGGTAGCCCGTCACCGACCCGGTCTCGGCCTTGTGCGCCTTCACGTCGCGGGGGTCGAGCCCTTCCGGGTCGCGGATCCCGCCGGCGGAGTCGGAGACCGCGACCACGTCGGCGCCGAGGTCGTCGAGCAGCGCCGCCGCGATCGACCCGGCGTTGCCGTACCCCTGAACCGCGACGGTCGCGTCCGCGACGTCGCGGTCGAGCCAGTCGAACGCCTCGCGGGCCGACAGCGCGACGGAGCGACCGGTCGCCTCGACGCGACCCTCGCTGCCGCCGGAGTCGAGCGCCTTCCCCGTGATGACGCCGGGGGCGGTGGTGTTTTCGAGGGTCTCGTAGGTGTCTTTGATCCAGTTCATCTCCCGCTGGCCGGTGTTGACATCCGGCGCGGGGATGTCGCGGTCCTCGCCGATCAGCGGCCGGAGTTCCGTCGCGAACGCCCGCGTGAGTCGCTCCAGCTCGGACTCGGAGTAGTCCGCCGGATCGATCGCGATGCCGCCCTTGCCGCCGCCGTACGGGACGTCGACGACGGCGCACTTGTACGCCATCCAGCCCGACAGCGCCTTCACCTCGTCGCGGGTGACGCCCGGGTGATAGCGGATCCCGCCCTTGTACGGCCCCCGGTCGCCGTTGAACTGCGCGCGGTACGCGCGCACCGTCTCCAGCGAGCCGTCGTCGCGCTCGAACGTCAGGTTCGTCTCCAACACCCGTTCCGGGTTCTTCAGGCGCTCGATGACGCCCGAGTCGGCGTCGACGACCGCCGCGGCGTCGTCTACCTGCTCCCGCAGGCTCTCGAACGGATTCGCCTCCGTAGTCATACGATCAGTCTCGGTGGGCGGTGGTTAACTGTGGCGACCGGTACGGAAATTGTGCGTGCCGACACCGTCCGAACGACGCGCATCGACGCCGATCGAGCGATGTCCGCCGACGCCGATCGAGCGATGCGGGTCGACCCCGTCCACAGCGACAGCCGGGCGGATCGCGACCCGAACGCCGGCCGGGCCACCGATCCGACTCAGCGGGTCCCGTCGGGCGCGCGGTCGAGGATCCGCTCCGCCTGCGCGATCAGCGGCGCGTCGATCATCTCGCCGTCCACCTGGAAGACGGCGCGTCCCTCCCCCTCCGCCTCGTCGCGGGCGTCGAGGACCGCCGCGGCCCACTCGACGTCGTCCGGGTCCGGGGTGAACGCCTCGGTGATCGGGCCTACCTGCGCCGGGTGGATCGCCAGCTTCCCGTCGTAGCCGAGCCGGCGCGCGAACGCGGCGTCCTCCCGGAGCCCCGACTCGTCCGAGAAGTCCGTGTAGACCGTGTCGAGCGCGTCGACGCCGGCCGCGCTCGCGGCGAGGACGACGTGTTCGCGGGCGTACAGCACCTCCGTCCCCTCGTCGGTCCGGGTCGCGCCCACGTCCGCGGCGAGGTCTTCGGCGCCGAACGCGACCGCGTCGGTCGCCTCCGCCGCCGCGATCGCCTCCGCCGCGAGGACGCCCGCCGCCGTCTCGACGAGCGAGAACACCGCGGGATCGCGGCCCCGCTCGGCGCACAGTTCGGCGACGCGCTCGACCCGACCCGCGCCCTCGACCTTCGGGAGCATCACCGCGTCGAGGGTGACCGCGTCGCCGCCCCCCTCTCTGTCGGTACCGATCACCCCGTCGAGGTCGGCCGCGGGCGACTCGGCGGTGAGCCGGACGCAGACCTCCGCGTCCGGGTCGAAGGCGGGGTCCGCGAGCACCTCGCGGACCGCCGCCCTCGCCTCGTCCTTCCGGCCGGGCGAGACGGCGTCCTCGAGGTCGAAACAGATCACGTCGGCGCCGGTTCCCGGCGCCTTCCGCATGAGTTCGGGGCTGTCGCCGGGCGAGAACAGCAGGCTTCGGCGTGGCATGTGCGGGGGTGCGCGGGCGGGCGGCTAAAACCCGACGGCCGCCCCGAGAGCGGTACCGATTTCACGCCGCCGGTCGAGCGGGGGCCCATGCCCGGACTGTACTACGAGGAGTTCGAAGTCGGCGAGACGATCGACCACGCGACGCGGCGGACGATAAGCGAGGCCGACAACCAGCGCTTCTGCGACATGACGATGAACCAGCAGCCGCTCCACCTCGACGCCGACTTCGCCGCGGAGACGGAGTTCGGCGAGCGACTGGTGAACGGACTGTACACGATGTCGCTCGCGGTCGGGATGTCGATCCCGGAGACGAGCGACGGCACCATCGTCGCGAACCTCTCGTACGACGGCGTCGAACACCCGAACCCGGTGTTCCACGGCGACACGATCCGCGCCCGCTCGACGGTCACCGACAAGCGTGAGACGAGCGACGGCGAGCGCGGCGTCGTCACCATGCGCGTGGAAGCGTTCAAGATCGTCGACGGCGACGACGACGTCTTAGTCTGCGAGTTCGAGCGGACGGTCCTCTCCGAGAAGCGGCCGACGGGGGACGGGGACGGCTGACTGCCTCAGTCGTCCTCGCCGGCGAGCAGCAGCCCGAGGTAGGAGGTGCGAACCTGGTCGTCGGCGTCGAGGCCGAGCCGGTCGAGCGCCTCGATCGCCGCCTCGCGCGCCGCGTCGACCTCGCCTTCGGACTCGACGGCGCGTTCGATCTCGACGTACTCGTCGAGCCCGGTGACGGCGTCGAGCGTCACGGTGAACCCGTCGTACGCCCAGAACTCGCGCCGCTTCTCCACCGTCGCGGCCGGCTCGAAGCCGAGCCCGGAGAGGGCCGCCGCGAGCGCCTCTCCGTCGTCGACGCCCGTCTCGTGTTCGGCGCGGGTCTTCGAGGCCTCGTCGAGGAGGGGTCCCTTATAGGTGATCGTCGCCGCCGGGTCGTCGGCGGAGGACGCCGACCCCTCGCCGTCCGACAGCGGCATCTCGCGCCGGATCCGGAGCGCCTCGTCCGTTTCGGCGAACTCGCGGTGCGGCGCGTCGTAGTACGTGTCGCGCTGTCGCTTGGCGGCGACGTGCTCGGCCCCGACCTCGCGGAGGCGCTCTCGCGTCGCGTCCAGGTCCGCCGGTACCTTGATCTCGACCTCGTACATGCCCGGCACTGCGGTCGGACCGCTCATAAGGAGCGCGGGACGCCGCCGTGCTCCGCGACGAACCGCCGCGACCCGTAGGCCGGCGCGTCGGCCGCCGAATCGCCGCTGTCGCCCGCTCGTCGGCGGGCTTCGGGCCGAACCGTGCTTCTTAAGGGTGTAACAGGTGACCTTCAGGTATGAGCGATCAGGAGCAAGCGGACGCGGCCGCCGAGGCCGAGGAGACCGAGACCGAGACTGACGCTGACGGACTCGAAGACGGCGACTTCGTCCGCGTCGCGTACACGATCCGAACGGCCGACGACGACCGCGTCATCGACACGACCGACAAGGAGACGGCCGAGGACGCCGAGATCGACGTCGACGAGTACGACTTCGAGCCCCGGATCATCGCGCTCGGTGCCGGCCACGTGTTCCCCTCCGTCGAGGAGGCGTTCATCGGCGGCGCCGTCGGCGACGAGGGAACGGTCGACGTCCCGGCCGACGACGCCTTCGGCGAGTACGACCCCGACGAGGTCGAGACCGTCAAGGCCGACAAGATCCCGGAGGACAGCCGCTACCCCGGCGCGCAGGTCCAGATCGACAATCAGCAGGGCCACCTCGAGACGATCATCGGCGGCCGCGCCCGCGTCGACTTTAACCACCCGCTCGCCGGCGAGGACCTCGAGTACGAGTACGAGATCCTCGAAGCCATCGACGACCGCGAGGAGCAGGCCGCCGGCATGCTCGGGATGTACCTCCAGGAGGCGCCCGAGGTCCGCATCGAGACGGAGACCGAGGAGGAGGAGACCGTCACGGAGGACGAGGACGGCGAGGAGACCGTCGAGACCGAGGAGGTCGAGAAGGACATCCTCTACGTCACCGCGACGCAGGCGATGCAGATGAACCAGCAGTGGATGTTCCAGAAACAGCAGATCGCGCAGGACCTCATGGACCGCCTCGACCTCGACCGCGTCGTGATCGAGGAGGTCATCGAGGGCGGCGGCATGGGTGGCCTCGGCGGCATGATGGGCGGCATGGGCGGCGCCGGCGCCGGCGATGTCGACATCGAGGAGGCGCTCGAGGACGTCGACGTCGACGCCGACGAGATCGTCGACGAGATCGACGAGGAGTAACGGACCCCGTCGCTGCCGAGTTTCGCTTCTTCGAGACGCTGGTGCCTCGAGCGGCCGCGCTACGCCGCCACTCACTCCGGTGGCTCAGCCCGCAGCGTCAGGTCGACCGACGAACGGATCGCTTTTGCCCGACGCCGCGCCCACACCGGTATGGAGATCGAACGGGCACGCGAGGACGCGCTCGTCGCCGCGGTCGCGGGCGCGACGACCGTCGCGGTCGCGTTGTTGTCGAGCTTCACCGCCGTCGTCTCGGTTGCGACGCTCCCGACGCTGGCGCCGCTCGCCGTGTACGCGTCGTACCTCTTCTCGCGGAAGGGCGGGCCGTACGGAGCGTTCGACACCGCGCGAAACTGGGCGATCGCTTCGGCCGTCGTCGGCGCGCTGACACTTCTCGCGTCCGTCGTGTCGTAGCCGAATCAAGCGATCGGCCGCGTCAGGCGATGTCGCGGCTCGTGTCGACGGCGACCTCGTCGGTTAGTTTCAGCTTCAGCGGCTCCTCCAAGGCGGCGCCGCCGCGGAACTTGGCGACGACGAGCCGGTTCGCGATCTCGGTCCCGGTGACCGTCGTCCGGAGGTCGAACACGATGTCCGCGACCTGTTCCGTGATCCGGCGCGCCTGCGGGTCCTCCCCGCCGCGGAGCGCGTGGAGCAGCGCGACGCCGTCGGCGTCGTCGACCCGAGCACGCACGCCGTCGAGGAACTCGGCGTACGCCGCCGGAGACGCGCCGCGCTCCAGCGGCTCCACGGAGTCGACGATCAGCGTTCCCTCCTCCGGGAGATCGGTCGTGAGCGACGCCGCCTCGTCGAGGTCGCCGACCTCGTCGGTGGCCTCCACCGTCGTCTCCCCGTCCCCGTCGCGGCTGAGCGCCGCCTCCACCGCCCCGGCCGATCGGACGGTCGTGAGGTAGCGGCACCTCCGAACGCGGGCGAACCGGTCCAAGATGAGCTCGGACTGGCTGTCGGGGTTCGCCTTCAACACGACGACGCTACCGCTCGGGAACCCCCCGCCGAACTGTCGGTCCAGCACCGAGACCCCGGTCGGAAGCGTCTCCATACGATCGCTGCCGCCCGTGGAGGTTTGGGTCTGTCGGTGGCGGCTCTCTCGACCGGTCTCGCCACCGAAATCCGCCGCCCCGGAGTCGGCCGCGTCCGTGATTCTCACGCGATCTGCCACCCGTCCGCCGCCGCCGTCTCGCCGAGTCGCCGAGCGAGTTCGTCGTACGCGCTCCGGACCGCGGGGTCGGACAGCGGCTCGGCTCCGCCGTCGGGAACCGCACCGAGGACGGGACAGCCGAGCAGCGTCGCAACCGAGTCCGGTACGCTCGCCTCGCCGACGGCGACCGCCCCGACCGGCGGGCAGTCGAGGCGGCGAGCGATCGCCGCCGTCTTCGCGGCGTCACGGAGCGCGGCGCGGCGGAGCGGCGTCGCGATCAGCGCGCGGTCCGCGGCCCGAAGCGGCGCGGCCGCGTCCGCCGACGCGCCCGCCGGGCAGTCGAGCAACACCGGCGCGCCGTCGGGCGTCGCGCCGTCGAGCGCCGCGAGCGCTCCGAACGCGTCGACCGATCGCGGCGCGTCCGGGGCGGCGAGAACGGTCGGCTCGGAGCGGTCGGGACGGACCGGAACGGTCCCGCGGACCGCGTCGCGGACCGTCGTCTCGTCCTCTGGACCGCCAGGGAGATCGGGATCGGCCGGACCGCCGTCGGTCGCGGTCTCCGCTGCGAGCCGCGCGAGGTTCGGCAGATCCCAGTCGGCGTCGGCCGCGATGGTCCGCGCGCCGCGCCGCGAGAGTGCGCGCGCGAGCCCGAGGGTGGTGGTCGTCTTTCCGCTTCCGCCCTTGCCGCCGGCGACGGCTATCACGGGGGTGGTGCGTCGGTATTCGTCATAAGGAGCGGGCCGGTCGCCGGGGGTGCGGGCGTTCGGCTCGCCGGAACGACGGGCGTAGTCCGCGAGTCAGTCCTGACAGCAGCCGCCGGCTTCCCCGCCGAAGTCGACCGCGAGGGGCTCCGAGATGGCTTCGTTGATCGCTTCGAGGGTCTCGTTCAGCTCGTCTTGCGCGTCGAGGTACTCGCTCATCACCGGCATCGAGTGGAGCTCGTCCTGCGCCTCCTGAACGCGCTGAAGTTCGGCGTTCGTCGCCTGCCCGGTCTGGCGGGCCTGCATGAACTCCGCGCGAAGCTGCTCGAACTCGTCGATCGCCGCTTGTACCTCCTCGTCTCGCTGGACCGCGGCCCTCGTCTCCTCGAAGCGCTCGTACTCCGGGGTTTCGGCGATGCGTTCGCCGAGCTCTCGACCGAGGTCCTCGATGGAGACCTGTTCGACGCTCATGTTCTGACATCGTGGCCGAGCGGTTTGAACCTGCCGGAGCCGGGGCTCGGCGGCGACGTTCGGGGTTCGCTACGCCGTCCGAGACGCGACGAACTCGACGACGGCATCGAGCTCTTGCGGGCCGATGCCGTGGCCGCCCGGGAAGCTCCCGCTCGCGACATCGGCGTCGAGAGTTTCGAACCGTTCGACGGCCGCGGTCGTCCGCGACTCGGGAATCACCCGGTCGCCGGCGCCGGCGCCGACGAAGACCGGCTTCCCCTCGATCCCGTCCGGGTCGAGGTCGGCGTGCGACTCCGCGAGGTACCCGTGGAGGGCGACGACCCACGCGTAGCGGTCAGGGTCCTCCAAGAGGAGCGAGAGGCTCGTTATCGCGCCCTGACTGAACCCGAGCAGCCCGAGCCGGTCGGCGTCGAGTCCGTAGGCGTCGACCGCGCGCTCGACGCTCTCACCGATCAGGTCGAGGCTCCGCCGGAAGTCGTCGGCGTCCGGTTGGCTGGACTCCAGCCCGCCCGCCGAGAGGTCCAGTTCGTACCACGTGTACCCGCCCTGAAGCGGGTCGGGAGCGCGAAGGCTGACGACGTGGAGCTCGTCGGGCAGTTCGGCCGCGACCGGGAGGAGGTCCTCCTCGTCGGCGCCGCGCCCGTGGAGGACGAAGACGGCGGGCGCGGGCTCGCCGCCGGACTCCTCGTCGGGGGCGACGTGAACGTGTTCGAGCGGAATCTCGGTCATCGGTGCGGGGTTAGCGAGGGCGGCTGTTAGGTCCGTCGACCGCGGCAGCGCGTCGGTTCGGCGGGCCGCTCGTCGTCTCAGGATCGGCCGACTTGGACGCCGAGTGCGACGCGTCGAGACGCCGTGACGACCCCGGCGCGGGGCGAGGGATTCCGACGATCACGAACGTCTGGGACGAAACTCGGGGTCGAACGCGCCGTTTAACCGTCCTGCCGCACAATCCGGTCGACATGAGCGGCTCCACCGAGGGCGACCTGACGAAGACGGGGATGGCCCTCAAGCACGACCGCGAGTGGGACTACGAGCTCGACCGAATCTTGGAGGCCATCGAGGAGCGCGACGCTTCGAAGGTCGGCTTACAGTTCCCCGAGGGGCTCAAGCGCCGCGGTCCGAAGGTCGCGGACGACCTCCGCGAGGTCGCACCCGACGACGTCACGTTCATGCTCTCGGGGCAGCCCTGCTACGGGGCCTGCGACCTCGACACGTACCTGATGCGGCGGACGGACGTGTTCGTTCACTTCGGCCACACGCCGATGAAGGAGTCCGACAGCATCGTTTACGTCCCGCTGTTCTCGAACGTCGACCCGTTCCCGATCATGGAGGACGCGCTGGAGGAGGAACTCGCGTCCCCCGAAGAGGACGCCGACGTGGGCCTCGTCACGACCGCCCAGCACATGAACCGGTTCGAAGAGATGACGGACTGGCTGGAGGAGCGCGGCTACGAGGTCCACACCCGCCGGGGCGACGACCGCCTCACGAAGGAGGGGCAGGTGCTCGGCTGTAACTACGCCTCCGCGGACATCGACGCCGAGCAGGTGCTGTACGTCGGCGGCGGGAAGTTCCACCCGGTCGGGCTGGCGATGGAGCACCCGGACAAGCGCGTCGTCATCGCGGACCCGGTCAACAACGCCGTCTCGGTCGCCGAACACGACCAGTTCCTCAAGCAGCGCTACGCCGCGGTCCACAAGGCGATGGACGCCGAGAAGTGGGGCGTCATCTTCTGTACGAAGATCGGGCAGGGCCGCTGGGAGAAGGCCCAGGAGATCGTCGACAACAACGACAACGCCTACCTGATCACGATGGACGAGGTGACGCCGGACCGCCTCCGGAACTTCGACATGGACGCGTTCGTCAACACCGGCTGCCCGCGGATCACGACCGACGACGGCCCGCGGTTCCACAAGCCGATGCTGACGCCGGGCGAGTACGAGGCCGCGATCGGGGAGAAGCCGCTCGACTCGATCGAGTTCGACACGTTCCACGACACCTGGTAGGGCGGCGCACGGAAGCAGGAGACGCTATTTTTTGGGTACCGTCCTCGGAGGGGAATCGCCGTCACGCTTCGTTCGGCGGATGGAAAAAGAGCCCGTCGACCACGAGGGCCCCGGCCGCGAGCGACGCGCCAGCGACGGGAACCGCGTTCCCTTGCGCGAGGAGCGACCCGACCGCGTACACGGCGCAGAACGCGAGCGGGATCGCGAGCAGGACGAGGTCGGCGCGGTCGAGGCCGTCGAGGACCGCCCCCTGTCCGCGGTGGCTCCCGCTCATTCCATGTACCCGAGGTCGCGGAGCTTCTGTGCGATCTGCTTCGCCTCCGCCTCGGAGACCCCGTCGTCCGACTCCATCTCCTGAACAACGACGTGTTTCACGAACTCCTTGACGGAGCCGAACGGTTCGTCTTCGATGTACTCCTCCACGTCCGCGACGAACTCCTTCCGCAGCGAAATCGTGGTGTACTCGCTCATTGGCAAACATCTCCCGCTCCGCCGACAAAAATTTAATTATATCTAATTAGGCCGTTCCGCGGCCCGACACGCTCGATCGGTGAGCGTTCGTCGAAGGGGCCGGCCTCGCGAGCGATCGGCTCGGCGAGCGCCGAGCGGCGAACGACCAACATTCGATGGAAGCGGCCCTGCCGGCGCGCGTCGGAACAACGTTTATCTGCCGAGCGGACGGGCGTTGAGGGTAAGGTTCTCCGTGATGTCCACACCCAGCGGTTCGATCACCGTCGTCCTCGCCGCGGGAACGCCCGACCGAGCCGCGGAGCTGAAGGACTCGCTTGAGCGCGCGGACGACCGCCTCGCCGTCGAGCCGGTCGCGGGGGCCGACGCGGCCGCGGAGATAATCGAGGACTCGCCCGTCGATTGTCTGGTCACGGTCGGCGACCCGGCGGAACGGACCGGCCTCTCCCTCGTTTCGACGGCCCGCGATCGGCACCCGGAGCTTCCGATCCTGGTTTGCCCCGACCAGACGCTCGACGCGCCCGCCGTGTCCGCGGCGTTCGACGCGGGCGCCACCGACGTCGCGAGGGCGTGTCCCGATTCGGACCGGACGCCCGTCCTCGTTCACCGGATATCGAACGCCGTCGCGTCCGCCCGCGCCGTCGCGGAGGCGGAGCGGCAGCGCGACCGGTTCGAGGAGTTCGTCCAGGGCGTCTCTCACGACCTGCGGAGTCCGCTCAACGTCGCGCAGGGTCGGCTCGCGATGGCGCAAGCGGAGGGCGGCGGCGAACACGTCGACGACGCGGCGTCAGCGGTCGACCGGACGCTGGAACTGCTCTCCGACCTGTTGACGCTCGCGGAACAGGGCGAGCGGCCGGAAGACCTCGATCCGGTCGAACTGGCGGCCCTCGCCGACGAGTGTTGGGCGAACGTCGCGACCGGCGACGCCACGCTGACCGTCGACACCGACCGGCGTATCCTCGCCGACAGCGGGCGGCTGAAGCGGCTGTTGGAGAACCTGTTCCGGAACAGCGTGGAACACGGCGGCGACGACGTGGTCGTCGTTATCGGCGACATCTCCCCGATGTACACGACGACGCGCGCCGGCGCGGTCCTGCCGGCGGGGTTCTTCGTGGCGGACGACGGGCCGGGAATCTCGCCGGAAGCGCGCGACCGCGTGTTCGAGGTGGGGTACACGACGGGCGCGAACGGGACCGGCTTCGGACTGAACATCGTCAGCGAGGTCGCCAGGGCCCACGGGTGGGAGGTCACCGTCTCCGAGGGGGCGCGAGGCGGTGCCAGGTTCGACGTGACCGGCGTCGAGTTCGACGACTGACCGGCTTCAGTCCGCACCCGCGGCCCGCTCGACGTACGTGACCGCCGCCGTTGGCGAGTCGACGGCCTCGACGCCGTCCACGTCGTGCGTGTCGATTCCGGCCACCGGACGGCCCTGCGCGAGTGCGAGCCCGATCTCGGAGAGCGTGCCCCCCGCCCCGTCGACCGCGACCGCGGCATTCCCGTTCATGACGACGAGGGCGTTACGCGCGTGGCCGAGCCCCGTCGCGATCGGCGTCGTGACGTGGGGGTTGGCGTCTCTCCGGTCGTCGGTCGGGAGGATCCCGATCGTCTCGCCGTCGGCCGCCCGGGCCCCGCGACAGACAGCCGCCATGACGCCGCCGAGGCCCCCGCAGACCACGGCGTGGCCCCGCTCGGCGAGCCGCTCGCCGAGGGCCTCCGCGACCGCCGCCGTCTCCGGACCGATCGTACTCCCGCCGATGACGCTGACGCGCATGGCCCGTCGGTGGGTCCGGCGCCGGGTAAAATCGGTCGGTCGCGGGCGGGAGGGGCGTCGAGACGGGCTCCCCGCCGATTCTCGTCGTCGAGACGCCCACTGAAACCCTTATCCCTGCCGGCCGTGAATGAGGGCTATGACGTACGATACCGTCGTGTTCGACAACGACGGTGTCCTCGTGGGCCGCACGCGCTTCGACGTGCTCCGGGATGCGACCCGGAACGCGTTCGAGGAGTGCGGCGTCGAGGAGCCCGATCCGGACGACGTAGAGCAGATGACCATCGGTGCGACCCCCGGTAGCGTCGGCACCGTCTGTCAGACGTACGACCTCGACCCGGGGTCGTTCTGGCGGACGCGCGACGACGTGGTGTCGCGGGCCCAACAGCAGGAGGCCCGTCAGGGACGCAAGACGCCGTACGACGACCTCGACGAGCTCCAGGACCTCGACGTCCAGATGGGGATCGTCTCGTCGAACCAGCAGGCAACCGTCGACTTCCTCGTCGATCACTTCGACGGGTTCGACCGGATCGGCGCCGCGTACGGTCGCGAGCCGACGATCCACTCGCTCCAGCTCCGCAAGCCGAACCCCCACTACATCGAGCAGGCGCTCGGCGACCTCGACGCGGACAACGCCCTGTTCGTCGGCGACAACGAGTCCGACGTGCGCGCCGCCGAGAACGCCGGGATCGACTCCGCGTTTATCCGCCGTCCCCACCGCCGCGACTGGGAACTGAACGTCTGGCCGACGTGGGAGATCGACCGGCTCTCCGACCTCCACGACATCGTGGAGTGAGGCCGAGCCCCTTCCGAGCGTCCGCTTTCCGGCAGCGACGCGTCGACGACGACCGCGGGCCGCGTCCGGCGATGAAGCGTTTAAATCGCATGGTGCGTAACTCGCCTCCGTGACCGACTCGCCCCCGTGGGCCGACCTCTTCGGCCATCCCGAACCGTACCCCGAGCAGGCCGACGGCATCGACGCCGCCGTCGACGCCGCCGCGGACGGCGGCTTCCTCGCCCTCGAAGGCGCCTGCGGGACGGGGAAGACGATGCTCGCGCTCACCGCCGGGCTCGACCGCGTCCGCGACCCCGACTCCGACTTCGAGCGGGTCTTCGTCCTCACCAGCGTCAAACAGCAGCTGCGCCAGTTCGAGACGGATCTGCGGGCGGTGAACGAGAACCTGCCGAGCGACTACGACCCCGTCTCTGGTCTCACCCTCGTCGGGAAGGCCGACGTCTGTCCGTACGCCCGCGAGAACCGGGGCGGGATCGACCGCGAGAACGTGTACGAGCGCTGCGAGGGGCTCCGCGAGCGGACCCGGAACCTCGTCGGCGACGGCGGCGCGACGACGACCGCGAACCTCGTGAGCGAGGCGCGGAGCCAGCAGGTGGGACTCATGGACTCGGGGTCGGCGGGACCCGCCGGCGGGACTGCCGCCGCCGACTCGGGCGCGCCCGACGCCGACTACCTCTCCGTCGACGGCGAGCCGACGCCGTATCGCCCCGACACGGAGGAGTACGACGACGTGGAGTTCTGCCCGTTCTACGCCGGCTTCCTCGACGACCTGCCGGAGGACGGCGAGCCCGCCGAGGCGGTCCCGTTCGACGTGACCGAGCTCGGCCACGTCGACGCCGACGAACTCGTCCGGCTCGCGGCGGGCCACGGCTCGTGTCCGCACTCGATCATGGGCGCGCTCGTCCCCGAGGTCGAGGTCGTCATCGGCAACTACTATCACGCGTTCGATCCGGTGACCACGGGGACGTTCACCGGCGCGCTCCTCGACGACTCGACGTTCGTCGTCTGCGACGAGGCGCACATGCTCGAACCGCGCGTCCGGGACCTCGTGAGCGACGCCGTCGCGGACGCGAGCCTCCGCGACGCGGAGAACGAGCTCACGCGCGTCGTTCAGCCCCTCTCGTTCGAGAGCGCGGGCGCCGAGTCGGACGACGCCGCCCTCGTCCGCGGCGAGCTGGAGGACGCGGACGTGACCGTCGAGGAGATCGAGGCGGTCCGAGAGTTCTACGCCGACCTCCGCGGCGAGCTCGACCGCCGCGTGACCGCGCACCTCGACCGCGAGCGCCCCGACTGGCGGGCGTCGATGCGCGACCTCGACGACGAGGAGATCCCGCTCCGCGACCCCGAGGAGCCGGGCGAAGACGCGATCACCGAGTGGGCCGACGGCGAGGGGTACGGCGAGCGCGTCTGGGCGCGCGCCGAGCAGGTCGGCGCGGTCGTCAAGCGCGTCCTCGACTCGCTCGAAGACGAGGACAAGCAGCGCGCCGCGCCCGGGGTCGGCCGCACCCTCAACGCCTGGTATCGCCAGGGACACACCGACTTCTTCCGCGCGATCGAGCTCGAACGCACGTTCGACGAGACGGAGCCGCCGGACTCGTGGCGGCGCGCGTACAACGCCCGCCTCGCGCTCCACAACTGCCTTCCGAGCGAACCGATCGGCGACCGGCTCGCCGAGTTCGGCGGCGGCGTCCTCATGAGCGCGACGCTGGAGCCGATGGACCTCTTCCGCGAGGTGACCGGACTCGATCACCTGGCCGAGCGCGGCCGCCCGGTCATCGAGCGGACGTACGGCCTCTCGTTCCCCGAGGAGAACCGCGCGAGCCTCGCGGTCGACGCGCCGAAGTTCACCCACCAGAACCGCGGCGCGCCGGGGGAGGAGAACCCGACGCGGCTCGCGCACCTCGACGCGACGACCGCGGTCGCGCGCCGCGACGGGAACGTCCTCGTCGGCACCCCGAGCTACGCAGAGGCGACGTGGATGGCGGAGTCGCTCTCGGCGCGGCTCGACAAGCCTGTCCTCTTAGACGAGTCCTCCGGCGACCGAGAGACGGAGTCACTGAAGGACGACTTCTTCGCCGGCGACGGCAAGGTGCTGGTGACGAGCCTCCGCGGCACCCTCACGGAGGGCGTCGACTACCGCGGGGACCGGCTCTCGGCGGCCGTCGTCTGCGGCGTCCCGATCATCAACACGGCGCGACCGCAGACGCGGGCGGTAATCACCGCCTACGACCGCCGGTTCGAGTCCGGCTTCGAGACGGCCCTGACGGTGCCCGCCGTCAGAAAGGCGCGGCAGGCGGTCGGCCGCGTCATCCGCGGACCGGACGAGCGAGGCGTCCGCGTCCTCCTCGACGCCCGGTACGCCCGCGACTCGTGGAACGCGGTCAGGGAGTACCTGCCCGATCACGAGCGGGAGGAGTACCAGCCGGTGAGTCCGGACATGCTGGATGTCGCGCTCGACCGGTTCGAGTCGCGCCGGTAGCCGGTGACTAACAGCGCGTTCAATGCGAGTAGGGAGCGCGTTCAATGCGAGTAGGCAGCGCGTAACTACGTCTCCGGGGAACGTGTGTCAACGTATGGAACCACCATCTCCCGGCGAACTGTACCACGTCGTCTGTCGCGAGTGCCCCTTCGAACGGCTGATCGGAATCGCGGGAGACGCGGACGACTACGGCCGCAACCACGCCGCAGACACCGGTCATCGAGTGGTGATCGACCGGGTCGAGTGAGTCTCGGCTCGCCCGGCCCGACGGTCTCGAGCGGGCCCGGTCACCCCGGCCAAGGCGTTTGAACGACCCTCAGACGACGTTCGAGTCGATGTCGCGCGGGAAGTTCGTGAGCCGCTCGGTCCCCGACTCGGTGATCGCCACCGTGTCGGAGTGTCGGTAGCCGTACTCGTCGGTGTACAGCCCGGGCTCGATCGTGTACACGTGGCCGGGCGCCATCACGGCGTCGTCGCCGTCGTAGCGCTCGTCCCAGCCGCGGTCGATGTACGGCGGCTCGTGGGCGCCGAGCCCGATGTTGTGGCCGACGTGGTGTTGCGCCAGGTCGGTCACGCCCTGTTCCTCGAGGTAGTCCCAGACGACCCGATCGACCTCGGCCACCGGGACGCCGGGACCCAAGGCGTCGATCGCGAGCGTCTGCGCTTCCAGCATGAGCTCGAAGTAGTGCTCCTGTTCGTCGGTGTAATCGCCGACGAACATCGTCCGTTCTAACTCCGAGCGGTAGCCGTCGACGTTCGCGGTCGCGCCCGTAACGAGCACGTCGCCCTCGGAGAGCCGCTCGTTCGGGGTGTGCCCGTGCGGGAGCGCGGTCTCCTCGCCGGAGATGTAGCCCGCGTGGACCGGCCCGTCGCCGCGGACGCGGACGCTGTAGGCGTCGCCGAGCGCGTCGAGCATAGCGCGCGACGCCTCCGTGGACGCGCGCTGCGAGACGGTCGCCGGGTGCGCGCCCGGTTCGGAGAAGTCGGCGAGGTAGCGGTGGCCGAGGTTCGCCCACTTCGCGGACTCGCGAATCAGGTCGACCTCTGCGTCGGACTTCGCCCAGCGCATCCGGTCGACCCACGCTTGGGCCCTGACGTCGACCGAGTCGGAAAACGCGGGCCCCTCGTACCCCATCACGCCCGGCGGGCCGTCGGCGTCGGCGGCTATCGTCTCGGCGCCGAGGTCGCGCAGCATCTCGACGGCGACCGAGACGGGCTCGCCACCGGGATAGTCGAAGTAGTGGTGGACGGCGTCGATCCGCGGGTTGGGCTCGACGCGCTCGACCTCCAGCCTCGGAACGGTTATCTCGACGCGGTCGTCGGTGACCGCGAGGACGACCGGCCGCTCCGTCTGGATGTGGTGGAAGCCGGTGAGGTACTCTATCGCCGTCGCGCCGACCCACGTCGCGGCGTCGGCGTCGGTGTCGGCGAGCCGGTCTCGGACGGCGGCGAGCCGGTCGTCGAAGGCCGACTCGGGAAGTCGCGTGGCCATGGCTCAGGGATGTGCGAACGCGCGCATAAAAAGTCGGGTAGCGGAACGCGAAGTACGGGCGTCTTCGGCGCCGGCTCAGCTCTCGCGGCGAGCGAAGGCGAGGTTGCCGGAGACGTTCTTGATGTAGGCGGTCACGGTCTCGCCCTCCTGCGCGCCGGGGACGAAGATGGTGTACTCGCCGCGCTCGGCGACCCCGTCGCCCTTGCGGCCGGTGCCGACGATCTCGAGCTCGTAGGTGTTGCCCGACTCGACGGCGTCCTCCTGCCGCTGGGTGTCGGAGGTGTTCTGCTTCGCCACCGGTCGGAAGGCCCCGCAGGCCTCACAGCGGAGCATCGGCGTCCGGTTCTCGGTCTCCAGTCGCGTGTCGGGGAGGCCGCACTCCGAGCAGGTGACGAACGACTCGATGTACGAGTCGATCGCGGCTTGGAAGTCGCGCTCGCGGAAGTTCCCGCTGTAGCGCGCGCGGCCGTCCTCGTACTGCCCGGCCGTCCCGAGCTCCTGCTGTATCTTCGAGTGGACGTGTTCGGGGTCGCGGCTCAGCGCGTCGGCGATCGCGGAGAGGTTCGTCAGTCGCGTGAACGCCCCGTCCTTCTGCGTTTCGGGGTCGGGTACCGACAGCCGCTCGTCGGAGCCGCCGAGGTCCGGCACCTCCTCCATCGCGCGGTCGAGGCTCGATTCGTAATCCATACGCGGTGGAACGACAGCGCGACGGAAATCGCTTCCGGGTTCGGAGCGGCGGCCCGGAATGGACCCGGTACTAGGAGAGTGGCAGTCGGCCAGAAGTAGCGGGAGGTAGATTTGAACTACCGATCTCCGGGTTATGAGCCCGGCGGAATCTCCTGGCTATCCCATCCCGCTATCGTAGCACAATCGCGTGTGACTGTTAAGGGTTCTGATCCCGCCGCCGGTGTGCGATTCGTCCACGCGTCTGCGCCGTTCGCGTTCCCCCGAATCGGTGCCGCGGGGACGTTCGATCACTCCTCGCTCGCGGCTTCGCCGTCCTCCGCTCGCGCCGCGATGGCCCTGATCCGTACTCGCAGCGCGAGAACCGCATATCCATCGCTGAACACCGATCCGACGGACCCGTCGATCACTTCCCGACGGTCCGCGGCCGAGCGTAAAAATGATCCCGGGACCGCCCCTCCATTGCGTCGGCCGCAAACAATTTCACACATCATAGATAGTGATAGACGATGTACAAGCCGCTGTTGACGACGGACTTTCTGGACCGGGCGCGACGCCACTACGCCGACGAGGAGGCCGTCCTCGCGGTCGACGGGACGCGGTACACGTACGCCGAACTCGGCGACCGCGCCGACCGCTTCTCCGCCGCGCTTCAGGCGCGCGGGATCGAGAAGGGCGACCGGGTCGCGGTGTTGGACCCGAACACGCACTACCACTTGGAGGCCGCCTACGGCGCGATGCAGGTCGGGGCGATCCACGCCCCGCTGAACTACCGGCTTACGCCGGACGACTTCTCGTACATGCTCTCCGACGCCGGAGTCGACGCCATCTACGCCGACGCCGAGTACGCCCCGAACGTCGAGGCGATCCGCGACGAGGTGCCCACGGAGACGTTCCTCACGAACGACGCCGACGCGGTCGAAGGCGACTGGGAGTCGTTCGACGCGGCGCTCGACGACGCGGACCCGGACGCCTACGAACGGCCGGCAATGGACGAGGACGACGTGATCACGATCAACTACACCTCCGGCACCACCGGCGACCCGAAGGGCGTGTGTCGGACCCACCGGGCCGAGACGCTCCACGCGTACCTCATCTCCATCCATCAGGAAATAACGGACGACGACGTGTACCTCTGGACGCTACCGATGTTCCACGTCAACGGCTGGGGCCACATCTACGCGATCACCGGGGCCGGCGCTCGCCACGTCTGTACCCGCGGGGTCGACGTCGCCGAGACGTTCGACCGGATCCGGAGCGAGGACGTGTCGTACTTCTGTGCGGCGCCGACCGTCCTCAACATGCTCGGCGACCACCACGCCGAACACGGCGGCGCGACGGCCGGCGACAACGACGTGCGGGTCGCCACCGCGGGCGCGGCGCCGCCGGAGGCGACGATCCGCACCGTCGAGGAGGAGTTCGGCTGGGATCTCAAACACGTGTACGGCGCGACCGAGACGGGGCCGCTGATCACCACCTCCGACGCGAAGCGCCACTTCGAGGCGGACTCGGACGACCGCTTCGCCGTGAAGAAGACGCAGGGGATCGGCTACCTCGGCACCGACGTACGCGTCGTCGACGAGAACGGTGAGGACGTGGCCGCGGACGGCGAGACGATCGGCGAGATCGTCGTCCGCGGTAATCAAGTGATGGACCGCTACTGGAACAAGCCCGAGGCCACCGATGAGGCGTTCTCCGAGCGGTTGGAGGGGTACTACCACATGGGCGATCTGGCCGTCGTCGACGAGGACGGGTTCGTCTCGATACAGGACCGCAAGAAGGACATCATCATCTCCGGCGGGGAGAACATCTCCTCGATCGAACTGGAGGACACACTCTTCGAGCACGACGTCGTCTCCGACGTGGCCGTGATCCCCGCGCCCGACGAGCGGTGGGGCGAGACCCCGAAGGCCTTCGTCGTCCCCGAGGGCGGTGACCCCGACGACGCGGGCGCGACGCCCGAGGAGCTGAAGACGTTCGTCCGCGAGCGCGTCGCGGACTACAAGACGCCGGGCGAGGTGGAGTTCGTCGCCGAACTCCCGACCACCGCGACCGGCAAGATCCAGAAGTACGAACTGCGCGAGCGCGAGTGGGACGAGGAGGACCGGATGGTCGGCGAGGGATAACCGGCGCCTCTCCCGCGGTCGTACGAGAAAAGAAACCGTTCAGACCTCTTCGACGCCTTTCGGCTCTGCTTCGTCGGCGTCGTCCGCTTCGCCGGTCTCCGCCTCGGCGCCGCCGGAGTCGCCCAGTCGGTCCGTGTCGATGCTGACGCCCGGAGGAGTCACCACGAGGAAGCCGCGGAAGTGCATCAGCTCGCCGTCCATCTCCTTCACGTCGCGCGCGAAGGGGGCGGCGAGCTCGTTGAGGTCGCCCTCGATCGACAGCACCAGCGTGTTCCCGTAGTCGACGCTGCGGACCCACTCCTCCGGGTCGGTCGTGCCGTCCAGCACGCCGAGGACGACGTCGCCGGCCGCCGCGAACGCCTCGTCCATCTTCTCCTCGGCGTCCCGCAGGTCGAGGTCCCAGTCGCTCATACGTGGTCGTCGACAGGCGGCGGCAAAAACGTTCGGACGCGCGCCGCGTCTCCGCTCCGAGCCGCCGTCCGGTCGCGGAGTGGTTAAGTACGCACCGACCCCAGCGATAGGCATGGAACGTACGCGGCGGTCCCTGCTCGCGGCCGGGGCCACGGCCGGCGTCGTCGGTGTCGCCGGCTGTCTCGGCGGCGGAGGCGGCGACGGAAACGGCGGCGAACTCAGCCTCGACACGGGGTCGTACGACTGCTCGCTCTCTGAGCCGACGGACCCCAACCTCGACTACCGGCCGACGCTCGGGGACCCGGACGCGGACGTGGTCGTCCGGGCGTTCGAGGACTTCACCTGCGGGCACTGCGCGACGTACAACCTCGACCACTTCCCGACGATCCGAGAGGAGTACGTCGACCCCGGACGGGTCCGCTACGAGCACTGGGATTTCCCGATCCCGGTCAACGAGCGGTGGGCTGTCCCGGTCGCCAGCGCGGCCCGCGGGGTCGGGATCCGTCACGACGACGAGGCGTTCTTCGAGTTCGCGAAGGCGGCCTACGAGTCGCAGGGAAACTACAGCGGCGAGGCGCTCGGGGCCGCCGCCGAGACCGCCGGCGCGGACCCTTGTGCGGTGTTGTCCGACGCGGAGTTCTCCACGTACGAGGCGGCTACGCAGGACGACAGGTCGGAGGGCTCGTCGATGGGCGTCGAGGGGACGCCGACGATCTTCGTGAACGGCGAGCCGGTAGAGGGCGGGTACGCCGCCGAGACGGTCGCCGCGGCGATCGACGCCGAACTCTGAGGCGCGTGACGGCCCCGACCGGACCCGAGTCGTGAGGGGACTCTCCGGCCGATACTCTGCGGAGCGTCGGTCTTTTGCCCGTTCGTCCCGTCGTACCCGCAGATGAGCGACGGCGATTCCTCCGCCGCGACCGCGGCCGGCGGCGACCGCGCGGCCGAGATCGACACCGCCGGAGCCGCGGCCGACGCGACCGACCGCCGCCGGCTCGGCGCGGTCGTCCTCGCGGTGCTGATCTCGCAGGTCCTCCTCTACCCGGGCGTGCCGGACCTCGTCGTCGCGCTCGGCGCCCCGGCCGGCATCGACGCCGGGATGTGGTTCCTCGTCGCGGAGTTCGGCGCGTTCGTGACGTTCGCGGTCGTCTGGGGCGCGCTCTCGGACGCGCTCGGGACGCGAGTTCCGCTGATCGTCACCGGCGCGCTCGGCGGCGCGGCCTCCTACGTCGCGCTCGCGTCGCTGCCGGGACTCGGGCTCGGCTTCGGGGCCGCGCTCCTCGTCAGGGTCGTCGGGGGCGCCCTCACTATCGGCGCGTTCTCGCTGTCGATCACGCTGTTGATGGACCTTCGCGGCGGCAACGGCCGGAACATGGGGACCGCCGGGTTCGCCATCGGCCTCGGTGCCGCGGTCGGCTCCGTCGTCGGCGGTTCGCTCGCTGGCCTCGGCGCGCTGTACCCGGTGTACGCCGGGGCGGTCGTGCTGGCGGCGGCGGGGCTGTTGGCGGCGACGGTCGACGACCGAAGGAGGACCGCGGCCGCGAACAACTCGGAGGCGAGCGACTCGGGGGCGAGCGACTCGGCGAGTGAGACCGACGGGGGCGGCTTCCGGGACGTGCTCGCCCGCGCCCGGACGACGCCCGGCCTCCTCGTCCCGCTCGCGTTCGGCTTCGTCGACCGACTGACGGCGGGCTTCTTCGCTTTGGTCGGCGTCTACTACTTCCAGGACCCGGCGACGTTCGGGCTGTCAGCGGCCGGCGCGGGCGCGACCCTCGCGCTCTTCTTCGTCCCGTTCGCGCTCCTCCAGTCGCCGTTCGGCGCGCTCTCGGACCGGATCGGCCGCTTCCTCCCTGTGGTGGCCGGGTCGCTCGCGTACGGCGTCGCAACGGTCGGCGTCGGCGTGGCGCCCGCGTACCCAATCGCCGCGGCGCTGATGGTCCTCGTCGGCGTCTGCGGCGCGCTGATGGCCCCGGCGACGATGGCGCTCGTCACCGACCTCGTCGAGCCGGAAGTGCGGGGCGCGGCGATGGGGCTGTTCAACGTGTTCGGCTCGCTCGGCTTCCTCGCCGGTTTCCTCGTCGGCGGGAGCGCCACGGGCGCGTTCGGGTACACGCCCGCGTTCCTCGCGGTCGGCGGACTGGAACTGGCCATCGCGCTCGCGCTGCTCCCGGCGGTCCGGTCTCTCTCGCCCGGCGCGGGCGTGATCGGTCGACTCGGCGCGGAGGGGTGAGACCGACCGACCCCCCCGGCCCGGAGCGTCGCGTCGGGAGTCCTGCCGAGTCGGATCCCACCGCGCCCCAATCTCCGTCGCGTCCGAGCCTCCGTCGCGTCTAAGCCTCCGGCGCGTCCGATCCCTCGCCCGCTTCGAGGCGAGTCCTTTTAACCGGCGCGTCACCTCCGTTCGCGTAACCGATGGACCTCCTCGTGGTCGGCGCCGGCGAGATCGGTCGCTGGGTCGCCGACACCGTCTCGGCCGACGCCGCGCCGGTCGACGCGACCGTCGCGTTCGCCGACCGCGACCCGGCCGTCGCGGCCGACGCCGCCGCGGACCGCGACGCGAGAGCGGTCGCCGCCGACGGGGACACCGCCCACGACGCCGTCTGCCTCGCGGTGCCGATGTCGGCGGTCCCCGCGGCGGTCGAGGCGTACGCGCCCCGCGCGGAGCGGGCGATCGTCGACGTCTCCGGCGAGATGACCGACGCGCTCGCGGCGATGCGCGAGCACGCCCCCGGCCTCGAACGCGCGAGCTACCACCCGCTGTTTGCCCCGCCGCGCGTTCCGGGGAACGTCGCGGTCGTCGTCGACGAGGGCGGCCCGACGGTCGACGGGCTCACCGACTCGGTCCAGGCGGGGGGCAACGACGTGTTCGAGACGACCGCGGACGAACACGATGCGGCGATGGAGACGGTCCAAGCGGGCGCGCACGCCGCGGTGCTCGCGTGGCGGCTCGCCGCGGACCCGGTCCGCGAGGAGTTCCACACGCCGGTGTCGGCCGCGCTGGAGGAGGTCGCCGACACGGTCACCGAGGGCTCGCCCGCGGTGTACGCGGAGATTCAGCGCGCCTTCGACGGCGCGGACGGGGTGGCCGACGCCGCGGCAGAGATCGCGGCGGCCGACGACGAGGCGTTCGCCGCCCTCTACGAGCGCGCCCGCGGCGACCGCGAGGGGCGAGACCGGCTGGAGTGAGCCGACGCGAAGCAGACGAGAAACCATGATCGACAGAACCGCGGTCCGGAACAACGCGAACTACCTGCGCAACGTCAGACCGATCGACCCCGAGGAGATCGCCGAGTACATCGAGGGGACGCCGCACCCGGCGGTCGTCCGCGAGACGCTCCGCGAGGAGGCGTTCGACCTCCGGCTCCGCGAGCGCGAAGACGGGGCGTTCGTCCCCGTCGAGGAGTCGCCCGTCGACCCACCGGGCTGGGCCCCGGAGGCGCTTCCGGAGGCGTACGCGTTCGCGGTTGAGGACCTGCTCGTCCGCGAGTACGGCGCCAACTGGCACCGCGGCGAGTCCGGCGACGAGCTCCGCGAGCGGGTCCGCCAGCTGAAGACGGACTACCTCTACGAGAACGAGGTCGAGTACGACCGCGTCGCGGCGCTCGGCTACGCGATCTACCACCTCCCCGCGTACTACGCCACGGTCGGCCACGTCCTCGACGACCTGACCGAGAACGGCCTGCTCGACCGGACGCTCCGCGTCCTCGACGTGGGAGCCGGCGTGGGCGGCCCCGCGCTCGGCCTCCACGACTACCTCCCCGACGACGCGATCGTCGAGTACCACGCCGTCGAGCCGAGCGCCGCGACCGACGTGCTCGACCGGCTCTTGGAGGAGACCGGCCGCAACTTCCGGACGACGCTCCACGAGGCGACGGCCGAGGCGTTCCTCGGTCTCGACGAGGGCGAATCGCCCGCCGCAGCGACCGACGACCCCTTCGACATCGTGATATTCGGTAACGTGCTCTCGGAGCTCGCCGACCCGGTCACGGTCGCCGACGCCGCCCTCGACGCGCTCGCGCCCGACGGGAGCCTCGTGGCGTTCGCGCCCGCCGACCGGAACACCGCGGTCGGGCTCCGGCGGGTCGAACGGGCGCTCGTCGCGTGCGACGGGGACGGCGCCGGCCCGGGACGCGACGCCGAAATGTACTCGCCGGCGCTCCGACTGTGGCCCGACGCGGTCCCGAGCGATCCGGGGTGGTCGTTCGACGTGGCCCCGGACCTCGCGGTCCCGCCCTTCCAGCGCCGGCTCGACGAGGCGACGGCGCGCGGCGAGACCGACGAGCCGGGCGAGTTCGTCAACGTCGATGTCCAGTTCGCTTACTCGATACTCCGCCCCGACGGGCGGCGACGGGTCGACATCGAGGCGAGCGCGGAGCGGTGCGCGCGCATGGCCGAGTCCGAGCGCCACGTCACCGACCGGGTGAACCTGCTTGCGGTGAAGCTGAGCCACGACCTGAGCGAGGGGGACAACGCGCTCTACCGTGTCGGCGACGGCTCGCAGGCGACCGACCACTACCTCGTCTGTACCCGCGAGACCGCGCTGAACCGCGACCTCCGCGAGGCCGACTACGGGTCGGTGGTCTTCGTCGAGAACGGGCTCGTCCTCTGGAACGAGGACGAGGGCGCGTACAACGTCGTCGTCGACGACGAGACGGTGGTCGACCTCGTCGCGCCCTGAGCGGTCGCGGGCGCCGGGTCCGACGAGCCGGACCGCTCCGGCTCAGCCGTTGGCGTACGGTTCAGTCGCTGGCCACCGGTTCGATCAGGTCGGGCGCGTCGACGCTCGGCGAGTTCACCCGCGTCGACACCGGGTGCGCGGTGAGGTCGTCGCTCGGGTACGGGTCGAGCAGCGCTGCGGCCTCGTCGGGGCCCCCGTGGAGCCACGTCTCCTCCTCGCCCGCGTCGGGGTCGAGTATCACCGCCATCCGGTGGTGGAGGTCAGCCACGAGGTCGTTCGGCTCGGTGGTGACGATCGAGAACGTCTCGACCGCGTCCGGTTCGTCGCCCGTCTCGCCGCCCTCAGCCCCGCCGCCGAATGCGCCGAGCCCCGTTTGGGTCGTCTCCGGCGTCGGCGGCTCCCACCGCTCGTAGATCCCCGCCATCGCGAACGGGCGGTCGTCGTCGAACGCGACGCGGTAGGGGGTCTTCCCGCCGCCGCGGTCGCCGCCGACCCACTCGTAGAAGCCGTCGGCGGGGACGAGACAGCGCCGGCGCTCGAAGGCGTCGGCGAAGCTCCGCTTCTCCCGCACGGTCTCCGCGCGGGCGTTGATGAGGTCGAACGACTCGTCCGCCCACGACGGGGTCAGCCCCCACTCCATCCGGGTCGTCTTGCCGGGATCCCGGTCCGCGATCACCGGTAGCGACTGCCCAGGCGCGCAGTTGTAGCTCGGCTCACGGTCGCCGAAGTCGGCGTCGAACCGCGCTTCGAGGTCGGCGGTGGGGGTGAAGAGGGTGTAGCGGCCGCACATATCGTCGCGTTGGAGCGGGAGCTACTTAGTCCCGCGACGACCGCCCCGGCTCCGGGAGCAGGTCCCACCGGTCGGCGATGATCCCGTCGACGCCGGCTCCGAGGAGCCGCTCGACCTCGTCGCGGTCTGTCGCGGTCCACGCGTTCACCCGCAGCCCGGCCTCGTGTACCGCATCGACGAACCCCGGCTCGGTCGCGACGTCGATCGGGGGGTGGACCGCGACGCAGCCGAGGTCGGTCGCCGCCTCGACCGCGCGCTCGGCGTCCCCGCCCGCGACGAGCAGCGCGCGCGCAGTCTCGGGGTCGCGGTCCCGCAGCGCCGCGAGCGCCCGAGGGTGAAACGACGAGAACAGTACTTCGTTCGCCGCCCGCCGGGCCGCGTCGAGCGCGTCGCCCGCGACGGCCGGCTCCTTGACCTCGACGTTGACGGTGAGGTCGTCGGGCGCGGCGTCGAGCGCGCCGTCGAGCCGCGGGATCGACTCCTCGGAGCCGAGGACCGTCAGTTCGCGGAGTTCGCTCCAGTCGGCATCCGCGACGGGTCCGGACGCGTCGGTCAGTCGGCCGAGATCCGCGTCGTGGACGACGACGAGTTCGCCGCTCGCACACCGTCGCACGTCGAGCTCGACGGCGTCGACGCGCGGTGACGCGCGCTCGATCGCTCCGACCGTGTTCTCCGGGTACTGGTCGGCGCAGGCGCGATGCCCGATCAGCGTGACATCGTCTGGGTCTGTCCGTGTCATCGCGGCGCTCGCGCCTCGCCCTCCCGTCGGTTCGCTCGCTCGATCACGCACGGCCCTCGGGCCCGGACCGTGTTAGCTCTTCGTCGGTCGGGGCCGCCCGCCCGCTCCCGTCGGCTTTTTAGCTACGCGTCGCGCCGGAACGGACATGCGCATCGAGAACAGCTTCATCCCCGTCGAGGGGGTGGGCGAGACGACCGAACGACGCCTCTGGGGGCGGGGCGTCACCACGTGGGAGGCGTTCGACCCCGGGGTCGACGTCGCGGGCGTCGGGACGACGACCGCGGACCGGATCGAGTCGTTCATCGCGGAGGCGCTGACGCGGCTCGACGACGGCGACGCGACCTACTTCGACCGCGAGTTCCCCTCCGGCGAGCGCTGGCGGCTCTACGAGAACTTCCGCGAGGAGACCTGCTTCTTTGACATCGAGACCACCGGCCTCGACGAGCGCCGCGACCGCGTGACGACGGTCAGCTTCCATCAGGGCGGCGAGACGACGACGCTCGTCGCGGGCGAGGACCTCACCGCGCGCCGGCTCCGGGAGCAGTTCGCGGACGCGAGCCTGCTCGCGACGTTCAACGGCGCGCGCTTCGACGTCCCCTTCCTCGAAACATCCTTCGACGTCGAAATCGACACGCCCCACCTCGACCTGATGTACCCGGCCAAGCGGATCGGCCTCTCGGGCGGGTTGAAACCGATCGAGAAGGAACTCGGGATCGACCGCGACCGCCCGGACATCTCCGGCCGCGACGCGGTGCGCCTCTGGCGTGAGTACGAGCGCGGCGACGAGGAAGCGCTGGAGACGCTCGTCTCGTACAACCGCGAGGACACCGTGAACCTCCGGGCGCTCGCAGACGCGGTCTGCGAGGCCCTCGACGATGAAGTGTTCGTCGCCGCCCCGGACGGAGACGGCGACTGAGGGGGATCCGATAGCTCGGCGGGTATGGACCGATCGAGTGGCCGTCGCCGAGGCCGTTACCGACGCAGGACGGTGCCGCTGGATCCGACGACGACCGCGTCGCCGTCGACGTCGACCGCGTTCAGGTTCTCGCCGGTCGGCGTGTCGAGGACGATCCGGTCGTCGGCGGTCGACTCCTGAACCACCCCGCCGCTGCCGACGACGTAGCCGGCCTCGCCGTCGGTCTCGACGTCGACGAGGTCGGCGTCGCCGAGGGCGTCGGGCGTCCAGTTCGCGCCGTCGTACGTCAGGAGCGTCCCGTTGCCGCCGGAGACGGCGACGTCGTCGGGGGCGTCGCTGTCGAGGCCGTAGAACGTCACGTTCGCGTCTTCGATGCCGATCGCGTTCCACGTGACGCCGTCGTCGGTGGCGAACACGCGCCCGTTCGTATCGATCGCGTGTCCGCCTCGGGGGGCGTGGAAGTCGATCGCGGGGAGCGCCGAGCCGCTCCCGGGCGTGACGTAGTCCCACGTCCCCGTCGCGCCGTTCTCGAAGCTGTAGTAGATCTTCCCCGAGTCGCCGGCGACGTACACGTTCGCCTCGCCGGCGGCGCCGGTGACCGCGACGTCGTTGTAGTTGTTCGTGTTGTCCATCGGCGCGGAGCGGTCAACGAGCGTGTCCGTCGCGGGGATGTACTCGCCGATGGCGCCGCTCGCGCCGACGAACCAGACGCGCTCGCCGTCGTCGGTGACCGACGCGCCGTAGAGGTTGTTCCCGTTTCCGGTCGGGCCGCCGTCGCGGAGCGTCAGCCAACCCTCCTCGGCGGGCGCGGTGAGCACGCCGCCGCCCCCGACCGCGAAGCGACCGGCGTTCGCCGACACCACGTCGTGAAGCGTGCTGTCCGTCTCTGTCGCCTCGACGGTCCAGTCCCTCTCCGCGGCCGCGGCTACGCTTGTCACGCTTCCCGATGCGACGATCGCGCCCAGCCCCGCCAGCGTCGCGCGGCGGGTCGCCGTCAGTGATCGGCTCATGTCGCACTCGGCCGTTTCGGCGGCCGTTGTAAGTGCCTTGTGTCCGTTCAGATAATTTGTGAAATTAAAACGGCTAAAATCGGGTTAAACGTCCGCCGAACTGGCGGCTCATCTGCGTTAATGTGTCTCTTCAGGCTTCGATACAGCTGTTCTGGGATCGGCGGGTACTGGCCGAAGACGTTCTCTCCCGGTCAGGAGTCGTTCTCTGACTCGACCGCCTCCGTCGCCGCCCCGGCGTCGGCGGTCACCGCTGCGGTCCCCTCGGCGTCGGACTCGCCGTCTGTCTCGGGGGCGTCGTCCTCGCGCGCGGACTCCGTCGTCTCGTTCTCGGTCCCGTCGCCCGGATCGGCGTCGTCATCTCCGACTCCGTCCGACTCCTCACTGTCGACTCCGTCCGGCTCCTCGCTGTCGACTCCGTCTGACCCTCCGGCTTCGGCTCCTCCCCCTTCCTCGACTTCGTCCGCCTCGGTCTCGGGGCCCGTCCGCTGTACCAACTTCATCTCGCCGCGCGCCCTGAGCGTGCCCTGTATCTCCGCGCCGTCGTACACCACGAGGTCGCCGGCGGAGACGTCGCCGAGGACGCGCGCGCCGGCCTCGACGGTCACGGTTCCGCCCCGGGTCGTCACGTCGCCGTGAATGACCGTCTCCGCGCCCACGGTGATGTCCTCGCGGGCGCGCAGCGAGCCGAACACCTCGTTGCGCTCCCCGACGCGGATCGACGCCGCGCGGAGGTTGCCGTGGAGCCGGCAGTCGTCGCCCACGGTCGCCGGCGTCGACACGCGCCACGCGTCGTCGGCGATCTCGGTGCTCCGCGGGATCAAGAGTGGGTCGCGGACGTCGTCGCCGTCGGCGAGCGCCTCGGCAAGTTCGTCGGCCGCGTCGGTCTCGCCGACGCGCAGCAGCTGCGAGAGGACGATGAAGTAGAAGACGATCGTCGGCACCGGGTTGCGGATGACGATCCAGCCGTTGGCCTCGAACCCCTCCTCGATCGTCACGTCGTCACCGATGTCGAGGTCGCCCGACACCATCAGGCGCCCGGTGACGGTGACCCGCTCGCCGAGGTACGCGTCCTCGCCGACCAACACGTTGCCGTCGACGGAACACCAGGTGTCGAGCCGGCAGTCTCCCTCGGCCTCGATGTCGTCGCCGACGCTGACGCGCTCGCCGATCGCGACGTTGCGGCCGCGGACGCCGAGCTCGACGGTCGACTGGCCGCCCACGAGCACGTCGCCGTCGACGACGACGTCGTGCTCCTCGACGGTCGTCCCCGAGGGGATCGCGAGCTCCTCTATCGGGCCGCCTCCTCGCAGCGACACACCGGGAGCAGTCGCCCCGCGCGTATAAACGGTACGGGGCGTCGGACGAACGTCGGACGCGAGTGAATCGCTCTCGCACGGGATCGCGGTCGCGGTGCTTTTCAGTGCGCCGCCAAACGGACAGGTATGGGATTCGGATCGTACGACGAGAGCGAACAGAAGGACCAGGACGTCGATACCGACGAGGACGACGCGGTGAACGTCCACGAGAACGACCACGACGGTGAGGTCTCCATCGAGGGCGACGCCGACACCGACGACCTCGTCGGCCGCCTCTCCGAGATGCGCGACGAGGACGACGACTGAACTGCCCCTCTCCTGTCACGCTTCGACGCGACTCGCCGCCGACCGGCCGTGGCCGATGTGCGTACAGTTCGCACACCTGATTCGGATTTATCTGTTTCCGCGGCGTGTGTTACTCTATGCCACGGAGGCACAAACTATCGAACCGATCTAGCCGTTCGACGCGGAGCAACCGCCGGAAACGGACGCGCGGTCCCGATCGGCTCGCCGCCGCCGACTCGGAAGATAGCGACGGCGAGGACGCGAGCGCCGATTCCACTTCGGCCGCGACGGTCGCGCTCGCTCGCCGCCTCTGCGCGAACGGGAACGAACAGGCCTGCGAGACGCTCGAACGACTCTGCGAGTCCGGCCACGACACCGCCTGTAACGCGATCTGACCCGGACCCACGGCCGACCCGCCGCGGGCAGGTCTCGTGATACACCTCGAAACCGCCGACTCCCTGTGTTCGTGCCGCTTATCCCCTCTCGTCGAGTATCTGAGCGCATGCGTACCGAACTGACGTTCACCGACCGCGGGGTCGACGTCGTCTACGAGGGGACCGAGTTCGAACTGGAGAAGACGCTGATCGAGGAGGCCACCGGGAAGTCGTACCGGGACGTCACCGACCACGAGGTCCTGACGATCGTCGCCGAGGACCCGGAACTCGACGGCGAACCGGTCCGGATCGGCGATGTGTTGTGACTTCTCCCACGACTACACTCGTGGGCTTTCCTCACTGAGGGGTAGGTCCACGTCTTCGGGAGTTCGCAGGTTCCATCTCACCGCTGGTTCCTTCGAGTATGACCTGCCTTGCGGGCTGGGCCACGACAGCCCCCGCCGTCGATAGCGGGCTCGTGATCTCCTTACCGACGGCCCGCTGCCCGATATTTGACGCAATCCTCGCGAGGAACGGGTCTCGCGCCGGTTAGTAGAGTAAGAAATATATAACGTTAGATCGAATTTACATCTAGAGGTGACCACTCCATGCGACCTCAGACGCGATACCGCATCGGACGAGCCGTTCACATGCTCGTGACGGTACTGACCCTCAACCTCGGACTGGCCCGCGAATCGGCCCCGCTCATCGCGGGCGGCGCGGTGCTGTTCGTCGCGTTCTTCCCGGTCAGCCGGACGCTCGCCGACCGCGTCGGTCACACGCCGATCGACGAGCGCACCCGCGAGATCACGCGGACCGCCGCGAGCCGCGCCGTGATGCTGCTGTTCGGGGCCGCGCTCGCCGTCTTCCTCCTCGGGTCCGCTCTGGAGGCGACGGGCGGACTCGCCGGCGTCGCGGCGACCGCCTACGCGCAGGCCCGCGTCGTGGTGGTGTGGGCCGCCGTCGCGATCTGCGTCTCCTCCGTCGCCCACGGCACGCGGGCTTGGGTCCGACGGCGGGGCGTGGAGGCGTGACCGTGGAGTTCGAGACGCGTATCCGGGAGCTCCGCGAAGAAGCGGGGTTGACGCAGGCCGAACTCGCCGACCGCGTCGACGTGACCCGGCAGACGGTCCTCTACGTCGAGAAGGGTGAGTACAACCCCTCCCTGGAGCTCGCGTGGCGGATCGCGCGAGAGTTCGACGCCCGAATCGAGGAGGTGTTCGAGCTACCCGATCGACCGCGGCCGTGAGCGGTCTCGGCGGTCCTCCACCGCAGCCACGCCGCTCACTCCGCGGCGACGAGCTTGTACCCGCCGCCGTCGGTGTCTCCCCCCTCCGGGTCGGGCGCGCGCTCGGCGTAGTAAATCTCCCCGTCGACGACGCGTGGCGCGCTGGTGATCCAGCCCTCGTGGTCGACGCGCCACACCTCGTCACCGGAGTCGGCCTCCAGCGCGTAGAGCGTGCCGTCCTTCGACCCCGTCAGCACGCGGTCGCCGGCGACCGTCGCGCAGCCGGTGAGCGGGCGGCCGGTCCGGAAGCGCCACTCCACGTCCCCCGTCGCCGCGTCGAGCGCGTACAGGTGGTCGTCGTGACTGCCCATGTACACCACGTCGCGCTCGGGGTCGATCGCGGGCCCCGTCATCGAGAGGTCGCCCGTCTCGAAGCGCCAGTCCTCCTCGCCCGTCTCCAGGTCCACGCGGTACACGTTGAAGTCCCACGAGCCGAAGAAGGCGGCGCCGTCGTACGTCGCGATCGGGCCCTTGATCTCGCCGTCGTTGGACGCGGGCGGGTCGGTCGCGAAGCGCCACTGGAACTCCAGCTCCGGGAAGCTCCAACAGTAGCAGTAGCCGTCGTTCGACCCGCACACCATCCGGCCGGCGGCGAGCGAGATCGCGGGCGAGGAGTGGGGGTGGTCGGTGGGACGGTGGTCGGGCTCCTCCCACGTCACGTCCCCCGTCGCCGCGTCGACCGCGAACAGCCGCCCTTCGGGGTTTGGAAACTCGACCGAGACGTACAGCTCCCCGTCGAGGTACAGCGGGCTCGACCCGATCGAGCCGCCGAGGTCGGTCGACCACTCCAGGTCGCCGGAGTCGAGCGCGAACGCGTAGAGGACGCCGTCGTACGCGCCTACGTAGGCGCGACCGTCCGCGACCGCGGGCGTCCCGTGGATCCCGCGCCCTCCCGCATCGGTCTCGCCGCGCCAGCGAACGTCCCCGTCGGTCGTTATCGCGAGGAGGTCCCCCGTGTCGCCCGGGAGGACGACGCCGCCGTCCGGGGTCGGCACCGCGCTCGCCTTCGCCGCGCTGTGGTCGCCGGTATTGACCGCCGGGATCCGCCACGCCTCTTCGACCGCGTCGGCCACCGTCTCGTCCGGGTAGTACCCCCACCGCTCCAGCGAGCCGCGGAACTGCGCCACGCCCGGAGGTATCGTCTGTCGCGTCGCGTCCCCCGCGCCGGGGTCTACGTCCGGGGCCTCGCGGGGCCCGTCCACGGGCGGGTTGTCGAGCGAGGCACAGCCGGCCGCGGCGGTGGTCGTCGCTGCGCCGACCGCGGCGAGCCACTCGCGTCGGGAGCGGGCGTCGGTCATCGGGCTAGCCCTCGGGTCGGTGTCGCTTTAGTGTGGCGGCCCCGTCGGCGGCGAGCGCGTCGATGGCGCGCGTCCGACCGGACGACTTTTTCCGACGGTGGCCGAAGCGAGGGTATGGACCTCGGATTCGATCTCGGCGCGAACGTCCCGTCTGGCGTGTTCACGCTTCACGCCGTCATCGCCGTCGTGTTCCTAGGACTGGCGGGCCTGAACGGGGCGAACGGCGAGGCGATCGGACTGGCGATCTACCTCGCGATGGCGGGCATGATCGCGCTCGTCGGCTTGCTCGCCGGGCGGATCGTGGCTCGCCGCTGACCGGAACTTTGCCGACGCTTCGCGAGACGCGGTCGATACCCGTCGAAGCCGTCTCGACCGATCACTCCCGTCGGCCTCGGTGAGCGCGATCCGCCGTCGGGGACAGGCACCACGGCGCCCACAAGGGGGGGGGGCGAGAAGCTCTCGAACCCGTTCGTCGACGCGTAGGGATCCAGACACAACGTCCCCGATACGTATCGCGACTGCGTCCAGCGCCTACGACCGACGTGGGGCAAGCATCAGGTACCGCAGCACGTGGAAGAGCTGTCTGCCGTGTTTCCAAGCGATCCCGCGCGGTTTCTGAATCGAGCGCGTCTCTGCGGGAACCTCTCCGATCCTCGCCCCGTTGGCGGCCGCCTCTAACACGAACGTCCCACAGGTACAGGCCGTGTCGAGATCGAGCGACACGGCCAGTTCGCGACGGAGCGCGCGGAACCCCGTACCCGAGTCCCGCACGTCGATCTTCAACCGCGCCAGTTCGTTGAGTAGCCGTTCCGAGGGGCGCGGAATGGTCGATCTGGCACCGAGAACCAGATCCAACTTGCCGTCTCTGACCGGTCGAACGAGACGGTCGACGTCTTCGGGACGGTGTTCGCCGTCGGCGTCGAACGTGACGACGATCTCGGACGTCGCCTCTCGGAACCCGCGTTTCAGCGCGCGGATATAGCCCGCGTTCTCCGGCTGTCGAACGACGTCCGCTCCCGCGTCCTCGGCCTCCGCCGCCGTGGCGTCCGTCGAGCCGTCGTCCACGACCAGCACGGCATACTCGTCGACGAGATCACGAACGACCGGCCCTATCCGACCCGCCTCGTCGTAGGCCGGAACGACAACGGTGACATCGTCCATGAGCTATATTGCCAACACCTGCTCCTATATGTAACGTGTATACGCCGGCTCCCAAGCACGCACTCACCGAGCTACTGTAGTCCGCCGATTGGGACCTCTGAAGCAAGAGTATGGGGCCGGAGGGATTTGAACCCCCGATCGACTGATATCTCCGGTGCGCCTCGGAACTCCAGAGGGTCGTCAACGCGACCGATGATCAGTCGGCCGCTCGGTATATCAGTCTGGAGTGTCGTCCCGGGCGCAAGCCTCTGGAGTCAGTCGCCATGCCTGGCTTGGCCACAGCCCCGCGTGATCTCGCATTCGACCGTTGCCGAAACGCGGATAAAGGGGTTTCGATCACGGACGATCCGACGACGCGGCGGCGGCGAGCGAACGCGCGCGACACGGCGGCGATCCGACCGGCGTTACTCTCGGTCGTCGTCGCTCCAGTCGCAGTCTTGGCACTTGTACCCGGTGACGAACTCGGTCACGCTCGGCATGTACCCGACCGAGATGACGTCCCCGCCGCACTCCGGGCAGTCGCGGTCGGCGTCCGCGATCGATTCGGCCTCCAGCACGGACTCTCCTTCGATCAGCTCTGCGAGCTTCTCGGGCGTCACCATCCGCCCCTGAACGACGCGGTTCGACATACCGTCCGTTCGGGGTCGAGTACCTAAACCCCGGCGACACGCGGGGCGATCACGGAGCCGTGCGATCCGGGGCAGAAATCGGATATGTCGGTCGCCGGCTACGCCGGGCTTACAGCCACGGCGCGCGGGAGTCGTCGTCGGTGAACGGGTCCGCCCCGTCGTCGTCGGCGTCCCGGCTCTCGCCGCCGTTCGCGAGGACGGCGACGTCGTCGTCGACGATCGGGGAGGGCCCCTCAGGCGGCGCGTCGAGCGGCGGTTCGCTCGGCGCTTCCTCCGACTCTTCGTCGGCGTCGGCGGGGTCGGCGTCCGACTTGTCCGCGCCGTCGACGCGACCGTCCGGCGCGTCGTCGTCGGGCGCCTCGTCGTCCCCGGCGGCGCCCTCCTCTCCCTCCGAGTTCGGGTCGTACGCGAACAGGGTCGTCACCGCGAGCACCGCGAGCGCGACGGGCGCCTCCGTCTGCATGAGGTCGAACGGGCCGAGCAGGATCGGCAGCGCGAGCACGCCCAGCGCGACCGCGGAGCCGAACCGGAACCGATCGATGTCGACGCGGCCGCGGAGGTGCGGCGACAGCAGCGCGATCGACAGCGCGAACGCCACGCCCACGGCGGCGGCCGCGGTGCCGTTGACGACGTACTCGGTCGAAGTCCGCAGGGCGAACCCCGACGGCTCGAAGCTCGCGACGAGGCCGAGTCCGATGATCACGCCCGGGCTCGGCAGGTATTCGCCGATTTCCGAGCTAGCGGTCTTCGCGGCGATCGTCAGGATGACAAGCCCGGCGAACCGCTCGAAGACGGGCAGGTTGAGCAGCTCCTGGAGAGTTGGCGCGAGGGCCGCCTCGACGGCGGCGACCGGGATGATCACCGCGCCGATCAGTAGCACGGACGCGACCATCTCCCGACGGGTCCCGTCCATCTCCGCGAGGATCACCGCAGCGGTCGCGGAGCCGCCGAAGATCAGGATACCGGTCTCGACGACGCCGGTGGCCGATCCGAGGACGCCGGCGACGACGAGGGCGGGGAAGATGCCGTCGATGAGCGGCAGGACCATCACGGTCGCGAGCAACTTCGTCGCGCTCCCGACCTGCTGTTCTAATCGCAGGGCGACCGGGTGACGTGACGTGCTCATTTAGGGACGATAGCCCTGACCGTCGGGGTGGCGGTGGGACGCGTGCGACTCGCAGTGGTCCGGGGACCAGCACGCGGAGTCCACGCCGCGGGAGGTCCGACGAGCCCATGTAAAGGGTTTGCGCGGATTGCCGGCTGTGAAGCGGACGCCGAGGTCGGCGTTCGACTGGCCGGCGATACGCGCGTTCACGGGACTGTCGGAGTCCATACCAGATATACGTGTTTCGGTCGCGTTAAAGGTTGTGTGAGACGCGTCCGCATGACACGACGTATCCACGGTGAACGCGTGGCTCCGACGAGGAACCGTCGCCGCTTTCGGGGCTTCTCCGATCATCTCTCGGCGCCGGCTCTCACTCCGGACGCAGAGCGGCTTCGACGGGCCGAACGGACTCAATCGTTCTCGAACCGATCGCGTCTCGGCCGATTGATAGCCATGATCATGTATATAATAGGTATTCGAATGTGAGCAACAACCACGTCCGTGCCGTCTCGCAACGCTTTTCATCGGCCGTTCATGACGGATTATATGGCGACAGATTCTGGCCGATTCTCGGCGAAGCTCGATGTCCCGGAAGCGCTGACGTTCGACGACGTGCTCCTCCGTCCGAAAGAGAGTCGGGTCGAGCCCGACGACGCGGACCTGACGACGCGCGTGTCGAAGCACGTCGAACTCACCGTCCCCGTGCTGTCGGCGGCGATGGACACCGTCACCGAGAGCGACCTCGCGATCGCGATGGCCCGCGAAGGCGGCCTCGGCGTCCTGCACCGCAACATGACCGCCGAGGAGACGGCCGCCGAGGTCGAGCGCGTCAAGCGCGCGCACGAGCTCGTCATCCGCCGCGAGAACGTCGTCACAGTCTCGCCCGACGACACCGTCCGCGAGGCCGACGAGGTGATGGAGCGGCAGGGCGTCTCCGGCGCGCCGGTCGTCGCCGACGACGACACGGTCCTCGGTATCATCTCCGGAACCGACATCCGGCCCTACCTCGAAGTCGGCGAGGACGACGCCGTCCGCGAGGCGATGACCGACGAGGTGATCACCGCCCCGGACGACGTCGATGCGCGCGAGGCGCTCGAACTGATGTACGATCATAAGATCGAGCGCGTCCCCATCGTCGACGGCGACGAGCGGCTCGTCGGGCTGGTGACGATGCAGGGGATCCTCCAGCGCCGCGAACACGAGGACGCCGCCCGCGACGACCGGGGGCGCCTGCTCGCCGGGGTCGCCGTCGGCCCCTTCGAGGAGGAGCGCGCCGTCGCGGCGGATCAGGCCGGCGTAGACGTCATCTTCATCGACTGCGCGCACGCCCACAACCTCAACGTGCTCGACTCGGCGGAGGCGATCAAAGCGACCGTCGACGCCGACGTGGTCGTCGGCAACGTCGGCACGCGCGAGGCCGCCGAGGCCGCGGTCGACTTCGCCGACGGGCTGAAGGTCGGCATCGGACCGGGCTCTATCTGTACCACGCGCGTCGTCAGCGGCGCGGGCATGCCCCAGATGACCGCGGTCGCGGAGGTCGCGGACGTCGCCGCCGAGCACGACGTGCCCGTGATCGCCGACGGCGGGATCCGGTACTCCGGCGACGCGATCAAGGCGATCGCGGCGGGCGCGGACGCCGTGATGCTCGGCTCGTACTTCGCCGGCACCGACGAGGCCCCCGGCCGCGTCATCACGATGCAGGGGAAGAAGTACAAGCAGTACCGCGGGATGGGGTCGGTCGGCGCGATGAAGTCCGGCGGCGGCGACCGCTACCTCAAAGAGGAGGACGAAGACGAGGAGTTCGTCCCCGAGGGCGTCGAGGCGGCGACCCCGTACAAGGGGAGCCTCGCCTCCGAGCTCCACCAGCTCACGGGCGGGATGCGCTCCGGGATGGGGTACGTCGGCGCGGAGACCGTCCCCGACCTCCACGAGCGCGCGGAGTTCGTCCGCGTCTCGACCGCGGGCCAGAGCGAGAGCCACCCGCACGACGTGATGATCACGGACGAGGCGCCCAACTACAGCCCGGACGAGTAACCGGAACCGACCGCCGACCGAGCGCGGTCCCTGTCGGGTCGCGCCCCACCGCGTCGCGCTGCGCCTCGTCGACTCCGGTCGCGTCTCGTCCGATCGCGTCCGGCCGGGCGACCGATCAGCGTGGCGCTTCGAAGAGGTATTTTAATATAGCCAGCGGAGAGACGAAACGTGTGAGCGAACACCCCCTCGCTCCCGTCATCCATGAGTGAGCAACCGCCGCTGGTCCTCGTGGTCGAGGACGAACCCGATCTGGCCGACCTGTACGCCGCTTGGCTCGGCGACGAGTACCGCGTCCGGACCGCGTACGGCGGCCGCGAGGCGCTCGACCAACTCGACGAGGTCGACGACGAGGTCGACGCGATCCTCCTCGACCGACGCATGCCGGGTCTCTCCGGCGACGAGGTCCTCACGGCCGTCCGCGAACGGGGCATCGACTGTCGGGTCGCGATGGTCACCGCCGTCGAGCCAGACTTCGACATCCTCGAGATGGGGTTCGACGACTACCTCGTCAAGCCCGTCACGAGCGAGACGCTCCGAGAGACCGTCGAAGGGCTGTTACGGCGCGGCGAGTACGACTCGGAGGTCCAAGAGCTGTTCTCGCTGACCTCCAAGAAGGCGATGCTGGAGTCCGAGAAGAGCGCCAGCGACCTCGCGGACAACGAGGAGTACCAGCGGCTCACCGGTCGGATCGACGAGCTCCGCGAGCGGGCCGACGAGTCGCGCGACGCGGTCGCGACCGACGACGAGGACTACGAGAAGCTGTTCCAAGACTTCGACGCCGACGGGTAGTCGGCGACCGAACGGGTTCGAGAGGGGGCGCCGCGGACTCTTTATCAGCGATCCGGCCGAAGGCGTGTTCGTATGCGCGTCCGGGACCTGCCGCTTTCGTCACGCGTCGTCGACCACTTCGCCGAGCGCGGCGTGCGCGAACTGTACCCGCCGCAGCGCGCGGCGGTCGACGCGGGCGTCTGCGACGGCGCCGATGTCGTCGCGGCGGTGCCGACCGCCTCGGGCAAGACACTCGTCGCACAACTTGCGCTCCTGACCGCCGACGGCCCCGGGCTCTACGTCTGCCCGCTCCGCGCGCTCGCCCGCGAGAAGTACGAGACGTTCGCGGCGCTCCCCGGCGTCGACGTCGGCATCTCCACCGGCGACTTCGACGCGACGGGCGAGGCGCTCGCCGGCAACGACGTGGTCGTCGCCACGAGCGAGAAGGTCGACTCGGCGATCCGCAACGGCGCCTCGTGGGTCGACGCGCTGGCCTGCGTCGTCGTCGACGAGGTCCACCTGCTCGGCGCGACGGGGCGCGGACCGACCCTCGAAGTGACGCTGGCGACGCTCCGACGCCGGAATCCGGACCTCCAGACGGTCGCGCTGTCGGCGACGGTCGACAACCCCGAGGCGATCGCCGACTGGCTCGACGCCGCGCTCGTCGAGTCCGAGTGGCGGCCGGTCGACCTCCGGACCGGCGTCGCCGTCGGCGGCGAGGTCGACTTCGACGACGGCACGAGCCTCTCGGTCGACCTCGACGAGACCGAAATCGACGGCGACGGGGACGCTGACGACGAGAACGATCCGACCGAGGTCACGGCCGCGCTGGTCGCCGACGCGGTCGCGGACGGCGGCCAGTGCCTCGCCTTCGTCCGCTCTCGCCGCGAGGCGGTCGACCTCGCCGAGCGGCTCGCCGAGGACGGCCTCGCCGCGGAGTTGGGGATCGACGAGGCGGCCGCCGCGGCGGCCGAGGAGGCGACCGACGTGGACGGCACGCTCACCGGCCGACAGCTCGCCGACTGCCTGCGGACGGGCGTCGCGTTCCACCACGCCGGGCTCCGGTCGGGTCACCGCGCCGTCGTCGAGTCGGCGTTTCGCGAGCGCGACGTGGCCTGTATCTGCGCCACGCCCACGTTGGCGGCCGGCGTCAACGTGCCCGCGCGCCGCGTCGTCGTCCGCGACCAGCGCCGGTACGGGGAGGGCGGCATGGCGTGGATCCCGACGCTCGAGGTCCACCAGATGTGCGGCCGCGCCGGTCGGCCCGGCCTCGACCCGCACGGGGAGGCGGTCCTCGTCGCCGACGCAGACACTCGAGGGGAGGTTCGCGAGCGCTACGTCGAGGGCGAGCCCGAGGCCGTCGAGTCGCAGCTCGCCGAGCCGGGCGCGCTCCGGACGCACGTGCTCGCGGCGGTCGCGACGGGGTTCGCCGCGACCGAGTCGGAGATCCTCGACGTGTTCGAGGGGACGTTCTACGCGCGAGAGACGGGGGCGGGCGGGCTCGCCGACGCCGTCGCCGTCGCGGTCGACGACCTCGTTGCGGCCGAGATGGTCGCGCGGGAGACGGGCGGGGTCGAGGACTATCGCCTCGTCGCGACGGCGGTCGGCGAGACGACCTCGAAGCAGTACGTCCGCCCGGAGACCGGCGAGCGGATCGTCGCCGGCCTCCGCGCGGCGGCCGACCTGTCCGAGGCGACGACGCTCACCGCCTTCGAGGTGATCTGCGACACGCCGGACATGCAGGACACCTACCTCGGCAACGCAGAGCGGGCCGACATCTACCAGTTCGCCCGGAGCAACGCCGCACAGCTGACGACGGACATGACCGACCCGGACGACTTCGAGGGGTGGCTGGAGTCGGTGAAGACCGCCCGCATCCTAGACGAGTGGATCGGGGGCGCGACCGTCGAGGAGCTGGTCGAGCGGTACCGGATCGGTCCGGGAGACCTCGACTCCCGTGTCGAGCGCGCGGAGTGGCTGCTGAGCGCGGCCGAGGCGCTCGGGGAGACGACGGGCGTGCGCGTTCCCGCGGTGTCCCGGGCGCGGTCGCGGCTGTGAGCGACGAGGGATGCCGGGGAAAAACGAAAGCGGCGGCGACGCGCGGCGGCTCAGTCCGCCGAGCCGACCGCGCGGTGGAACGGCGTCCGGGCGATGGTCTGGCGCAGTTCCGCGAGCGAGTCGCGGCCGACGTCGCTCGCCGCGGACATCACCGCGAACACCTCCTGTCTGGACACCTTCACGCCGGTCTCGGTGAGCGCGTCTTCCGGGCGGCTCCCGAGCTCTCGGAGGGTACCGACCGCGAGCAGGTACGGGACCGTCCACGCCTCCATCGTGTTCCCGTTCGACAGCGGCATCGTCTCCAGGTACGCCTGCGCGTCGTCGAGGAACGAGCGGGCGTAGTCCGCGGTCTGGCCGACGACCCGCGCGGACGACTCGCGGTTCTCGGGGTGGACAACGCGCTCCTGCTCGACGCCCTCGGCCTCGAGCCACTCGGCAGGGAGGTAGACGTTGTTCTCCTCGGTGTAGTCGTCGTAGACGTCCTTCGAGACGTTGACGAGCTGGAGGAGGAGGCCGAACTCCTCGGCGGTCTCCCGCAGTCGCGTCGCGCGCTCCTCGGTGAGGTCGCCGCGGGTGAGCAGGTTCGTGATGAGGTTGCCGACGGTGCCGGCCGCGTAGTAGCAGTACTGTTCCAACTCGTCGCGGTCGTCGATGCGGAGTCCGCCCTCGGTCGCGTGACGCTCGACGAACATCGCCATCCCGTCGACCATCTCCAACACCGGCGGGACGATGGCATCCTGGGCCTCCGGGTCGAGCTCTTCGAACGTCGCAGCGATCGTGGGCGCCTCGGCGACGACGGTCCAGTCGTCGTCGCGCTCCGCGGGCAGCCACTCGTCGACCGACGCGCGGAACGCCGCGATGTCCGTCTCGTCGTCCGGATCGATCGATCGCCGGTACGTCCGCAACACGTCGCTCTGGGCGTCCGGCGGGATATGACCCGCGTCCTCGACCGTGTCGGCGACGCGGCAGAGGAGGTAGCCGACGCAGATCTGCGACGCCATCGGCTCCTCTAACACGTCGACAGTCAGCGCGAAGGTCCGCGAGACCCCCTGGACCGCCTCGTGACACCACTCGAGGTCGGCCTCGCCGGGGCCGTGTTCTCGTCCGCTCATTCAGTTGCCGGTATTTACGGCACAACGCATAAAAACCCTCGTGGAACGTCCGCCGGGCGTCGACCGCGGGACGGGCGGCCGAAATCGCACGACTCGACTCCCGTCAGCTCCGACGAACCGACGACCCGTGTACAATCGTGTGGAAACGGCTAAGTCCGCCCGGCCAAAGGCTCGGGTATGGAGTTCACGCTCACCGAAGAGCAGCGTCAGATACGCGACACCGTCGCGGAGTTCGTCGACGAGGAGGTCGTTCCGCGCGCGGCCGAGATCGACGAGACCGACGAGTTCCCCGCCGACCTGGTCGAGGAGATGGCCGACCTCGGTCTCATGGGCATGCCGTTCCCGGTGGAGTACGAGGGCGCGGGCCTCGACTACCACAGCTACGCGATCGGGCTCGAAGAGATCTCCCGCGGCTCCGGCGGGCTCGGGACGGTCGTCGCCGCCCACACCTCGCTGGCCGGCAACATGCTCTACGAGTTCGGCGACGAGGCCCAGAAGCAGGAGTACCTCACCGCGTTAAACACCGCCGAGGACATCGGCGCGTTCGCCCTCTCGGAGGCGGAGGCCGGCTCCGACGTGCCGGCGATGTCGACCACCGCGGAACGCGACGGCGACGGCTACGTCGTGAACGGCGGCAAGCTCTGGATCTCGAACGGCTCCGTCGCTGACACGGTCACCCTGTTCGCCAAGACCGACCCCGACGCCGGCCGGAACGGCATCTCCTCGTTCGTCGTGCGCCCCGAGGAGGACGACGGGTTCATCGTCGAGGGGACGGAGGACAAGCTCGGCGACAAGGGATGTCCGACCGCGGAGCTCCGGTTCGACGACATGTGGATCCCCGAGGACCGGCTGCTCGGCGAGGAGGGCGACGGGTTCGTCCACGCGCTGAAGACGCTCAACGGCGGGCGCATCACCATCGCGGCCCGGTCGGTCGGGATCGCGCGCGCGGCACTTAACGAGGCGAAATCCTACGCCCAACAGCGCGAACAGTTCGACCGCCCCATTTCCGACTTCCAGGCGATCCAGCACAAGCTCGCCGACATGGACACGAAGGCGCGCGCCGCGGAGCTGCTGATGCACGAGGCGGCCGACCTGAAGATGCGCGACGAGGACTACATCAAGGAGGCCGCGCAGGCGAAGCTGTACGCCTCGGAGATCGCCCGGGAGGTCGCCAACGAGGGCATCCAGATCCACGGCGGCTACGGCTACACCAAGGACTTCCCCGCGGAGCGGTTCTACCGCGACGCCAAGCTCTCGGAGATATACGAGGGAACGAGCGAAGTGCTCCGCAACACGATCGCACAACAGCTCCTCGACGAGTGAGCGGGCGGGGCCGCGCGGGCCACGCCCCTCAGCGGTCGTCTGGAGTCTCGCCCTCCCCGTCGCGGTCGCCGTCCGCGATGTCGCGATCGCCGTCCGCCGCGTCTCCGTCTGCCTCGCGCTCCTCGCCGGATCCCGGCCCGTGCGCCACGTCGGCGTCCGACGGGTTCTGGTCGACCGCGTACTCTCCGGTGTCGATCCGCTCCGCGGGCTCCGAGTAATCGCGATCGCTCGGCGAGAAGTCGGGCCGGACGACGCCGTCCTCGGGGATATCGAGGTCCTCCTCGGACGACGCCTCGCTCGCAACGTCGTCCGCCTCGGCGTCGGCGACCACGTCGTCGTCGGGTTCGTCGCCGGCGTCCTCGCTCTCTACGCCACCCTCGTCGACGCCGCCCCTCTCGTCTCCCGCGGGCTTCTCGCCTCCAGGGGGCTCCTCGTCTTCGGCGGGCTTCCCCTCCTCTGTGCGACTCCCGACGCTTCCGTCCGTCTCGTCGACTCCGTCCTCTCCCCCGTCGTCGCCGTCGAGCCATTCGAAGGAGTCGGCCCCGTCGCTTCGGCGGGCCGCGACGGCGGTCGCGAGGCGCTCGGTGAGGGTCTGCTTCAGCGCCTCGGCCTCGCCGACCTCGAAGTCGACGGCGGCCGCGTCGCTGCCGGTCAGCGAACCGGTGCCCGCCGTGTCGGCGACGATCGTCGCCACGCCCCACCGGCGCTGGAACACGGTCCGGCTGTCGATCACGTTCTGGATCCGGTAGTACGGGACGACGGCGACGGTCCGGCTCCAGAACCCGTTCCGCGTGAGCAGGTGGTCCTCGCCGACCCAGTAGCCGCGGTGTTTCCACTTCAGGTGCGCCGCGGGCGGGACGGCGAGGAGGAGGGCGGCCGCCCCGTACCAGGGGATCGACGGCGACACGTACCAGTTCACGCCGTACGCGATCCCGGTGAGGACGCCGACGATCAGCGTGTACCGGATGACGTACCGCCAGCGGATCCGCTTCGGCGGGCGGTTGAACTCCGGCGTCCCGAACGACTCGACCTCGTGTGCGAGCCGGTAGACGCGGTCGGTGGCGGCGATCGGGACGGCGGACTGGTTGCCCGACTCGCTCCCCTGTCCGGGGGCGTATCCCGCCGTCTCGATAGAGAGGCTCGCGTAGCCGAGCGCGCGCTTGGCGGGGTTGTCGGTGATCCGCAGCGCCTGGATCTTCTCCGTCGGGATCGACCCGCTGTATCGCCGGAACAGCCCGCGTTCGTAGCGCAGCTCGTCGCCGGCCCGCGAGAGCCGGAACCCGTAGTAGTTCGAGAAGGCGACGCCCGCGCCGATGAGCCACGACGCGATGAAGAGGGCCGCGACCCCGACGATCGCGGTCGCGGTCAGCGCGGCGGCCGAGGTCTCCGGCAGGAAGCTCGACAGCACCGGGAACGACCCGGAGCTGAGGAACGCCAGCAGCCCGATCAGGCGCCCGTCGAACGACAGCGCGCCGACCATGGCGAGCTCGCCGGGCGAGATGGCGAACAACACTTCCTCGTCGGGGCCGAACGCGTCGTCTCCACCGGGGTCGACCGCGTCGGCGTCGGTCCCCGACGCCTCGGCGTCGTCGTCTCGGCTGGCGCGTCCGGACTTCCGGCGCTGGACTTCGCGCTGGAGCCGCGTCGCCTCGTCGGGCGTGACGAAGCGGATCGACCCCTCGGTGCTGGAGCCGCCGGCGGTCTCTAAGTCGACCGCGGCGACGCCGATCGCCCGCTGAATCACGCCGCGGCTCACGTCGACGTTCTGGATCCGCCGGTACGGGATCTCTCGCTCGCGTCGCGAGATGACGCCGGAGGAAATGTCGAGCGTGTCCTCGGTGAGGACGTACTCGAACCGGCGGTAGTACGCGACCTCGTAGGCGAACGTGACGAGGAGGATGGCGGCGCCCCCGCCGACCGCCAACGGGAGCCCGAAGCCGCCGCTGTTCACGATCACGAACAGCGCGACGGCGGTCCCGGCCGCCTTCTGGAGCGCGCGGTACGGGACCGACTGCGGCGCCAGCTTCACACCGCGTCCTCCCCGTCGGCGCGGATCGCCAGCCGCTTCAACTCCTCGCGGAGGTCGCTCGCGCCGTCCGGCGTGAGTCCCGGGATCCGCACGTCCGCGCCCCGCGATCCGGCGGTGTACACCACGCAGGAGGCGAGCCCGACCGTCCGTTCGACCGGGCCGCGGCGGGAGTCGACGTGTTGGATCCGCACCAGCGGTACCGTCGTCCGGACCTGCGTGACCACCCCGCGGTCGAGGTAGATCGCGTCCTCGCGGATCTCGTAGCTCCAGCGTCGGTACCGCAACAGCGCGTGGGCGACGGTGAGCGTCAGGACGACCCCCCCGACGGCGACCGGTGCCCACCGCGGGAGGTACTCGAAGTACGCGCCGCCGACGAAGGGAGCGGTGACGAGCGCAGACAGCAGCACCGCGCGGAGGACCCACACGACCTGGACTCGGGGATGGAGCGTCTGTGCCGTCATCGACGGTCCCCCGTCGCGTGTCCGTGTGTCATGTCCGCGGCTTGTTCCCCCCGACGTATAAGTCCGGTCGGACGTGGCCGGAAGGCTTCGACGTGCGAGCGCCGATCCGCGGGCGTCGATTGCCGTGATTGTTATCATTTATCAAAGGAGAAACTTGCCGAAACCAATATCACGAACGATCGAGTCGTGGTCGCCATGGCCGACGATCCGTTCGAGAACATGCTCGCCCAGATGGACCGCGCCGAGGAGTACGCAGACGTGGACCACGGGGTGTTCGAGCGGCTCAAGCACCCGGAACGCACGCTGAAGGTGACGCTCCCGGTGGAGCTGGAGTCCGGGGAGGTCGAGGTGTTCGAGGGGTACCGCTGTCAGTTCGACAGCGCCCGCGGGCCGTTCAAGGGCGGCGTTCGGTTCCACCCGACGGTCACGCAGCGAGAGGTCGAGGCGCTCGCCGGGTGGATGACGTGGAAGACTGCCCTGGTCGACCTCCCGTACGGAGGCGCCAAGGGCGGCGTGATCTGCGAACCGAAAGACCTCACCGAACGCGACCTCGAACGGCTCACCCGGCGGTACACCGAGGGGATCCGTCGGATGATCGGTCCCGAGATCGACGTGCCCGCGCCGGACATGAACACGAACCCGCAGACGATGGCGTGGATGATGGACACCTACTCGATGTACGAGGGGTACTCCGTCCCGCAGGTCGTCACCGGGAAGCCGCTTGAGATCGGCGGGACGCCGGGTCGCGTGGAGGCGACCGGTCGCGGCGTCTCGCTCGTCACGGAGCGGCTCTTCGAGTACCTCGACCGCGACCTGTCGGACGCGACGATCGCGATTCAGGGATTCGGGAACGTCGGGTCGAACGCGGCCCGACTCCTCGACGAGGGGGGCGCCAACGTGGTCGCCACCTCGGACGTGTCGGGCGCGGCCTACGACCCCGACGGGCTCGACGTGGCCGCGCTCGGCGCGCACGTCGACGCCGGCGGACTGGTCGAGGAGTATGTCGCGGGCGAGATCCGCGGCGGCGCGAGCACCGCCGACTCCCGCTGGGACGACCCCGACCAGATCACCAACGCGGAGCTGCTCACGCTCGACGTCGACGTGCTCATCCCGGCCGCCGTCGAGGGCGTGATCACCGCCGACAACGTCGACGACCTCCGTGCGTCGGCGGTCGTCGAGGCGGCGAACGGCCCGACGACCGTCGCGGCCGACAAGGCGCTCACCGAGCGCGACATCCAGGTCGTGCCGGACATCCTCGCGAACGCGGGCGGCGTCATCGTCTCCTACCTGGAATGGGTCCAGAACGCGCAGGAGTTCTCGTGGCCGCTGGAGACGGTTAACGCCGAGCTTGAGCGGCGCATCGGGAGCGCCTTCGACAAGACCGTCGAACAGTACGACACGAAGGAGCTCCCCGACCTGCGGACCGCCGCCTACACGCTCGCCTTGGAGCGCACCGCGAAGGCCCACGAGTACCGCGGGCTGTTCCCGTAGCCGGCTGGTCGCGGTCGCTTCCGGCCGCGGACGCTCCGCTCGGCGTCAGGCCCGGCTGATCCGGTCGGCGGTGACCGCGATCGGCTCGGCGTAGTGGAGGATCGGGTCGCCGTCGGGGGCCTCGAAGCCGTTCGCCGCGAACAGCGTGTTCGCCCGGATATCCGCCTCGGCCGGCCGCAGCGTCCACGGGTCGTGTTCGATCTCGCCCACGTACAGCCGCCCGCTCTCTCCCGCGGTGTAGAACCGGTAGTTCTCCAGTAAAAACGCCGGCAGCGACCCGAGATCCGGGGTGAACGCCTCGCCGGCCGGCGCGTAGGTCGCGTCGAACCGCGCGTGCGGGACGCCCTCGTGGACGCGACGGCTCGCGAAGCGGACGGCGTCGCGCGCGTCCGCGTCAACGCCTCCCTGCCCCGCGCCGCCGCTCGCCGCGGTGCCCCGAACGTCGGTCTCGGCGCGGTAGTACGGGAGCCGGAACAGCCCGCGGGCGACCGCGACGCCGAGACGATCGTCGGCGTCGAGGCTGTGGAAGTAGACGCCGGGACCGTTCGGCCCCTCGACGTAGGTCCGGAGGTTGAGTTCGGGGAACGACAGCCCTCGCGGGACCCCGCGCGGACGGATGTCCTCCATCACGAACGGGACGACGCCGAGGTACGCGTCGCCGTCGTGAGTCGCGACCGAGAGCCCGTCGGGCAGCGCCGCGGCGACGGTCGACGGGTCGACGGGCCAGTGTGCGAACAGTCCGTCCCGCCACGTCATCTCCAGCCAGCGGCGACCGAGCATACCGATCTGTACGTGACGAGGGGGCAAAACCCGCACGACACCGGCGGTTTCGGACCCCCGCCGACGGTCACTCTCGCGGGCCGGCGTCGTCCCCGCGATCGGCCGCGGAGTCGGGCGCCTCCGGCGCGTCCTTCCACTCGCCGAGGCCGGACGGATCGAGGTGGACGTGGACGTCGCCGATGTCCTCCAGTCCGCGCAGGGTCGTGACGAGCTCCGTCTCCACGCTGTGGGCCTCTCGGAGCGTCATCTCCCCGTCGACCTCGACGTGGACCTCGACCTCCAGGTCGGTTCCGTCGTAGAACACGGTCAGGTCGTGGACGCCCTCGACGGCGGGGTTGTCGCGGAGGGCGGCGACCACGCGCTCGCGGTCGCCCGGCGGCGGCGCGCCCCCGACGAGGTACGTGACGTTCTCGCGGCCGATCTCGATTCCCTGGTAGACGACGAGGAGGCTGACGAGCGCGCCGGCGACGGGATCGAGAACGGGCACGTTCAGGAACACGCCGAACACGCCGACCAGGGCGGCGATCGTGGTGTAGATGTCGTTGAGACAGTCGACCGCGAGGGCGGCGAGCGCCGTCGAGCCCAGGTCGGCGTTCACCAGTTCCGTGTACCGATACAGCAGGTACATGTCCGCCATCGCGAACAGCAGCGCCCCGGCGAGGAGGAGGCTCGCCCGCACCTCCACCGGGCCGACGAACCCGAGCACGGACTCGCGCAACAGGAGCAGCCCGAGGACCGCCACCGTCGCGCCGACGAACAGCGCCGTCAGCGGCTCGATCCGCTGGTGGCCGTGCGGGTGCGTCTCGTCCGCGCTCTCGTACCGCGATCCCCCCCAGACGAACACGACCGCGCTGGCGACGAGGTCGGCGACGGAGTGCGCGGCGTCGGCCAGCAGCGCCACGCTGTTGAACGCGAGCCCCGTCGCGCCCACGACGGCTATCTTCGCCGCGTTGCCCGCGACGTTCACCGCCGCGGCCCGCTGGAACCGAGCGCGGTCGTCGTTCCCGAAGGGACTCAACATAGCAGTCGGTGCGCCCGCGACCCTGTTAAGCGTCTCGCGTCGCGTCAACGCTCGCCGCATCGCCGGAAGGCGGCCGCTAGCGACGGCCGTCTCGCGCCCGAAGACTCCGTCGTAACGCCTAAGACCGAAACGCTCCTCGCCTACGGTAATGAATCACGATCTTTTCGCCCGAGGTGGTCCCGGTGGGCGTCGAAATTAAGGAAACGGAGGTGAGCGACGAGGATTTCGAGGAGATGAAAGGCTTCGTCCGCGACTACCTCGCGGCCAGCGTCGAAAGCGAGGACGACGGCGGGCGCATGCGCTGGTACCCCTGGCACTCGGCGTCGTACCGGTTCAACCACATCCTCAACGTCGTCGACCTCGCGACAGAGATCGCCGAGGCGGAGGGCGCCGACGTGGACGTGGTCCGCGTCGCGGCCGTCTTTCACGACGTCGCCAAGCTGGAGGCGGAGCAGGACGTCCACGCGGAGGCCGGCGCGCGCGTCACCCGCGAGTACCTCCAGAGCCGCGGCAACTACCCCGAGTCGTTCATCGAGGAGGTGTGCGGGGCGGTCGTCGACCACTCGTACACCGGCGACCTCGACGACGTGCCCCTCGAGAGCCGGTGTCTGATCGAGGCCGACGTGCTCGACAAGGTCGGCGCCAACGGCGCGGTCCTCATGCTGTTGCGCATGGGGTACGAGTCGCGCACGCACATGGACTCCGCGAAGATGGTCGACCGCGTGCTCCAGCGAGCGCACGACCATACCGACCGCGTCGTCTCCGACACCGCCGAGAGCATCGCCCACCAGCGGATCAAACGCGTGAAGTGGCTCCGCGAGTGGCTCGAAGAGGAGGTCTCCAAGATGGACGCCGACGGCGTCACCGACCGCTGAACCGGTCCCCTTCCTCCCGGCAGCCGCCGGAAACGAGGCCAGTCGCCGCCGAGAGCGAACTCAGTCCGCTTCGTCCGTCTCCACCAGCGGCAGGACCCGTTCGAGGTACCCGTCGATCCCGGCACGGGAGTCGTCGACCCAAGCTCCTCCGTTGGTCGTCGTCCAGCGGAACATCCCCCCGGTCGCGAACGTCTGGAGGGTCGCAACGACCTCCTCAACAGGTACCGATGGTGGGCTGGCTCCCGCTGCGTGCCCGTCGGGCGCCTCCGTCTCGGCCGCGGCCTCGCGGACGAGCCGCTCTAGGTACTCGCCGAAGACCCGGTCGCTGCGGTCGAAGTGCTCGCGGTACGCCTCGTCGTTCGCGGCCTGCGCGCGGAGCTCCGTCATCACCGTGACGAACTGCGCGTCCGGTGCGTAGGCGCCGTCGAGGGACGCGGGATCGACCGCTGCCGTGAGGTAGATGTCGAGCTCGTCCCGGGCCGAGCGCTCCGGAGGCGCCTCGGCGCCGTCGCTGTTCGCGCTCGGAGCCGACTCGTCGACCGGCTGCGAGTCGCCGCCGCTGACGGGCGGGGGGTCGCCGCTGTCGGAAATCGAGGCCTCGAACTCGTCGAGCAGGAACCCCATGAGGTCGACGAGCAGGTCGTCTTTGCCGTCGTAGTGGTGGTACACCAGCGACGGGCTCTTGTCGAACTCGTCGCCGATCCGCTGGATCGTGACGCTCGCGTACCCGTGCTTCCGGAGCGCGCGGAACGCCGCGCCGAGGATCGCTTCCCGCGTGTTCGTCGGCTCCGCGAACGGTCCGTCCATGTTCTGGATACTGGCGCCGACTATATATCGGCCCTGATTGAACGTTCATTCAACACGCTTATGTCGATGGCGACTGACAGGAACCTATGACTCGTCACGCTCCGCCGCGGTACGACCGGTCGCCGTTCGCGACCAAACGCACCCCAAGCGACGGCGGAGGTGACCGATGAGCCGGCCGACGCGGCTCGCGACGGCCGCGCTCGCCGTCGTCGCGGCGAGCGCACTGCTCGTCGGCGTCTCGCTCGCCGGCGCCGCGGCGCCGAGCGCGGGCGCGCCGTCCGGCGGCGACGTCGCCGCGTTGTCGGGAGTCGACGGTCCGACCGCCGACGGCACCGTCGCGCAGACGGAGTCGAATCCGACCCCCAGGCAGGTCCGCGGGTCGCCCGTGCTGGAACTGTTCGCCACCCAGCGGACGGTTCCGAGCGGCGCCGAGTCGACCCTCACGATCGACATCGTCAACACCGGCGAGATGTCGATCGGCAACCAGCTTGACTCCCGCGTCACCACCGCTCGCGGGCTCACCCTCGAGATCGACGACGGCGGCGTGCCGATCGACGTGGAGGACGGCAAGATCCCGGTCGGAGACGTTCGGACCGCCGCGAGCCCAGTCTCCGTGCCGCTCGACGTGACGGTGCCCGACGACGTGCCCGACGGCCGGTACGAGGTCGAGGCGACGGCCCGCTACCGGTACACCTTCGAGATCATCCCCGAGTTCAACGACCACAAGGACCGCCGCGGGATCGAGGACTTCGACCTGACCATCGTCGTCGACGACGGCGCCCGCTTCGCGGTCATCGAGACCGACACCGACGCGCAGGTCGGCGGCAGCGGCGACGTGGCCGTCACGCTGTCGAACGTCGGCGACGAGACCGCGCGCGACGCGGTCGTCTCCGGCACCACGACCGCGCCCGGCGTCACCCTCGGGCAGGGCGGCGGGCAGGCGTTCGTCGGCGACTGGGCGCCCGGCGAGAACCGGACGGTAACGTTCGACTCCTCCGTGGCGGAGTCGTTCCCCGGCGGCGCCTACGCGCTCTCCTCGACCGTCGACTACCGCGACCCGAACGGAATCGACGCGACCGCGGCGGCCGCCCGCGCCGGCGTCGTTCCGATCCGTGAGCAGTCGTTCGCGCTGCGCAACGTCTCCGGCACGCTCGAAGTCGGGTACTCCGGCACGGTCTCCGGCACGATCACGAACGAGGGCCCGCTCGACGTCGAGAACGCCGTCCTCGTCGCGGACTCCGGGAGTAACCGCGTGAGCCTTGGCGAGAGCCGGTACGCGCTCCCGACGATCCCGGCCGGCGAGTCGGCGACCTTCACCTTCGACGCCGACGTGAGCGGGAGCGCCGACCCCGGCCCCCGACAGTTCCGGTTCACCACCGAGTACGACAGCGGCGACGCGACGCTCTCGGTCGAGAAGACCCGCCGCGTCGAGGTGGCGCCCCGGCAGCCCGAGTTCGAACTGGCCGTCGAGAACGCCACCGTCACGGCGGGCGAGACCCGGCGAATCAACGCCACGATCACGAACCGGCGGCCGGAGACGCTCTCCTCGATCAACGCCGGACTCTACGCCGACAGCCCGCTGACGGCGGTCAACGACGAGGCGTTCGTCGACGAGCTCGAACCCGGCGAGTCCGCTGAGATCTGGTTCGAGGTGTCCGCCGCTTCGGGGGCGAGCGTCGAGGACCACCCGATCGAGCTCGACTTCCGGTACGAGGACGAGCGGGGCAACGACCGCATCTCCGACATCACGCAGGTCCCGGTCACGGTGACCGCCGCCGTCGACGACGGCGGGCGCCCCGTCGGCCTGATCGCCGTCGCCGCCCTGCTCGTCGTCGCCGCGGCCGGCGGCGCCGTCTGGTACCGACGGCGGTGATCCGATGAGGGGACACGCCACCGTTCGCGCGACGGAGCGCCACCGCCTTCGCTCCCCGTCGGCCAGCCTTCCGTCGCCGACGAGTGAACGTCCGACAGCGGGGCGACCGTGACCGCCGTCGACCGGCTGATCGAGGAGATCGACCGCGTCGTCACGGAGCGGCCGCTGGCGGTCATCGCGGTCTTCATCCTCGTGACCGCCGCGTTCGCGGGCGGTCTGACCGGCATCGAGACGAACGCTGGCACGGACCAGTTCACGCAGGACATCCCCGCACAGCGGGCGCTCGACGACATCGACGAGGAGTTCGAGACGTCGATCGGCGGCTCCGCCACCTCCGCGCAGGTGATCGTCTCCGACGACAACGTCCTCTCTCGCGACGCGCTGCTACGAACCTTGGAGACCCAACACCGGCTGGAGTCGCGGTCGACGCTCCGGGTCGCGTCGACGTCGAGCCACGCCGACGCGGTCGCCCGACAGCTGGACTCGACCGCCGCGAGCGCGGCCGAGCGACGCGACGCCGTGGCCGAGGCGACGCCCGCCGAACTGCGGGCCGCCATCGCCGACGCCGACGCGACGGGCGCGATCGCGGCGCAGGTGTCCGTCGACTACAACCCCACCGCGCAGGCGGCCGACACCGCGATCGTGGGGATCACGTACGACCTTCCGGCGTCGGCGACGACGGCGCGGGTGACGGAGCTCCAGACCCGCAGCGTCGACGTCGTCGACTCCGTCCCGGGCAACGTCGCCGGCGAGAACGCGATCCTCTTCGGCGACGGCGTCCTCCAGTCCGAGATAACCGCGCTGTTGACCGACACCGCGATCATCGTCTTCCCGGCGGCGCTCATCCTGATCGTCGGATTCCTGATCTTCTCGTACCGCGACCCGTTCGACATGGCGATCGGGCTGTCAGCACTGCTCATGTCGCTCCTGTGGACGTTCGGGTTCATGGGGTACGCCGGGATCCCCTTCTCCAACTCGCTCGTGACGGTGTTTCCGCTCCTGCTCGCGGTCGGGATCGACTTCGGCATCCACATCGTCAACCGCTACCGCGAGGAGCGGGCGACCGGGGCCGGGATCGAGCGGTCGATGCGGACCACGACCGACCAGCTGCTCATCGCCTTCCTGCTGGTGACGATCACCACCGTGTTCGGGCTCGTCTCCAACGTCGCGAGCCCGTTCGACCCCAACCGCGACTTCGGGATCGTCGCGGCCGCCGGGATCACGTTCACGCTGATCATCTTCGGCGTCTTCCTCCCGGCCGCGAAGGTGTTCTCTGACCGGTGGCGCGAGGGGCTCCCGATCCCGGAGTTCGGCACGAGCGCGCTCGGCACCGGCGGCTCGCGGATCGCGCGCGTCCTCCGCGTCGGCGTCGACCTCTCGCGGATCGCTCCGGTCGCGGTCGTCGTGCTCCTCCTCCTCGGCGGCGCCGCCGGCGGCGCCTACGGCTCCGGCGTGGACACGGAGTTCTCGCAGGAGGCCTTCTTCCCGGATCAAGACCGGTTGGAGACGTACGCGGAGCTGCCAGAGCCGTTCGCGCCGACCGACTACACGTTCCTCGACGTGCTGACGCTGTTCGAGGAGGAGTTCGAACAGGACTTCGTGGGGTCGGTGACGCTGTACATCGACCAGTCGGTGAGAGACGACGACGCCCTAGAACTGATCGACCGGACCGCGCGGAACCCGCCGGAGACCTTCGCGACGACCGACGAGCGCCGCGCGCAGGCGACGAGCGTCGTCACCGTGATCGACGACCGCGCGTCGCGTGACCCCGAGTTCGCGGCGTTGGTAGAGCGCAACGACCGCCTCGGGAACGGCGTGCCCGACCGCAACGTCGACGAGGTGTACGACGCGCTCTTGGACTCCTCCGCGGAGAGCCGCGCCCGAGGATACGTGGCGGCCGACCGCGGCAGCGCGCGCGTCGACTTCACGATCAAACCTGGCGTCGACGACTCCGAGGCGGTCGCCGACGTGCGCGACCTCGCCGAGCGCACGCCGCTCGAAGCGGTGCCGACCGGCTCCCTCGTGGTCAACGAGGCCGTGATCGACCTGCTGACCGAGTCGGCGATCCGGAGCCTGTTCGCCGCCTTCGGGCTCACGGCGCTGTTCTTGGCGCTGTCGTACGCGTACTTGGAGGGGAAGGCCGTCTACGGCTTCCTGAACCTCGTTCCCGTCCTCGTCACCGTCGGGCTGCTCATCGGGTCGATGCGGCTGTTCGACATCCCGCTGACGCCGATCAACGCCCCCATCCTCTCGGTGTCGATCGGGCTCGGGGTGGACTACACCGTCCACTTCGTCCACCGGTTCGTCGACGAGTATCAAGAGGGGCTCCCGATCGACGAGGCGCTCGACGTCACCATCGCCGGGACCGGCGGCGCGCTCACAGGCAGCATGCTCACCACGGTCTCCGGGCTTGGCGTCCTGTGGCTCGCGGTGATCCCCCTGCTTCGCGACTTCGGCGTCCTGCTCGCGCTGGGCGTGTTCTACGCCTACCTCTGTTCGATCCTGCTCGTGCCGTCCCTCGTCGTCGTGTGGGACCGGTACGGCTCGCGCGTCGGGCTCGGGCTCGACGACGGGCTCCGCGGTTCCGGCGCCGAGAGCGGGCGCTGACGGTCGAAGGGTTTCGCCGGGGAGAGAACGCGTTTCCCGTCGATCAGCCGACGACGCCGACGAGGAGCTGGACCGTGACGAGGACGAGGAACGCGGCGCCGGTCGCGAGGGTGCCGGCGGCGACGCCGTGCGCGTTTCCGAGTCCGCGGCTCCGCGTCGCGAAGTACGCGCCGAGGAAGACGAAGCCAACGAGGAGCAGCCCGACGATCAGGTACGCGACGTTCACTAGGGTGCCGGCGAGCCCCTCCGGGATACCGAAGCTCCCGACGCCGAGGATGATGCTGCCGCCGAAGAGGACGGTGACGCCCACGAACGAGATCGCCCACACGACTGGCGTCCGGGCGATGTCGCCGAGCGTCTCGACGATCGCCTCGTAGCTACCGCCGCCGCCGTCGCGACCGGGCGCCGCTCGCTTCGCGCCGATCTCGGCGACCGCGACGAAGGTGGCGACGACGAGGAGGCCCATCAGCCCCGTACTCAAGAGGGTTAGTGATGTCATGGATATCCGTTGTTAGGGCCTCCGTTCGCGCGTACAAATACCCTTCGACGCGCGAGTTCCCCGCGTTCCGACACGTGCGCCCGCGCCGTTCGCTGCGTGTCCCGCTCGACCGTCGCCGGGTTCGTCGGCGGAGCGGCTCCGGCTCCGCTCGGGTGCCTGAATCGCTGCCTCTCTCGTCCGATCGCCCGGCCCGCTACACAAGAGATAAGTGTACCATCGCCAAGGGAGGTACAAGGGCAGACAGACGAACATGATAGATCCAGTTATCCTACAACAGGGGAGTGACTGGCGCGCACAGGCGGAGGTCTTCGACGAGATCTTCTTCGTCTTCCTCGCGCTCGGCACCCTCGTCGGCACCATCGTCGTGGCGTACACGCTGTGGAACGTGTACAAGTACCGCGACGACGGGAACCGGTCGGACGAAGAGTTCGACGCGCCGGTCGTCGGCGAGCTCCCCACGGGACAGGGCGGTCCGAAAGCGAAGAAGCTCTTCCTCTCGTTCGGGTTGAGCGCGATCGTCGTCATCAGCCTCGTTGTGTACGCGTACGGGCTGCTCCTCTACGTCGAGGACGGACCGGACACCGGCGACGAGGGCGACATCGAGATCATGGTCGAAGGCTACCAGTACGGGTGGGCGTACGAGTACCCAAACGGACACACGGAACGGGGTGAGCTGATCGTGCCGGCCGACCAGCGGATCGACCTCAACATCACGTCGAGGGACGTGTGGCACAACTTCGGCTCGTCGGACTTACGGATAAAGTCCGACGCGATCCCCGGAGATCACAGCGAGACGTGGTTCGCGGTGAGCTCCGAGGACGTCGAGGCGCAAGGCGGGGAGGCGACCTACCGCGTCGAGTGCTTCGAACTGTGCGGCCCGGGTCACTCGCAGATGAAGAGCCAGATCACGGTCCTCCCGCAAGACGAGTGGGAGGAGTGGTACGCGGGAACCGGCAACAGCTCCGCGAGCGCCAACGTTCAGGCGCCCGGAGCCGGCGTCACCGCGCCTAGCGGGGTGAGCGCATGAGCGGACTCCCGCCGACGACCTCCGTCAAGCGGTGGCTCGTCACGACCAACCACAAGGACATCGGGATCCTGTACACGATCACCGCGCTGTTCTTCCTGCTGTTCGGCGGCGTGATGGCGCTGCTCATCCGCCTCCAGCTGTGGGACCCGACGAGCCAGATCCTCTCCGGACTGGCGTACAACGAGGCCGTCACCGCGCACGGGCTGATAATGGTGTTCTGGTTCCTCTCGCCGTTCGCGTTCGGGTTTGCGAACTACTTCGTGCCGCTTCAGATCGGGGCGGACGACCTCGCGTTCCCGCGGCTGAACGCCGTCTCGTACTGGCTGTACCTGTTCTCGGGCGTCCTGCTCGCGGTCAGCTTCTTCCAGGGCGGGACCCTCTCTGCGGGGTGGACGATATACGCCCCGCTCAACGTGCCGATGTACACCCCGAGCATCGGGTCGACCGGCGCGGTCCTCGCGCTCGCGATGTTCGTCACCGGCACGACGACGTCGACGGTGAACTTCCTCACCTCCATCCACCACTCCCGCGCCGAGGGGATGGGGATCATGGACATGCCGATGTTCACCTGGTCGATGCTCGCGACCGTGTGGATGATGCTGTTCGCGTTCGCCGCGCTGCTCGCGGTCGGGCTCATCCTCGCGGCCGACCGCGTCCTCGGCAGCGTCTACTTCTCGGCGACCGAAGGCGGGTCCCTCCTGTGGGGCCACCTGTTCTGGTTCTTCGGTCACCCCGAGGTGTACATCGTCTTCTTCCCGGCGCTGGGCGTCATGCTAGAGCTGTTCCAGACGTTCTCCGGGCGTCGCCTGGTCGGCCGGAAGTGGGTGATCATCTCCATCTGTCTGATCTCCGTCCAGTCGTTCCTCGTGTGGATGCACCACATGTTCCTGACGACGATCAACCTGGAGATCAAGACGCTGATGATGGCGACGACCATCGGCATCTCCTTGCCGTTCGACCTGGTCGTCTTCGCGCTGATCTACACGCTGATCAAGGGGCGGATCCAGTTCACGACGCCGTTCCTGTTCGCGTTCGGGGCGCTGCTACTGTTCATCCTCGGCGGGATCACCGGCGTCTTCCTCGGCGCCATCGTGCTCGACTACGAGTTCCGCGGCACCTACTGGGTGGTCGCGCACTTCCACTACGTGATGTTCGGCGGCGCGACGGCGCTGTTCGGCGGGGCCTATTACTGGTTCCCGAAGATAACGGGGAAGATGTACGACGAGTTCCTCGGGAAGCTCCACTTCGTGATCTTCTTCATCGGCTTCAACGCCGTCTACTTCTCGATGTTCCTCGGCTGGGAGACCCCCCGCCGGGTGTTCGAGTACAACCCCGAGTTCCAGATCTACCACCAGTTCGGGACGATCGGTGCCTTCGTGCTCGGGTTCTCGTTCTTCATCATGTTCTACAACTTCGCGAAGTCCTACGTCTCCGGCGAGCCCGCGGGCGATAACCCGTGGGACTACTCGCGGACGGCGGAGTGGGCGGTCTCCTCGCCCCCGCCGCTGGAGAACTGGCCGAACCGGCCGTCGTACGCCTCCGGGAAACTGGAGTTCGTGAAAGACTACGTGCCGGACGGCGGCCCCGCGATGAAGACCGACGACAACGGCGACGTCGCCACCGACGGCGGCGACAGTCACTCGGCGCACATCTCGGAGTACCCCTACTGGGACAAACACCCGAGTCACGCGAGCATCTGGCCGTTCGCCCTCGCGCTCGCGCTCGGCGTCACGCTGTTCGGCTTCTCCGGCTTCGCCGAAGCGGTCACCGTGGAGCTGGGTGAGACGGCGCTGCAGAGCAACGTCGTCATCTCCAACGCGATGTATCCGATCGCCATCGTGGCCGGCCTCGTCGGGCTCCTCTACACCGGCGTGAAGTGGGGACTCGAAGACTTCTACGCCCCGCCGACCGAGTTCGCCGAGCGCTGGCCGTTCAACGGCGTCGAGAAGGTGAAGCTGGGGATGTGGTTCTTCTTGGCCTCCGACGTGATCGTCTTCGGCGCGTTCCTCTCGGCGGCCATCTTCGTCCGCTACAACGCGGGCTGGATGACTTGGTCGCCGCTGACCGAGTCGCTGCCGGGGCTCATCAACACCTTCGTGCTGATCACCTCCTCGTTCACGGTGATCCTCGCGCTGGTCGCGGCCCGCCGCGAGAGCCGGCAGGGGCTGCTGGCGACGCTCGGGACGACCATCCTGCTCGGGTTCACGTTTATGGCCATCAAGCTGTGGGAGTGGAACCACGAGATATTCGACCGCGGCGTGACGATCTCGGCGAACGCCCACGGCGACCCGATTCAGGCGTCGATCTACTACGTCACGACCGGACTCCACGGGATCCACGTGCTGCTCGGCTTAGTGATCGCCATCTTCCTGTTCGTCAGGGCCTACCAGGGTCACTACCTCGACGACGAGCGGCCGATCGAGTACTTCGGCCTCTACTGGCACTTCGTGGACATCGTCTGGGTGTTCATCTTCCCGCTGTTCTACCTCTTCTGAGGTCGGTCGCGGTCCGGTCTTTTTCCCTTTCGTCCACTCATGTAGCGTCGTCGCCGAGCGGCTCGGCGCACCACTGACAGAAGTCGACGGTCGGGTCGGTCTCCTTGCCACACTCCGGACAGCGCACGGTCTCGTCGCTCGTCGTCTCCGTTGACGGCGCGGCCGGGCCGTCGACCGTTCCGCCGGCGGTCGGCTCCGCGGCGTCGGCCGAGCGGGCCGCGTCGCGTTCCCGCTCGTGTTCGCGGTTGTTGCGGAGCGCCACGACGTACGCGTCGATGACGCTCGCGCCGACGACCGCGGCGGCGGGGGCCACGTCCCGAAGCGGCGGGGGCTCGCCGGCGAGGACGCCGGAGATCGCCGCCTCGGGGACGAACACGAAGACCGCGGCGGTGACCGCGACGTACCAGCCGAACGCGCGGGCCCACCGGCGGAGGTATGCGTGGCCGAGCCCGGAGACGACGAGCGCGAGCAGGGCGGCGAGCCAGGGTCGCCGACGCGTGTGGTCTGTCATGAGCGCCCGTACGGGTTCCCGCCCCGAGAACCTACCCCTCTCTCGGAGCGTTTATGTGGCGGACGCGCCGAACCCGGGTATGTTCGGCGTTCCGCTCGGTGAGTTCCTCTCGGGGGTCGCGTTCGCGGTGTTCGGCGTCGGCACTTGGGGGATCGGCCTCGGCGTCGCGTACCTCCTGTATCGCCGGTGGCGCGGCGACGGGCCCCGCGGCGACGACTGAGCCGGCCCGTCGCCTTCCGGTTCGGCCACGTTTTTTACCTCGCTCATCGGATCTCGGGTATGACAGACACGGCGCTCGTCGTCGGCGGCACGCGGTTCATCGGGCGACACACCGTCGAGGAACTGCTGGCACACGACTACGAGGTCGCGATATTCAACCGCGGGAACCACGAGAACCCATTCGCGGACGACGACCGCGTGACCCACGTCGAGGGGGATCGGAAAGACGAGACCGCGCTGCGCGCCGCGAAGCTGTCGGTCGAACCGGACGTCGTGATAGACTGCGTCGCCTATCAGCCGGCCGACGTGGAGACCGCGACCGAGATCTTCGCCGACGTCGACGGCTACGTGTACATCTCGTCGGGATCCAGTTACGCGGCCGAGGAGATCCCCAAGCGGGAGGGCGAGACGCCGCTGGAGCCGTGTACCGACGCGCAGGCCACCGACGACGCCCACGAGACGTACGGCAATCGGAAGGCCGAGGGCGACCGCGCGGTGTTCGCGGCCGCCGAGGACGGCGTGTCCGCGACGGCGGTTCGCCCGTGTATCGTCTACGGGCCGCACGACTACACGGAGCGGCTCGACTACTGGATCGACCGCGTGCTCTCGCACGACCGCGTGGTCGTCCCCGGCGACGGACAGAACCTCTGGCACCGGGCGTACGTCGAGGACGTGGCGAGCGCGCTGCGGATCGTCGCCGAGCGCGGCGAGCCGGGCGCGGCGTACAACGTCGGCGACCGACGCGCGCTCACCCTACGAGAGACGTTAGAGACGATCGCCGACGCCGCCGGCGTCGACTGTGAGGTCGTCCCGGCGAGCGACGACGCGCTCGCGGCCGGCGGGCTCGACGCCGACGACTTCGTCCTCTACCGCGAGTACCCGCACCTGCTCGACACCTGCGGGCTCGCCGACCTCGGCTGGGAGTCGACGCCGGTCGACGAAGCGATGGCACGGACCGTGGAGGAGCACCGCGAATCTGACCGCGACGGGAGCGAGTGGGACCCCGGCCGCGAGGCCGAGGAGCGGGTCATCGGCGTGAAACAGACGCTCTGAGAGAGTGGTCTCGGCGTAGCGCGGAGCGACGTTCTCCGCGGGCCGGAGCGTGTCAGTACGCGGCGTCCCACCGCGTCGGCTTCCGGCGGTTGCCGCAGTTGCGACACTCCATCCGGTCCATCGTGTCGATCGCGACGTCCGTTCCCTCGCAGTTGCCGCAGAGGTAGCCGTACCGGCGCTCGTGGTCCGCGTCGACGTAGGCGACGTAGAACGGCGCCAGCGACCCGCGCTCGCTCTCGTCGAAGGCGACGTGGACCCGGTCTCCGTCGTCCGTCTCGTAGATTGCCTCAGAGATGCCGGTGAGGCGACCGATCTGCTTCCGGTACTCCCGTTCCGCGAACGGCTCGCCGCCGATGTCGACGTCGCGCTCGCCGGCGAGCTCGTACCCCTCTCGCTGGTAGAACGCCGTGCCGGCCTCGTTGTCGGCGAGGACGCGCGCCTCGATCCGGTCCACGTCGGCATCCCGGAGCGCGGACTCGACCCGTTCGAGGAGCGCGGAGCCGATGCCGGACTCCCTGTGGTCGGGGTGGACGTGGAGCCAGTCGATCTCGCCGACCCGCTCGCGGCGGCCGACGACGTAGCTCTCCGCGAACCCGACCACGTCGCCGTCGACGGCGGCGACCGGGAACACCGCGTCGTCGTCGTCGATGTCGTCCCCGAGGTCGTCGGCGTCGTACCACTCCTCGACGGCCTCGTCCAGCAGCTGTTCGCCGACGGCGTGTCCGTACGACGCCACGAGCGACTCGCGGGCGACCGACCGGACCGCGTCGACGTCTTCGACCGTTGCGGCGCGTAGGTCCATGCGGACGGATCACGCTCCGGCTACAAAAAACTCGGTCGGCGTTCCCGCCATCGGCGCGACTGCTCCTCGACTCAGACCTCCCACGTCTCCCGGGTGTAACACATCTCCCAGAACGCGTGTTCGAGGCGGGCGCTCCGCAGGAACGCCGCGCGCATCGCGTCGCGCTCGCCCGGGTACGCCTCGCCGTACCGGTCCACGAGGTCTCGCATCCACGCGACCGTCTCGCGGAACGCGTCGCTGTTGTACTTCTCGATGAACGGCGTGTACCGGTGGGTCTCGGTCGCGAGGCTCGCCATGTGGTCGGCGACGTCGAGGTACCCCTGCCCGCACGGGTAGATCGCGGCCGCGATCTCCGCGATCGACCCCTCGTGGGCCGTCCGGACGAGGAAGTCGGTGTAGGCGGCGCAGGTCGGCGCCTTCTCGACCGCGTCGAGGTCGTCGACGGAGAGCCCGTAGTCGGCGGCGAACGACCGGTGGAGGTCCATCTCGTCGTCCAGCGTCGCGTGCGCGGTCGCCGTCAACCGCCGCGTCGTCTCCTCGTCGTCGGCCTTCGTACCGGCGAGCGCGAAGACGCGCGCGTAGTCGAGCAGGTACCGGTAGTCCTGTTTCACCCAGTGACGGAACGCGCCCTCGTCGAGCTCACCCTCCGCGAGTTCGACGACGAACGGGTGTCGCTTCTGTGCGTCCCAGATCTCTGATCCGGCCTCGAGGAGTCGGTCGCTGAAACCCATCGCATCGGCCCCTCGTCTTGCGGCGAGTTATAACTAACTAATACCACTAGGTGGTGGCAGCAGAAAGACCCTCGTCGGGACCGTGCTCGGTCGAGCGAAAACCCGGCGAAAGTGCCGGGAAAACGGTTCGGAGGCGTTCGAGCGAGAAAGAGACGCCGCGAGTCGTTACGAGATGGAGTACGTCGCGGCCGCCATCAGCAGCATGGTGAGCGCGAGCGCGAGCCCCATCAGGTAGGTCAGCGAGCGGTTCTCCCACTTCAGGTGCTGGAAGTACGCGACGATGAGCAGCGTCTTGACCGTCGCGATCACCAGCGTGCCGCCGAGCGCCTGCGCGTAGGTGAACTCGATGAACGACGTCTCGAAGAGAGCGAAGTTCAGCGTCGCCGCGACTAGGAGGGCGACGTATATCGCCGAATACATTTTCACGGAGTCGTGCGCCATCTTACTCACCCCTTCGTCCCTGCGCTTAAAGAATTAACCATCCGGGGTACCCGCTGCGGCGACGGCGAGGTCCGTCTCGGCGTCTCGGATCCCGAAACGCCTATCAGCGCGACGACCCCATCTGCGTCCGGTCGCAGCCCCGACCGGTACCCCTCGTGACTCCGCTCGAACCGACGGACGACCTGCTCGAATCGCTGTACGTCGTCAACAAGGTCGCGAAGCAGTTCGCCGACGAGGCCACCGCCGCCTACGAGCGCGGCGACGTGACCGAGAGCAACGTCCGCTCGGCGCGGAAAGACGCCCTCTACCGGCTCAAAACCGCTGTCCTCTCTAGGATCGTCGCGTACGACGCCGACGGCGTCACCGGCGAGTACCACGCCATCAACGGCGACGTGTGGCTCTTCCTCACGGTCGGCGACTGGCACTTCCACCAGCCGCCGCACGCGATCGGCGGCGACCTCACCGACGCGATCGCGATCTCGAACTCGCCGGCGGACCCGATCGACGCCCCCTACGAACGCGACGCCAGCGTGGAGCGCTCGGAGCGCACGCTGGAGGAGGCGCTGTCGCGGCTCGCCGAGGCCGGCGCCAACGCCAACGACCACCTCGCGCGGCCCACGGTCACCAGCGAACGCGACCGGATCGTTGACGTGCGCTGGTCGTTCCTCTCGTGAACGCCGAGCAGGCGTGAAAAAATCCGCTCGCGTTCGAACCGCGCGAAGTGAGCCGCTTACGCTTCGACGACTTCGATGGCGCCGAGCATCCCGTTCGCCTGGTGGGGGGTACACTGGTACAGCTGGATCCCCGTGTTGTCGAACGACTGCTCGAACGTGTGCCCCTCCTCGGAGACGGAGTCGCCGCTGTTGAAGTCGGACTCGGACCCCTCGACCGAGGCCACGTTGTGCGCGCCCCCGTTGCCGGTCCACTCCCAGACGACGGTCGTGCTGGAGTCGATGCGGATCGCCGCCGGCGAGAAGGCGAACCCGACGTCGCCGGCGCCGACCTCGACGGTCACCTCGTCCTGTCCCGTGAAGTCCATGATGGTGCCCTCGTACATCCGGGCCTCGGACAGGTACTCGTCTATCTCGCTCGGGACGTCCTCGACGGCGCTGCCGCCTCCGCCGGAGCCGTCGGAGCCGTCGGAACCGTCGGAACCGTCGGAACCGTCCGACCCGTCGGAGCCGTCACCGCCTCCGGAGCAGCCCGCGAGTGTCCCGATGGTCAACGCGGCGCCGGTTCCGGCGAGATACCGCCGTCTGGACAGTTTATCAGACATCACTTTTCGTAGGGGTCGAAGCCTTACAAACCCCGTGATAGCTTCCGGTTCGCAGGAATTTCCCGAGCGGCTATGACTCCGGTCGGCGGGCGGTCGCAGCGCGCCGCGAAGGGCGGACTTATCGCCCTCCGACGCCTCGCGAGAGCCATGCGCGAGGACGCGCTCGCGACCCGGCTCGTCGAACACTACGAGGCGACGGCCGAGTCGCCGGCGATCCGGCTCGAGGAGCCGTACGACGCCGACGGGCGGCAGGGGGTCGTCGACCTCTTCGTCCGAACCCGAACGCCCGAACCGGTCGACCGCGTGATCGAGCTCAAGGCCGACGCCGCGGTCCGCCGCGCCACCGGCGCGAACGAGATCCTGCGCCAGTACCGCCGGATGGAGCGGTACTTCCACGTCGACGAACGCCACGCGCTCCGCCCCAAGCTCGGTCGCACCGAGCCGGGCGCGCGCTACCTCCTGTGTTTCGCGCCGACGCCGACCTGCGTCCACCACGTCGCGGAGAACCGCACGCTGTACGGCTCCATCGACCCGGACGCGCGGGCGGGCGACGTGCCCGCGGTCCGCACCGTCGCGTTCCTAACGGGACTCGACGGCGACCCCGTCGACCTCGGGCTCGTCTCCGTCAACGGTGAGGCGGCGTTCGGCTCGGCGCCGTTCCGGCGGGCGGTCCCCGAAGGCTCGCGGCTCGCGGAGAGCCTGCGCGCCGTCGACGACGACCTGATCGAATTCCCCTGAGGCGCGCCGAGCGCCCGGCGTCGCTGACTGACGACTCGCCCGACTAGAGGCCGAGTTCGCGCCCGATGACGACGTGCTGGATCTCGCTGGTCCCCTCGCCGATCTCCATCAGCTTCGCGTCGCGGTAGAAGCGCTGCGGCGCGAAGTCGGTGGTGTAGCCGTAGCCGCCGAGCGTCTGGACCGCCTCCTCGGCGACCTCGCGGGCCGCCTCGCTGGCGTCGAGTTTCGCCAGCGCCGACTCCCGGGTGACCGACTCCCCGGCGTCGTACTTCGTCGCCGCCCGGTGGGTGAGGAGTCGGGCGCGCTCGATCTGCCGGTACATGTGGACCACCTTGTCGCGGACCGCGTCGAACTTCGATATCGGCTTGCCGAACTGCTCGCGTTCGCCGGAGTACTCCTTGGCGGCCTCGTAGGCCCCCTGCGCAAGCCCGACCGAGAGCGCGGCGATGGAGATGCGCCCGCCGTCGAGCGTCTTCATCGTCTGTGTCCACCCCTCGCCCTCCTCGCCGAGCAGCCGGTCCTCCGGGATCCGCACGTCGTCGAAGCTGATCTCGCAGGTCGGCGAGCTGTTGAGCCCCATCTTGTCCCAGACCGTCGTCACCTCGAACCCGTCGTCGTTCTCGGGGTCGACGATGAACGTCGAGATGCCGTCGTAGCCGGCCTCGGGGTCCGTCACCGCCTTCACGAGGACCGAGTTCGCGACGTTCGCGTTCGTGATGAACTGCTTGGTGCCGTTCAGCACGTACTCGCCCGCCTCGGCGTCGTACTCCGCGGTCGTGTCCATGTCGGAGGCGTCCGAGCCGCTCCCGGGCTCCGTGAGCGCCCACGCGCCGAGCCCCTCGCCCTCAGCGAGCGGGCGGAGCCACTCCTCCTTCTGTTCGTCGGTGCCGAACAGGTCGATCGGCTTCGCGCCCAGAGAGGTGTGCGCGGCGTACGAGAGGCCGATCCCGCCGGAGACGCGGCCGAGCTCCTCCGTGACCAGGGCGTACATCAGCTGGTCGCCGCCGAGCCCGCCGTACTCCTCCGAGACCGGAATCCCCATCATGTCCAAGTCCGCGAGCGACTCGAACACCTCCTCGGGGAAGCGGTGTTCGTCCTCGATCTCCTGGGCGATCGGCGCGATCTCCTCCTCGCAGAACTCTCGGACGGTGTCGCGTATCATCCGGTGTTCGGCGGGTACCTCGAAGTCCATGAGCAAGAATTGCGACGCGTGGGCATAAACGATGCGAACGACCGTGATGGACTGTAGCGGGGTCGGCGGTGTCGCCCCGCGCCGACGACTTATCAGGCGCCGCCGCGAGCCGACGACTTATCAGGCGCCGCCGCGTGCCGTCGGTATGGAGTTCCGCGAGCTCGTCCGGGGGCGCGTCGACTGGCCCGACGTCGAGCGCGTCGCGCGCGAGCTGGCGGACCAGTACGACCGCGATACGATCCGGGTCCGGTTTCTCGACGCCGACAACTGGCTGTCGACGCCGATGGTCGTCGACGACGACCTCTTCGTGAAGGTGATCACCCGGCAGAACACGCTCGTCCACGCGCTGTTCACCACCGGGCGGAACCTCGGCGCGGTCTCGTCCGGCACCGAGGGGTTCTTCGAGCGCCACGAGACCCCCTACGAGATGGCGCGTCACGAGCTGGAGGCGACCCGCCGGGTCCGCGAGCTCGGCGTCAACGCGCCGGAGCCGGTCGAGGCGTTCGAGGTCGGCGACCTCGGCGTGCTGGTGTTGGAGTACCTCCCCGAGTTCCGCACGCTGGGCGAGCTCGACGCCGACGCCGTCGCCCGGCTCGCGCCAGAGCTGTTCTCGACGCTGCGGACCGTCCACGACGCGGGGCTCGCGCACGGCGACCTCCGGGCCGAGAACGTCCTCGTCGCCGACAGCGACCTCTACGTCATCGACGCGACCCGCGTGAGCGAGGACGGGCGCGAGGCCGCTCGCGCGTACGACCTCGCGAGCGCGCTCGCGGCGCTGGAGCCGATCCTCGGCGCGGCCGACGCGATCGCCGCCGCGCTGACGAGCTACTCGACCGACGAGCTGCTCGCGGCGCGCCGATTCCTCGACTTCGTCGCGATCCGTCCCGACCACGACTTCGACGCCGCGGAGCTGACGGGCGAGCTCGAGAAGCGCACGGCGTGAGACGCCGCGAGAAAGCGGACCGACCGGAGACTCAGCCGCCCAGGTACAGCTGCGAGACCTCTTCGTCGTTCAGCAGCTCCTCCGGCGTCCCCTCGAACCGGACGGTCCCCTGGTCGAGGACGTAGCCGCGGTCGGAGATGCCGAGCCCCTTCGTCACGTTCTGCTCGACCATGAGGATCGCCGTGTCCATGTCGTTGACCTCCTTGACGTCCTCGAACACGTCGTCGGCGGTGTTCGGTGCGAGCCCCGCCGACGGCTCGTCGATGAGCAGCACGTCGGGCTCCATCACCAGCGCGCGGGCGAACGCGAGCACCTGACGCTGGCCGCCGGAGAGCGTCTTCGCCTTCGAGCCGCGCTTCTCGTCGATGATCGGGAACCGGTCGTACAGCGTCTCGATGACTTCCTCGAGGCTCCCGTCGCGGGCGACGCCCCCCATCCGGAGGTTCTCGTCGATCGTCAGCGAGCCGAACACGTTGTCGGTCTGGGGGACGTAGCCGATCCCCTCGCGGACGATCTCCTCGGGCGCCATCCCGCCGATGTCGCGGCCGTGGTACTCGACGGTCCCCGTCCACGGAGTCAACATCCCGAACGCGGTCTTGAGCACCGTCGACTTCCCGGCGCCGTTTGGCCCGACGAGACAGACGATCTCGCCCGGGTCGAGCCGGACCGAGCAGTCGTCGAGCACCTGCACCTCGCCGTACCCGCTGTCGACGCCCGACAGCGAGAGCACGGGGTCGGTTCCGCCGTGAGGCCCGTCCGCGGCCCCGGTCGTGTCGTCTGTCATACCGTCGCTCATCTTCCGCCTCCGAGGTACGCGTCGATGACGCGGTCGTCGTTCCGGACCCCCTCCGGCGTCCCCTCCGTCAGGACGTGTCCCTGATCCAAGACGACGATCGGGTCCGCCAGGTCCATCACGAACTCCATGTCGTGTTCGATGAGCAGGAACGTCGTTCCCTGCTCGTTGAGCCGCCGGATCTGGCCTTTGAGCTTCTTCGCCAGCGTCGGGTTCACCCCCGCCACCGGCTCGTCGAGCAGCAGCACCTCCGGCTCGGCGAGCATCGCCCGCGCGAGCTCGACGAGCTTCATCTGGCCGCCGGAGATGTCGGTGGCGGGCTGGGTCGCGAGGTGGTCGATCTCGAAGTCCTCCAGTATCCGCTCCGCCTCGGCGAGGTTCGCCGACTCGCTCTCCGCGACCGTCCCCGGCGAGGTGAAAAGCGTGAGGAACGACTCGCCGGGCTGTTTCCGCGGGCCGACCAGCATCGCCTCGCGGACCGTCATCCCCTCCAGCTTCCGGGGCGTCTGGAACGTCCGGATGAGCCCGTGTTCCGCGACTTGGTACGGCTCCATGCCGGTCACGTCGGTCCCGTTCACCTCCACGGTCCCGCCGTCCGGCTCGTAGAAGCCGGAGATGAGGTTGAAAAGCGTCGACTTCCCGGCGCCGTTCGGGCCGATGAGCCCGGTGATGGTTCCGCGCTCCACCGCGAACGTCGCGTGGTCGGTCGCCGCGAGCCCGCCGAACGACTTCTGGAGGTCGTCGACGCGGAGGACCGCGTCCTCCTTCGGAAGCGCGCCCTCACTCATCGTCACCACCTCCCTTCCGCTCGCGGACGCCGCTGTCCGGCGTCTCGGGCGTTCCGCCACCGCCGACCGCGCTCGGCCAGATCAGCTCCCGCTGCGGCGGGAGGACCCCCTGCGGCCGGTAGCGCATGACGGCGACGATGACGACGCCGATCAACAGCAGTCGCAACGGCGCGGGGTCGATCGGGAGCGCCACGTCGTTCAGGAAGCGCGTCCCCTCGCGGATCGTGACGATGACGATCCCGCCGAACAGCGCTCCACGGTTGGAGCCGCTGCCGCCCAAGATCACCGCGACCCACGCGTAGAACGTCGTGATCGGGTCCAGGTCGCCCGGCCCGACGTAGAGGTTCAGATGCGCGTAGAAGACGCCCGCAAGCGCCATTATCAGGCTCCCGAGGACGAACGACTGCATCTTGAACGAGTAGGTGTTCTTGCCCAGCGCCCGCGCGAGGTCCTCGTCGGAGCGGATCGTGCGTAGCACGCGCCCCCACGGCGATCGGTGCGCGCGCCGGAGGACGAAGTACGCCGCGCCCGCGAACGCGAGCACCAACAGGACGTTCAGCGACGCCTGCCAGAACGCCGTCTCCAGGATCACCGGCGACCCGGGGATCACCTCCAGCCGGAGCCCCGGCATCGCTTCCGGGAACGTCGAGAGCACCGGCCACCCGTCGAAGAAGCCCGGGATGCCGCGCAGCCCCGCGCTCCCGTTCGTCAGCCAGCGCTCGTTTAACACGATCAGCCGCACGACCTCCGCGAGCCCGAGCGACGCGATGGCGAGGTAGTCGGCCCGGAGCCTGAGCGTCGGGATGCCGATGAGCAGCGCGAGCGCGAGCGCGACGACGAGCGCGACGGCGAGCCCGACGAGCGGACTGAATCCGCCGGCGATCGGCGAGCCGCTCGCGGTCATCAGCGCGGTGCCGTACGCGCCGATGCCGAAGAACGCGGCGACGCTGAAGTTGATCAGTCCCGTGAACCCCCACTGGGCGTTCAGCCCGAAGGACAACAGCGCGTACATCCCCGCCAGCCCGACGAGGAACAGGAAGTACGTCGGACCGAGCGCGCCGGTGAGCATCGCGACGAAGAGGAACAGTACGAACGCGACGCTGACGCCAAGCACCCACCCCTCCGGGCGGGAGAGGTCTGCGAACGCCGCTTTCGGGTCGTCGAGGAGGCTCACGTCGCGCCCTCCCCGGCGATCCCGTTGGGCCGGACCAACAGCACGACGACCATGATCACGAACGCGATCGCGTTCGCGTACTCGATGGTGATCATGTTCTCGATCACGGTCGCGAGCCAGTTCGGACGGATCGGTAGCGCCTCGACCACGTTGGAGAAGAACGGCGTTAGCTGGTTTATCATGCCGATGAGGAACCCGCCCGCCATCGCGCCGTAGACGGAGCCTATCCCGCCGAGGATCACCGCCGCGAAGATCACCAACAGGAGGTTAAAGCCCATCCGGGGCGCGAGCTGATTGAACAGTCCGAGGAACACGCCGCCCGCGCCGGCGAGCCCGGCGCCGATGACCCACGTCCACAGCTTGACCCGCTTCGTCCGGATACCGCTAACCCGCGCGAGGTCGGGGTTGTCCGCCATCGCGCGCATCTTCCGACCGAGGTCGGTGTACTGGAGCAGGACGTGGAGCCCGACGACGAGCGCCACCGCCGATCCGAATATCGCGACGTCGTGGAGCGTTATCCGGACGCCGTACGGCACCAGCGCCTCGATCGGCCGCAGCGGCCGGACGTCGAACCGGGTGAAGTCGGAGCCGAACCGGATCTGGATCACCGCGCGGTAGATGAACGCGATCCCGATCGACGTGATCAGCAGGCCGATCGAGTCGACGTCGAGCGGCTCGTAGATGAGCTTCTCGGTGGCGACCGCCACGACCGCGGCGACTGCGATCCCGACGACCAAGGCCAGGAAGAAGCCGTACGGGAGCCCCAACACCGCGCCGCCGAGCCCGCCGACGGCGCCGAAGGTCACGAGCGCCGAGTACGCACCGATCGTCATCGTGTCGCCGTGCGCGAAGTTCGCGAAGTCCGCGATGCTGTACACCAGCGACAGCCCGATGCTGCCGAGGACGATGATGCTGCTGAACACCAATCCGTTAGCCAGGTATCCGAGGACGGTCATCGGTCGGGATTAGCCTTCGATGAAGTCGATGCCTTCGTACGCGTGGTCCTGGACCTCCAGGACCTGAAGAAAGCCGATCGGGTCCCCGTTCTCGTCGAAGTCGATGGGGCCGCTGACCCCCTGGTAGTCGACGTCGTCCGGTCCGCCGCCGTCCGCGAGGATCCCGCTCGCGGCCTCGAACGAGGTCACCGTCTCGCCCTCCGGCCCGGAGACGCGCCGGACGGTGTCCTGGAGCGCCGCCCCCGTGAACTCGTCCGCGGCCTGGATCGCCAAGGCGGCGTTGATCACGCAGTCGTACGCGTACGCCGCCCACGAGGTCGGCTGCCGGCCGTACTCCGACTCGAAGGTGTCCGCGAACGACTGGTAGTTCTCCTCCTCGACGGGCGCGGACGGAACGACGATCTTCATCCCCTCGATGCTCCCCTCCGGGGTGTTCTCGAGCACGTTGTCGCCGGAGACGGAGTCGGCGCCGTAGAACTGCGCCTCGTACCCCGAGGAGAACACCTCGTTGACCATCGTCGCGAACTCGGCCTGGTAGGTGATGAACAGCCACGCGTCGGCGCCGGAGCTGTTCATCTCCGAGATGACGCTGGAGTACGACTGCTGGTCCTGATCGTGCGGCGTGTTGTAGACGACCTCGCCCTCGTACGCGTCGACGAACGCGTCCGTGAGGCTCTGGCCGTAGTCGTTGTTGACGTAGGTGATCGCAACCTCGTCGTAGCCGTCGTCGCTGATGAGGTTCGAGAGCGCGAGCGACTGGCTCCGCCCCGACGGCGACATCCGGAGCAGTCCCGGGAACTCGGTGAGGTTGAGCCCGGTGGAGTTCTGGCTCAGCTGAACGACGTCCGTTCCTTCGATGACGCTCTCGTAGATGGCCAGCGAGACGCCGGAGCCGACCGCGCCGATCAGGAACGGCACGCCGTCCTGATTGACGAGCTTCTGGGCGGCAGCGATCCCGCCCTGGTTCTCGCTCTCGGAGTCCTCGACGACGATGTCGAGGTCTCGCCCGTTAATGCCGACCTCGTTGACCATCGAGAGGGCGAGGTCGACGCCGCGCTGGTTCCGCTCGCCGAACGCCGACAGCGACCCGGTCTGGGAGTCGACCATCCCGATCTCGTAAGCCACGGTCGAGTCGCCGCCGTCGCCGCCGTCGCTGCCGTCACTGCCGTCGCTGCCGTCGTCAGTCGTGCTGAGACAGCCCGACAGTCCGACGAGTCCCGCACCGCCGGTCAGTTTCAGCAGCGTCCGCCGATCCGTCATGCCCGTGGTATTCCGTGACATATGTTTCCGATAGTCCCGAGCACATTCGGCTACCTTAACCCCGACCCGTCCATGGTCGGTGAGCGCGCGGCAGATCGATGAATCGGCTGGTAGTGGGACTGAAAGAATTTTATACAGGAATATGTCTTCGGAACAATTGGTCGGGTGCCATTATATACCGCTCCGGATCCGCAGTGATCGCATGATCCCGCCCATCGCGAGCAACTTTGTCGCCGGGGAGACGCCGGAGGCGGCGCTCGCTCACGTCGAGGGGCTCAACAACCGCGGCGTGGCCGGCATCCTGAACCTGCTCGGCGAACACTACGAGGAACGGCCCCCCGCCGACGCCGACGCCGACGCGTACGTCGACCTCGTCGAGGCGATCGCGGAGCGCGGCGTCGACGCCTGCGTCTCGGTCAAATCGAGCCAGATCGGCCTCGACATCGCCGACGACGTCTTCGAAGAGAACCTGGCGCGCATCGTCGAGGCGGCTAACCCGCCGTCCGCGACCGGGCCGGACGGGACGGGCACCTTCGTCTGGATCGACATGGAGGACCACGAGACCACCGACGTGACGCTCGACGCGTTCGAACGGCACGCCGTCGAGACGGACGGCAACGTCGGCGTCTGCGTACAGGCGAACTTGAAGCGGACCCGCGAGGACCTCGAACGGCTCGCCGACCTCCCGGGGAAGGTCCGACTCGTCAAGGGTGCGTACGACGAGCCGGCCGAGATCTCCTACAAGAAGAAGGCGCGCGTCGACGAGTCGTACCGCGACTGCCTCGCGTATATGTTCGAGGCGTTCGACGACGGCGTCGCCGTCGGGAGCCACGACCCCGCGATGATCGACTACGCGAAGCAGCTGTACGCCGACCACGGGACCCCCTACGAGGTCCAGATGCTGACCGGCGTCCGGGAGTCGGCGCAGTTCGAACTCGCGGCCGAAGACGACGTGAAAGTCTACCAGTACATCCCGTACGGCTCCAAGTGGTTCTCCTACTTCTACCGGCGGATCCGGGAGCGCAAGTCGAACGCCCTGTTCGCGCTGCGCGCGATCGTCGGGAACTGAACGAACCGGGGCAAAGACCGGCGATCGGGCGCTACGATTTATCAATCGGCGTGTAAGTTTTCCGTCCGCCGTTTATCAGCGATTGAACGACCGACGACGGACGCCTCCAAATTCCCGGCCGCTCGGTAATAAATGGTCGCTAGCAGATCGGCGGCAAACAGTTCCAAGGCCCCAGTCGCGAGGACGGCGCACGCTCGCTGCGGTCCTCAGTCGCTCGCTTCGCTCGCTCCTTGCGGTCCTTACGTCACCTGCGCCGTCCTCGCGACTGCCCCTTCGAGTCCCTACCCGACCGCGACCGCACGGCGCCTCACGCCTCCCCAACCTCGTCAGTCGCCGTCGCTTCGCTCCGGCGACTGACTCCCTCGCGCGTGCTGACTCGCGGCCGCCGATAGCGGCCGCTCGCAGGCACGCGCCACCGCCTTCATTCATAACCAATCGGCGCTGTCGCTCGCGGATATTTAAATACCGTACCGCGCTCGACGCGCTGTAACACTCGCTCCGCAGTCGACACTGCCGTTCACGGGTCCAGTAGCTTCGACTCCGCCTTCCGCAGGTGTTCGAGCAGCGTCGTCTTCGAGACCTCCATGTCGTCGGCGAGCTCGCGCGTCGACGCCTCTCGGGGCCACTCGTAGTAGCCCGCTTCGCGGGCGTGTTCGTACACCTTCCGCTGTGTCGTGGTCAGCGTGTCGAGCCGCTGCTCGCGGGGGGTCCGCCCGGCGTGGCCCGACGACGACATCGACTCCACCGTCACCTCCGCGCCGGCCGCCTCCTGAACCGCGTCGAGCGACTCCCGGATCTCGGTGCGCTCGCCGACGAAACACACCTGCCACTCCTCCCGTCCGCCCTCGATCCGGACCGGCGCGCTGTGGACGAAGCCGTGTTCCAAAAGCGTCGGACACACCATGTCGCCCGGGTCGTACTCCAAGAAGAACTCGCGGACGACGTTGCCCGGGGCGTCCCGAGCGCGCCCGAACCGCTCCTGTAGCTCCAAGAGGTTCCCCGCGCGGTCGGACTCGCGGATCGCGTCGAGCAATGCTTCGACCTCCTCGTTCGTGTCTCCGAACGCCGTGAACAGGCCGTTCACCGTGTTCGGCGCGTCGCTTTCGGCCATCGGTGAGTTGTAGATCGCGTGTGCGAGGACGCCGCCGCCGGTCTTTTTCGTCGCCTCGATCGCCCAGCAGTTCGGATGCCAGAGGTCGAGCGTGAGCCGGGTTCCGGCCCACTCGCTCGCCCCTTCTGGTTCGGTTGTCGCCATTGGTACCGCATGTTTGGCACTACATCACAAAGACCTTACCGACCATGGTAGGGTGGGTTATTTGGACGTGCCGACCGGATGTCTCAAACATGGCGCAGCCCTACCAGCACTACATCGACGGCGAGTGGGTCGACGGCGACGGGTCCGAGACCTTCGAGAGCGAGAACCCCGCGACCGGCGAGACGCTCGGAGAGTTCCGTCAGGGGACCCCCGAGGACGTCGACCGCGCGGCCGACGCAGCGGACGCGGCGTTCGAGGAGTGGCGCGAGCTCTCGCGGATCCAGCGCGCGGAGTACCTCTGGGACGTGTACCACGAGCTCCGCGACCGGACCGACGAGCTCGGGGAGATCGTCACCAAGGAGTGCGGGAAAGAGATCAGCGAGGGGAAAGCGGACGTGGTCGAGGCCGCGCACATGGTCGAGTGGGCCGCTGGCGACGCCCGGCATCCGAAGGGAGACATCGTCCCCTCGGAGATCCCCTCGAAGGACGCGTACATGCGACGGAAACCGCGCGGCGTCACCGGCTGTATCACGCCGTGGAACTTCCCGGTCGCGATCCCCTACTGGCACATGGCCATTGCGCTGGTCGAGGGGAACACCGTCGTGTTCAAGCCGGCCGAGCAGACGCCGTGGTGCGCGCAGATCATCGCAGAGATGTTCGACGACGCCGGCATCCCCGACGGCGTGTTCAACATGGTACAGGGGTTCGGCGACGCGGGCAACGCGATCGTCGAGAACGACGACGTCGACACCGTTATCTTCACCGGTTCGGCCGAGGTCGGCCACCACATCCAAGAGAAGCTCGGCGGCGTCGCCGGCAAGCGCGCCGCCTGCGAGATGGGCGGCAAGAACGGGATCGTGGTCACCGAGGAGGCGGACCTCGACGTCGCGGTCCACTCCGCGGTGATGTCCTCGTTCAAGACGACCGGTCAGCGCTGCGTCTCCTCCGAGCGCCTGATCGTCCACACGGACGTGTACGACGAGTTCAAGGAGCGGTTCGTCGAGGTCGCGGAGTCGGTCGCGGTCGGTGACCCCCTCGACGAGGACACCTTCATGGGGCCGCTCATCGAGGAGGAACACCGCGAGAAGGTCACCCGAAACAACGAGGCGGCCCGCGAGGAGGGCGTGAACGTGCTCGTCGACCGGACCGAGCTCGACGACGAGGAGATCCCAGACGGCCACGAGGACGGCTACTGGGTCGGTCCGTTCGTCTACGAGGCCGACGCCCACGCCGACCTGACGTGTACTCACGAGGAGGTGTTCGGACCCCACGTCGCGCTCATGGAGTACGACGGCGACATCGAGGAGGCCGTCGAGATCCAGAACGACACCGACTACGGGCTGGCTGGCGCGATCATCTCCGAGGACTACCGACAGATCAACTACTACCGCGACCGCGCCGAGCTGGGGCTGGCGTACGGCAACCTCCCGTGCATCGGCGCCGAGGTCCAGCTCCCCTTCGGCGGCGTGAAGAAGTCCGGCAACGGCTACCCCTCCGCCCGGGAGGCGATCGAGGCCGTCACCGACCGCACCGCATGGACCCTGAACAACTCGAAGGAGATCGAGATGGCGCAGGGCCTCTCGGCGGACATCAAGACGAAAGACGACTGATCCGTCCGGAATGACGCCCGGTGACGGGCGTCCGAACGCTTCTCACCCTGTTACGCCGCGAACCGCCGCGACCGTCTCTTCCGCCGTCTCCGCCGCCGCGAGCGCGCCGCGCGCCGCGAGCCGCTCGCGCGGGCGCCCGACCGGTTGCGGCTCGGAGACGGTCTCGATCAGCTCGGCCTCCCGCAGGAGCCGTTTTATCCGCGTGAACGTCGAGGGGCTCCCGAGACCCGCGTCCTCGCAGGCCCGCCGGAGGGTGCGGTCGAGGGCGCCTTCGCGGGCGCCCACCGCGTAGGCGCGGACGCGGGTCTCCTCGGAGTCTGGACCCGCGGCTCCGCGCGAATCGGCGCCGACCTCGGCATCGAGCGCGCGGAGCACCGCCGCGGCGACCGATTCGTCACACCGCGTCGCGAACCCCTCGTACACCCGCCGTCGGCTCGGCGTCCGGAGCCGGTACGGCTCGGCCGCCGCGAACCGCGGCGCGTACCGCTCGCGGAGCGTGGCGTCGTCGCCGATCCGGTGCCACCGACTCACCGCTCCGGTCGTCTCCTCGCTCGTCTCCCCGCCCGCCCCGTCGCGTTCGCTTCCGATCAGCGCGAACCCCGTCTCCGCTCCCACCAGCACGGGGTTCGGCTGCGGCGTGTCGAGGACCCGGAGGTCGATCGCGTCGGCGTCGAGGAGCGCCGCGAGCCGGCTCGCAGGCCGGAACCCGGCGGTCATGGCGTCGACCGCGGGCTCGCCTGCGAACACGTTCAGCGGCGGGAGACCGGACGGGTCGCGGTCTCCCTCCCCGCCGTCCCCGTGCGCCTCACCGGCAAGCTCCGCGACGCTCGGCTCGACGAGCACCGGGGCGGCCTCCCGGTACGCCTCGACGACCGCGCGGAGCAGTCGCGGTCCGGGGTCGACGAGGATCGGGTCGGAGAGCGCGCCCAGCGGGAGCGGATCCGGGGTCGAGGGGAGCGCGGGTCCGGTCGCCATCGACCCGTCCTACGGTCGCGACGGATTAAGGGTGCGGGGCGCGACAAGCGCACGGGACGCGCACGGAACTGCGGGATCGTGACGTGCCGGCTCGCGCGCCTTTTTCACCCGGCGGCCGGAACGCGAACGCGTGCCACCGCTCGACCTGTCGATCGGGCTCGGAACGTCCGGGCTCGACGACCCCGAGACCTGTACCGACACCGTCGCCGCGGCGCTGGACGCCGGCTACCGTCACGTCGACACCGCGCAGATGTACGACAACGAGGCGGCGGTCGGCGAGGGGATCGCCGCGAGCGACGTCGATCGCGACGACGTGGTCGTCGCGACGAAGGTCCACCCCGAGAACCTCGCGCCCGACGACGTCCGCGAGACGGCGCGGGCGAGCCTGGATCGGCTCGGCCTCGACCGCGTCGACCTCCTGTACGTCCACTGGCCGATCCGAGCGTACGACGCGGAGACCACGCTGCTCGCGTTCGACGAACTCCGCGATGAGGGGATGACCGACCACGTCGGCGTCTCGAACTTCACGCCCGATCTGCTGCGCGAGGCCCGCGAGATCCTCGACGCGCCGATCGCGGCCCACCAAGTCGAGTGTCACCCGCGGTTCCGGCAGCCGGAACTGCGCGCCCTCGCCGACGAGTTCGACCACCGGCTCGTGGGCTACTCCCCGCTCGGCCGCGGGGAGATCCTCGACGATCCGGCGATCCTCGAAATCGCCGAGCGAAACGACCTCTCGCCGGCGGTCGTCGCGCTCGCGTGGGCGCTCGATCGCGGTATCGTGCCGATCCCGAAGGGGCGAGGCGACCACCTGCGGGAGAACCTGCGCGCAGTCGACGTCGACCTGCCCGACGAGGACCTCGATGAGATCGATGCGCTCGATCCGGGGGAACGTCAGATCGACCCCGACGACGCGGCGTGGAACCGCTGACGGGGCGGCCGGCTGACACCGCGATCAGACCGCGTCGAGCCGCGCCCGCAGCTCGGCGTCCGCCCGATCGACCAAGGCATCGAGGGGCTCGTCGAGGTACGGTACCCACTGATCGATGAATCCCGAGCGTCCGAGCATTCTGACGACCTCGTAGACGGGGCGCCGCCGTTCGAACCCCTCGGGAAGCCCCCCGGCGCGCTCGCGGTATCCCTCGCGGAGGGCCGCGGCGAACCGTTCCGAGCCGGTCGAGTCGAACCCGTTGAGCAGCTGGTCCTCCGCGCGCACCAGGTCCCGAGCCGGGTCGCCGACGTGCGACAGCTCCCAGTCGATCGCCGCGACGCCCGGGCCGTCGGTAGCGTCCGCCCCGTCCCCTTCGGCCGTCACGAAGAGGTTCGGCTTCGTGATGTCGCCGTGGAGCAGCGCCGCCGGCGCGCCGTCGAGCAGGTCCCGGTTCGCGCGCACGCAGTCGACGACGGCGTCGTAGTGGTCGGCGAGCCGCTCCGAGGTGCCGATCTCGCGCGTCCGCTCGACCGTCGCGAGCAGCACGTCCGTCCACGGCGCGAACTCGATCGCGAGTCCGGTCTGCGCGTCGGGTCCCGCGGTCGCCGCTCCTTCCGCCGCGCTCCCGCGCTCCGTCCCCGCGCCGACGATCTCCCCGTGGCTCGCGAACCGGTCGGCGTGGAGCGCGGCGAGCGCGCCCCCGACGCGGCGGAGCAGTCGCTCGCGCTCGTCGTCGCTCGCGGCCTCGTAGGCCTCCAGCAGCCCGCGGCCGGGGGCCGGCGCCGTCGCGAGGTACGCCGGGTCCCCGTCCGGATCGGCCGCCAGCACCTCGGGGACCGGGAGGAGGCCGTGCGCTCCGACGTATCGGAGCACGGCGCGCTCCCGGGTGAGCCGGTGGCTCTCGTCGGCGAGCGCGACTTTGAGGAATGCCCAGGAGCCGTCCGCGAAGGCGACGCCGACCGTCTCGTTGGCGCCGTTCCAAGAGGGGCCGACGCCGGTCAGCCGGTCGACCTCGCGGTCCGGAAACGCCGCAGCGAGCGCGCGGTCGATCGGTTCCGATCCGGGCCCGTCCATGCGTGCTCGTCCGAGTCGGCCGATGTTAAGATTGTTGTCAGGGCTGGTCTAAAGCGAGCAAGAACCACGGTAGCACGCTTCAGAACTCCGAAACGAGATAATTACCAACAACCTCATACGTGTTGGCGAATCAGACTAATCTAGTGAACGACGGGTCATCCGAGGGGCGTATCGCGTTCGAGGTCGACGGGACGACGCTCACCGTCCGAGACGTGATCGAGGGCGAGGAGCTGCGGCTCGGCGTCGACCGCGAGCCGGATCTCCGCCCGGCGCTGCCTGCGCTGTTCCCCTCTCCGGTGGACCGCGCGGTCAGCTTCGAAGCGGAATCGCTGGTGCTACTCGACTACGCGTCGATCGTCTTCCGGGACGTTAACGGTGACCACGTCGCCAGACACAACGATTCGATAGAGCTCGAACGCGGCTCGTACTGTATCGAAGTGAACGGGGTGACGAAGGTACTCATCCGCGTGACGGACGTTGAGGTCTCGGCGACCAGTGGCGGAGGTCCCGACCCGGTTACTATCTCGTTCGACCGCCCCCGGACCGTCTCGGTCGGTGCGCGCTCGTTCCACACGCGCCCCGAGGCGACGATCACCGTCCCCGACGACCCGGCAGCGCTGACCGAGGCCGTGTCGCTGCTCGGGTCGTCAGTCAAAGAATTCACCCCGGAGCGGTCGTGGCCGACGTTGCGCGGCTATCCGCCTCGGATCGAGCCCGGCGACTCCCTCGACGTCCCGAGCCCGCTGTCGGTACCCGACACGGGCGTCGAGGTCGTCGTCCGACCGACGTACGCCGACGTGTACCGCCTCTCGACGCTGTCGTACTACCTCGGGGCTCGAATGGTGACGGGCGACGCCCCGGCGATCCGACTGGACACGGGGTACGAGGAACGGCTCCCGACGGAGGGGGAAGCCCTCGGGGAACGGGTCACGGAACTGTTCCGAACGTGGTTCTTCCTCGACACGCTCGCGCGGACGGAGGGGTATGTCCCGTCGGACCGGTACGAGTACGACGCGGTCGGTCCCGATCTCCCGTTTTACCCTCCGAACCTCGCCGACCGCTCCATGAGCGAGCGGCTGATGGAGTACCTAGAGGTCGATCCCGAGACGGTCGAACCTCATCTGCCGGCGTGGCCGACCGAGGCCGTCCTCCGGCCGGTTCCCGCGTCCGCGGAACTGCTGCCGCACCTCGCTCACGTCCTCGCGCCGGTCCGCGTCCGGGGCGACGCCGGTTCCTCCGCGTCGGACGCGCCAGTGGGGATTGCGACATCGCCTCAGGCGTCAGCGGATCTGTCCGCCTTTGGCCCTTCGAACACCTCATCGGGACCGGGAAAGACGGCTCCCTCTCGTTCGAGTCGGGTTCCGTCTCCGGACGCGGACCCGATTCCTGCGGGCGCATCCGTGATATCCCCCGACGCGTACGAGAACCGACTTCGGAGACAGATCCCAGAGCGCGGCACCCTCTCGGTCGTGTTCCTCTTCGAGGACGAGGAACGCGCCCGATCCCTTCGGGGGTCGATGGTCGAACCTGCGGAACTCGATGGTATCGGGTCGTTGGACGTGATCGGTTCGCCGTCTCGCGACGCGGTCGTCGAGACGCTGTCCGACCCCGAACTCGACATCGTACTCTGCGGGGCTTCGGTAACCGCCGGCGCCGTGGGACCCGACGGTTCCCTTCCTCTCGACGGGAGGACCGAGGCACCGAAACTGACCGTGTTCGAAGGCACGAGGGACACCGCCGCCGGCATCGACGCCGTCGAGCGCGGCGGGTCGAGCGCGATTCACCTCAGCGACGTCGTGTCCCCGGAGCGGCTCCGGACCATGATCGGCTTGATCGCGGCCGGATCCCCGCTCAGAGTGGCGACTCGACTGAGTCTCCGCGACGGACCTGTGACCGCTCGACACGTCGGTGACCCGGGGACCGCGATCGCCGTCGACCGCGGACTTACGACCCAGCTGTATTCCTGCCGATCACAGGCGAACGACACCTATCGCGTGGGCTGTTGGTCGTTCCTCTCGACCGAAGTGTTGATCGGGAGCGAGTACCGGTTCACCGGGGTTTTCAGCGACCGGAAATCGATCCTGAACGGAACGGGCGTGAAGGCCGGGATCACTGACGCTTCGGGGATTCTCGATATCCACAGCGACAAGTCACCCGTCCTCGAGTTCTCGGACGAACTCGTCCTCTGGAGCGACGATCTCTCCGCGGATGAGATCGCAGCGATGGCCCGAAGCCGACGGTCAGACGTCAGCTCAACCGAAGCCGCGTGCGAAGCGGGTAGAGAGGAGTGAATGGCCGCACTCTCGGGACCTCGTTTCCGTCGACATCTTTTATTCTCCGGACGACGAACCGCCGCGTATGCCCCAGATACACCTCGACGAGGAGACGGTCGAGCGGCTGGACGCGCTCCGGGTCGACGACGAGGAGTACGACGAGATCGTCAGCGAGCTCATCAGCATCTACGAGGCGGAGGAGCTCACCCTGTTCCGCGGTAGCGACGTGGAGTAACGAGCCGGGGCGAGCGTCCGCCCGCCGGTCGGACGGCGACCGCCGGCTACTCTTGGTACGCGACGCGGACCTGTTCCCACTTGCCGACTTCTTCGAGGTGCGCCTGTAGCTCGTCGGCGTACTCCTGAACGAGCCGCTCGGCGGCCTCCAGCTCCTCGTCCGAGGGACCGCCGGATCCGCCCCCGCCGCCGAGCCCGAGTGCGCCCTTAATCGAGTCGACCACGCCCCCGCCGGACCCGCCGGAGTCGCCGCCGGGAGCGCCGCCCATCCCCGCCATCTGCGACCGGAGGTTCTCCAGTTCCGGCATGATCGCGGGGAGGTTCGACGTGTCCGCGACGACGCGGGCGGCGTCGGGGTCGTCGGCGTTCTCGATCTCCAGATCGGTGGCCGTCATGATCAGGCCCCACTCCTGGCTGGAGAAGCGCGACGCGGCGACGCGCTCGTTGAACTGGTTGTCGACGGTCATCCGCTCGCCGACGATGGCGTCGGTCCACTCGCTCATGCGACTCCGTTCGCCGGTCGCGGTGAAAAGTCCGTCCCCCTCGCGTCAGGGTGCGGACGCCGACGGGGCGCGCTCACGACCGCCGGAGATCGTCGAACGCGGCGCCCGCGAGTCCGGGTCCCAACGGCACGGCGACCGCGCCCTCTGCGACCGGAGAGGGATCGGGGGCGAGGTCCTCGTCGAGCAGCGTCCCGGTCGCGAGCCCGCAGGGCGACACCTCGGGGACCGCGGCCGCCACGTGGACGGCGGCCGTCCGCGCGACGACCGCGTCGATCGTGGTGGTGACCACCGGGTCGACGCCGGCCGACCGCGCCCGTAGCGCGGCCGCCAGCGCGCGGTCGGGGCCGCCGAGCGCCATCGGCTTGAGGACGACCGCGTCGGCGGCGTCCGCTTCGAGGACGGCGTCGACCCCGTGGACCGCGACCGACTCGTCGGCGGCGATCGGGACCCGCTCGCCGCCACCGTCGCGGCGAAGTTCCGCCAGCCCGCCGAGGTCGTCCGCCGGGAGCGGCTGCTCGACGTACGCGAGGTCGAACGCCGCCAGCGCGCCGAGCGCGTGACGCGCCGTCTCCCGGTCCCACGCTCCGTTCGCGTCGGCCCGGAGCGCGACCCGGTCGCCGACCGCGTCGCGGACCGCGCGGAGGCGCTCGACGTCGGCGTCGACGTCGCGGGCGCCGACCTTCAGCTTCAGGCAGTCGAACCCCTCCTCGACCGCACGCGTCGCCTCGGCGGCGGTCTCCGCCGGCCCGCCGTCCCCGACGGTCGCGTTGACCGGGACGGCGTCAGCGGGCGTCGCGGTCACGCCGGCCTCGACGGCGAGTTGCTCCGCGAGCGGCCGTCCCGCGTCGCGAGCTGCGGCGTCGGCGAGCGCGAGCGAGACGCCGTGTCGCGCGGCTGGCGTCGATTCCGCGTCCGGCACTCCCGGGACCGGTTCGGACATGTTCCCGGCTTCGAGGTCGCCGAGCGCCGCCGCACAGGCGTCGCGCGACTCCGTCCACCCCGGGAGCGGAGTCGCCTCGCCGAGGCCGACCGCGCCTGACTCGTCGCCGCCGCGTCTAGCCGTGATCACGAACCCTTCCCGGCGACGGATCTCGCCGCGTGCGGTTCCGAGCGGTCGGGTCAGGTCGAGCGCGAACGGGCGGTGGCGCACGACCGTGACCGAGGCCTCGCCGCGAGGGTCGTCGTCGGTCACACCGCCAACCCGACGGCGAACGCGACGGCGTACGCCGCGAGCAGTTTGCCGGTCGACTCTAACGCGGGGTTGAGCGCCTCGCCCGAGGTCTCGGTGAGCACCGTCCGCGCGACGGTCGCCGCGAGCGGGAGAGTGACGAGCGGGAGCAGCGTCGCGACCCCGTCGCCGCGCGCGGCGAACCAGACGGGGACGAGGTACGCGACGGCGAGCAGCGCGAGGTACTCGGCGCGAGCGAACCGGTAGCCGAACCGGACGGCGAGGGTGCGCTTGCCCGTCGAGGCGTCCTCCTCGCGGTCGCGGAGGTTGTTGACGACGAGGATGTTCGTCGACAGCGCGGCGATCGGGAGGCTCGCGACCACCGCCGCGAGCGCGACGGTGCCCTCCGGGGGCCCCGCCGGGAACCACCCTGCGAGCAGCGCGGCGGCCTGAACGTAGTAGGTCCCCGTCACCGCGATCACGCCGAAGAAGACGAACACGAAGAGGTCGCCGAGCCCGTGGTAGCCGAGGGGGTACGGCCCGCCGGTGTAGGCGATCCCGGCCGCCACGGAGGCGAGCCCGATCACGAGGATGGGGACGCCGCCGACGGCGACGAGGTAGGTCCCCACGAGGATCGCTGCCGCGAAGGTGAGCCACATCGCCCGCTTCACCTCGGCGGGCTCGATGAGGCCGCTGGCGACGACGCGCGTGAACCCCTCGCGGTCGTCGGTGTCCGCCCCTTGGATCGCGTCGTAGTAGTCGTTCGCGAAGTTCGTGCCGACCTGGATCAGCGCCGCGCCGACGAGCGCCGCGAGCGCGGGCAGCGGGGCGAACACCCCGTCGGCGAGCGCGAGCCCGACGCCGACGATCACCGGCGCGGCCGCGGCAGGGAGCGTCTGCGGCCGAGCGGCGATAACCCACGCGCGCCGACGGGTCACCTCGGTACTCATTGCCGCCGATTGGCGCGTGGCGTCCCTTAAGCTTGCTATCGCGGATCCCTGCGGACCGGCCCGAACCGGTCGCGGCGAACGGTACCGAGTGGCGTACACCTATGCCTCGCGGGTGCGAGCCCTTCGCCATGGCCCGCGTTCCCTACGCAGAGGCGTCTGACGTGCCGGACGAGTACGGGGAGCTCTCGGGGTCGTCGCTTCAGGGGAACCGCTTCACGTGTGCCGGTCGCTCGGCAACAACCCCGCGGTGCTCGCCGGCCTCTGGTCGTTCCCCGAGTCGCTGTGGACCGACAGCCGGCTCACCGAACGGGAGCGTGAACTGGTCATCTTGGCGGTATCGAGCGAGATCGGCAACCGGTACGAGTAGCACCAACGCGGTACCATCGCCCGCGGGGTCGGGACCGACGACGAAGCGATCGTCGACATCGCCGCGGTCGCCGAGGGTACGACACGCTCGGCGGCGTCATCGACGCGTTCGACCCCGAACTGGAGTCGGGGAGCGAGTTCAACGGGTGGGACCCGCGCTAGCTCCGCGGCCGCGGGCCGCCCGGCACCGGGGCCACGGCACCGGACGGCTCGCGACCGATCGCCCGGTCTCGGCGACCGACAGGTTCGACAGGGACCGGCCCGTAACGCCTGTATGACCGACACGGAGGCCGCGTCGGCGAACGGCATCGAGGCGCGGTACGAGGAGACCGACGGCGAGCGACGGCTCACCTTCTCGCGGGACGGTCGGGAGGCGACCGTCGCGCAGAACGCCGACGGATACGCGATGTTGAAGATCCGGACCGGCCCGGACGGCGACGAACTGGAGCGCTACTACGGGTTCGACATGGCGCTCGACCACGCGGCCGAGCTGCTCGGCGCCGCCGTCCCAGACCTCCCGGTGCCGGACGCCGCCGCCGATATGGGGATGTAGCCGGAACGCCGGCTCTCTCGGCACGCCGCCGCCGTCGTTCTCTGATCTCCCCCGAGCGGACAGCGCGATCAACCGGCAGCATGATCCGGGGCCCGGAACGCGAGACGAGCGGCTCCGTTCCCGATCGCCCATCTGTCGAAAGCGCCCGTCCGCCCGTCAGCACCCGTGTCGCGACCGTCGACGCCCGTGCCACCACGACGCACGACCCAGTAACGAATAACTCAGGAACATCATAGACGCGATTGAATATTCTCCATAGCCATATTGGCTTATGAGTGGCACCGGTATGCGGAAGTACGATGGAGCGAAGACAGTTCCTCCGCGGCACCGGCGCGGCGATCGGCGGTTCGCTGCTCGCCGGCTGCGCGGGCGGAGGCGGCGACTCGGGCACAGTGACGGTCGATTACGCGTACTACAACCCGGTCAGTCTCGTGTTGCGCGAGAAGGGGTGGCTCGAAGCGGCGTTCGCCGACACCGGAACCAACGTCGAGTGGGTGTTGAGCCTCGGGAGCAACCAAGCGAACGAGTACGCCCAGAGCGGCGAGGCCGACGTCTCCTCGACCGCCGGAATCGCGGCGCTGATGGCCCGCACGAACGGCGTGCCGATAACGACGCCGTACGTCTATTCGGAGCCGGAGTGGACGGCGCTCGTCACGTTCGAGGAGACCGGGATCGAATCGGTCGAAGACCTCGAAGGGAGCCGCGTCGCCGCCACCCGCGGGACGGACCCGTACTTCTTCCTGCTTCAGGCGCTCGACGACGCCGGGCTGAGCGAGGAGGACGTCGAGGTCGTCAACCTCCAGCACCCCGAGGGACAGTCCGCTCTCGTCCGGGGAGAGGTCGACGCGTGGGCCGGACTCGACCCGCACATGGCCGAGTTGGAGCTCGAACACGACGGCGCGGAGCTGTTCTTCCGCGAGCCGCGGTACAACACGTACGGGTTCCTGAACTTCCTCGACGGGTTCCTCGCCGACCGGCCCGAGGACGCGCGTCGCGTGATCGAGGCCTACGAGCGGGGCCGCGAGTGGGCGATCGGGAACCCGACGGCGACCGCCGGGATCCTCGCCGACGCCTCCGAGATGTCCGAGCCGGTCGCGGAGCGCGTGTTCACCCAGCGGAACGACCTCTCGGAGCCGATCCCGGGCGAGCCCCACCGCGAACTGCTCGCGGACCTCTCGCCGATTCTCGAACGCGAGGGGCTCGTGACCGACGACGCCGACCCCGCCGGCAACGTCGACGACCTGATCGACTCCGAGTTCGCGAGCGAGGTCGTCTGAGATGGCCGCCGACACCCGCCGGGAGTCCGGGGTGTCCCGCGACTCCGACTCCGGCCGTGGGTCGACGGCCGGCGAGTCGGCCGGCGGCGCCGAGTCTCGCAGCCTCGGCCCGGTTCCCCTCCCCGCCGCCAGCCGGTTCCGGCCCCTGCTCGGGCTGCTCGTCCCCGCCGCGCTCGTCGTCGTCTGGCACCTCGTCGTCGCGACCGGGATCATCGCGGCGTACCAGCTGCCGACCCCGCTGCGCGTGGCGGAGACGCTCTACGGGATGGCCGCTACCGGCGAGCTGTGGGGCCACGTCGCGATCACGGTCCAGCGCGTCGTTCTCGGTGCCGGCCTCGGCATCGTCGTCGGAACCGTCTTCGGGACCGCCACCGGGCTCTCGCGGACCGCGAGCGACCTCCTCGACCCGCTCCTCCAGAGCCTGAAGAACATCCCGTCGCTGGCGTGGGTGCCGCTGTTCCTCCTCTGGTTCGGCATCGGCGAAAGCGCGAAGGTGCTGCTCATCGCTGTCGGCGCGTTCTTCCCGGTGTACCTCAACCTCTCGACCGGCATCGCCGCGGTCGACGAGGAGCTGTTGGAGGTCGCCGAGGTGTACGACCTCGGGCGCGTCGAGTCGCTGCGCCGGGTCGTGTTCCCGGCCGCGCTCCCGGACCTGCTCGTTGGGATCCGCGGCGGCGTCGGACTGGCGTGGATGTTCGTCGTCGCCGCCGAGCTGATCGCGGCGAGTCAGGGCATCGGATTCCTGCTGAGCGACGGGCGGACCCTCGCGCGGCCCGACATCATCGTGGGGTCGATCCTGCTGTTCGCGTTCCTCGGCAACTGCTCGGATGTCGCGGTCAGAGAGGTGAGAGACCGTGTCGTCGGACGCTGACCCCGTCCTCGCGGTGGACGACCTCCGGAAGCGGTACGGGGACACGGTCGCGCTCGACGGCGTCGACCTCGCGGTCGCGGACGGCGAGTTCGTCGCGGTCGTCGGCCCCTCCGGGTGCGGGAAGTCGACGCTGCTCCGCGTGCTCTCCGGACTCGAAGCCGAGTTCGCCGGGCGCGTCGCCGTCGACGGCGCGGACGTCAGGGAGGGGGGCAGCGACGCCGTCGGGATGGTGTTCCAGGAACCGCGGCTGCTCGACTGGGCGGACGTCCGGGAGAACGTCGCCGTCGGACTCCCGGCCGACGTCGACCCGGACACCCCGGCGGCTCGCGAGCGCGTCGACGACCTGATCGAGACGGTCGGGCTCGACGGGTTCGCCGTGAGCCGCCCGGACGAGCTCTCCGGCGGGATGGCTCAGCGCGTGTCGCTCGCGAGGGGGCTCGCCTACGACCCCGCCGTGCTGCTGCTCGACGAGCCGTTCTCCGCGCTCGACCGGCTGACGAAGGCGGACCAGCAGGACCACCTGCTCGACGTCTGGGACGCGCGCGGGACGACCGTCGTCCTCGTCACGCACGACGTGGAGGAGGCCGTCTACCTCGCGGACCGCGTCGTCGTGCTCGGCGGGCAGCCCGGGAGGGTGGCGTCGGTCGTCGATGTCGAAATCGACCGGCCCCGCGAGCGGGCGGACCCCGACCTCGTCGCGCTCCGGCGCGAGGTGACCGACGCGCTCGGTCGGTAGCGGCGCGTCCGCCGGTCGACCCGGATATCGGTGCGGACCGACCGCCGATCACGGTGGAGATGGCGCCGTGAGACTCGCTGACTCGTCTCGCGCGTGAACCGCCGGCCGCCCGCAGTACGAACGAAACGAACGTCGAGATCACTTATTAACTAACTTCCGAATCGGAATACGTGCCGGATCCCCGGTGTGTGTATTACCTCCTTAAGGTGTATTGACACCGCCGCAGTCATGCGATCTACTGCTCTTCGCCTCTTCGGCTCCGAACTGCCGGTCCGCACCGATTTTGCGATTGTCCAAACGATTAAGTACTCGACCGTCTTGTCGTGAATCGATGACAGACATCACGGAGGCTTCGTCGGACACCCCGGCGGATCGAGTTCTTCCAGGGCACGATAGCTTCTAACGTCGATATCGGTCCTGTCAGGATCTTCGACACGACCCTGCGAGACGGAGAACAGTCACCACGGACATCGTTCAGCTACGACGAGAAACGCCGCATAGCGGCGACGCTGGACGACATGGACACCCACGTTATCGAGGCGGGGTTCCCGGTCAACTCGGACGCGGAGTTCGAGGCCGTCAGCGACATCGCCGCCGCGACGGACACCACCGTCTGCGGACTGGCCCGGGTCGTCGACGGCGACATCGACGCCGCCATCGACTCCGGCGTCGAGATGGTCCACGTGTTCGTCTCCACCAGTGATGTCCAGCTGGAGGACTCGATGCACGCGACCCGCGAGGAGGCGAAGGGGCGCGCGGTCGACGCGGTCGAGAAGGTGAAAGACGCCGGCGTCGAGTGTATGTTCTCGCCGATGGACGCCACTCGAACGGACCCGGACTACCTGATCGACATCGTCGAGGCCGTCTCCGACGCCGGCACCGACTGGATCAACATCCCCGACACCTGCGGCGTCGGGATGCCGACCAGCTTCGGCGAGACGGTGAACGCCGTCGTCGAGGCCACCGACGCCCGCGTCGATGTCCACACCCACGACGACTTCGGGATGGCCGCGGCCAACGCCGTCGCGGGCTTCGAGAACGGCGCGGAGCAGGCGCAGGTGTCGGTCAACGGTATCGGCGAGCGCGCCGGCAACGCCGCCTACGAGGAGGTCGTCATGGCCGTCGAGTCGGTGTACGGCGTCGACACCGGCATCGACACGACCCAGATCACCAAGCTGGCCCGGATCGTCGAGGAGGCCTCGGACATCCCGGTGCCCGCGAACAAGCCGATCACCGGCCGGAACGCGTTCGCCCACGAGTCCGGCATCCACGCCGCGGGCGTCATCGAGAACGCCGACACGTTCGAGACCGGCGTGATGACTCCGGAGATGGTGGGCGCCGAGCGCGAGTTCGTGCTGGGCAAACACACCGGCACCCACAGCGTGCGCAAGCACTTGGTGGAGGCCGGCTTCGACCCGACCGACTCCGAGGTCCGGACGATCACGAAGCGGGTCAAGGAGTACGGCGCCGGCAAGCGGCAGGTGACCGCGGGCGACGTCGAGCGGTTCGCCGAGGAGGCGAACGTCACGCGCGAGGAGGAGGTCCGGGTCTGATGACCCACTCCCCGACCGGAGCGCCCCCCGAGCGACCGCGAGGGCGGTCGCGGGAGCAGTCCCGACGGCGTTCCGTTCCGGACGCCCGACAGGAATTTATACCCCGGCCGCGTTGCTTCGGGCGAGATGCGACGGCACACCGCGCTCGCGGAACGCGCTACCGCGTTCGGAGCCGTCGCGCCGATCATTGTAGGGGTATAAGCCCCTACATTACCCCTTCCTCACCGACGCGACGCGCCGCCGAACGTCGGCGGCCGAGCCGTTCTCGACGCGCGAAGCCGCGCCCCCGAGGGACGCGGCGCGGGCCCGCCCGTCGCGCGTTCGCAGCGACCCACACGACGACCCACCAGATGCCACACCAACCACGACAATGAGCGACACAGCAGCACAGCCGCGATCCGACGCGGACGAGTCGGACGACGGCTCGACGGCGGCCGCGACCGAGGAGCCGACCGAACCGGACGAACACCAGACGGCGGGGCCCGTCTCGACGGGCGCCGAGTCGGTCGTCGCCGCCCTCGAGGCCGCGGGCGCGAAGACCGCCTTCGGCGTTCAGGGCGGCGCGATCATGCCTGTCTACGACGCCCTGTACGACTCCTCCGTCCGGCACGTGACGATGGCCCACGAGCAGGGCGCCGCGCACGCCGCCGACGCGTACGGCGTCGTCGCGGGCGAACCCGGGCTCTGTATGGCCACGTCCGGCCCCGGCGCGACGAACCTCGTCACCGGCATCGCCGACGCCGACATGGACTCCGACGCGATGTTGGCGCTGACCGGGCAGGTGCCCACGGAGTTCGTCGGCAACGACGCGTTCCAGGAGACCGACACGGTCGGCGTCACGCGCCCGATCACGAAGCACAACTACTTCGCGAGCGGGGCCGACACCGTCGGCGACACTGTCGGCGAGGCGTTCGAGCTGTCGCGCGCGGGGCGCCCCGGGCCGACGCTCGTCGACCTCCCGAAGGACGTCACGCAGGACGAGACCGACCGGACGCCCGGTCCGGCGACGCCGCCCGCGGGGACCGACCCCGACCCGAACGCCGACGCGGAGTCGGTCGAGGAGGCAGCGCGCGCCATCGAGGCCGCCGAGCGCCCCGTCTGTCTGTTCGGCGGCGGCGTCATCAAGGCGGACGCGAGCGACGAGGCGCGGACGTTCGCCCGGAGCTACGGGATCCCGGTGACGACGACGATGCCGGGGATCGGCTCGTTCCCCGAGGACGACGACCTCTGCCTCTCGTGGGCGGGGATGCACGGAACCGGCTACGCGAACCTGGCGATCACCCACACCGACTGCCTGATCGCGGTCGGCACTCGGTTCGACGACCGGCTCACGGGCGGGATCGACACGTTCGCGCCCGAGGCCGAGGTGATCCACGTCGACATCGACCCCGCGGAGATCTCGAAGAACGTCCACGCCGACTACCCGCTGATCGGCGACGCCGGGCGCGTCCTCGACCAACTGACCGCCGCGGTCCGCGACGCGCCCGACGCCGAGGCGTGGCGCGACCGGTGCGACGAGTGGCGGGAGACGTACCCGCTCACGTACGCGACGCCCGAGGACGAGCCGCTGAAGCCCCAGTTCGTCGTCGAGGCGTTCGACGAGGCGACCGACGATGACACGATCGTCACGACCGGCGTCGGCCAGCATCAGATGTGGGCCTCGCAGTTCTGGACGTACACGGAGCCGCGGACGTGGGTCTCCTCCCACGGGCTGGGGACCATGGGGTACGGCGTGCCCGCCGCGGTCGGCGCGCGGGTCGCGGCCGACACGATGGGCGAGGAGGACCGCGACGTGGTGTGTTTCGACGGCGACGGCTCCTTCCTGATGACGATGCAGGAGCTGTCGGTCGCGGTCCGCGAGGAGCTCGACATCACGATCGCCGTGCTCAACAACGAGTACATCGGGATGGTTCGCCAGTGGCAGGACGCGTTCTACGAGGGCCGACACATGGCCTCCGACTACACGTGGATGCCCGAGTTCGACAAGCTCGCGGAGGCGTTCGGCGCGCTCGGTCTCCGCGTCGACGACTACGACGAGGTCGCGCCCGCGGTCGAGGAAGCCCTCGACTATGACGGGCCGGCCGTGGTCGACTTCCACGTCGACCCCGCGGAGAACGTCCTGCCGATGGTGCCGAGCGGCGGTGCGAACGGGAAGTTCGCGGCCGCGGAGGACCAGCTATGAGCGACGACACCGCGGCGTCCGACGGGGGGCCGCACACCGGGCGCGATGAGGCGTCCGCGGCGGCCGACGGCGGGTCGCCCGTCGCGCCCGGCGCCGACTCCCGGCCGCTCCCGGGCGAACAGCCCGGTCCGAACGAGCGCGACCACCCGGAGGGGCGCCGGAACCTCGAGGGGATCCGGATCGACCCCGTCGTCGAGGCCGAACACGAGTCGCACCGCGCCGTCATCTCGGCACTCGTCGAGGACGAGCCCGGCGTGCTGGCGCGCGTCTCCGGCCTCGTCTCCCGCCGCCAGTTCAACATCGAGAGCCTCACCGTGGGGCCGACGACCGTCGACGGTCACTCGCGGATCACCATGGTCGTCGAGGAGACGGACCCCGGGATCGACCAGATCGAAAAGCAGATGTCGAAGCTGAAGCCGGTCATCTCGGTCGGCGAGGTCGCCGGCGACGCGGTCACCTCGGAGCTCGTCCTGCTGAAGGTCGAGGCCGACGACCCCGCGGCGGTCCACGCGGTCGCCGAGATGTACGACGGCCGGACGGTCGACGCCGGCCCCGAGACGATCACCGTCGAACTCACCGGCGACAAGGCGAGCATCGACAACGCGATCGGCGCGTTCGACCGGTTCGGTATCGTCGAGATCGCGCGGACGGGGCCGACAGCCCTCGCTCGCGGTAACACCCCCACGGCGCCCGGCGAGAAGCCCGGCACGGCCGCCGAACCGACCACGCACGACGACTGACACGCGACCACACAGGAACTCACAACGATACACATGACCGAAGACGACACGCAGACGTTCGACTCGACAGTATACTACGACGAAGACGCCGACGAGGAGGCGATCGCGCACAAGACGGTGGCCGTCCTCGGCTACGGCTCGCAGGGCCACGCGCACGCGCAGAACCTCGCCGACAGCGGGGTCGACGTGATCGTCGGCCTCCGCGAGAGCAGCTCCTCCCGGGCCGCCGCCGAAGGCGACGGGCTCCGCGTGGAGGCCCCCGCGGACGCCGTCGCCGCGGCCGACGTGGTGAGCGTCCTCGTCCCCGACACGGTTCAGCCGGACGTGTACGAGAACGCGATCGAACCGAACCTGGACGCGGGCGACACGCTCCAGTTCGCGCACGGGTTCAACATCCACTACAACCAGATCCAACCGCCCGAGGACGTCGACGTGACGATGGTCGCGCCGAAGTCGCCGGGCCACCTCGTGCGCCGCAACTACGAGAATGACCAGGGGACGCCCGGCCTGCTGGCGGTGTACCAGGACGCCACCGGCGACGCCCACGACGAGGGGCTCGCGTACGCGGCCGCGATCGGCTGTACCCGCGCCGGCGTCGTCGAGACGTCGTTCCGCGAGGAGACGGAGACCGACCTGTTCGGCGAGCAGGCGGTGCTCTGCGGCGGCGTCACCTCGCTGGTGAAACAGGGGTACGAGACGCTCGTCGACGCAGGGTACTCCCCCGAGATGGCGTACTTCGAGTGCCTCAACGAACTCAAACTCATCGTCGACCTGATGTACGAGGACGGGCTCGGCGGGATGTGGGACTCCGTCTCCGACACCGCCGAGTACGGCGGCCTCACGCAGGGCGACGTGGTCGTCGACGAGCACGCCCGCGAGAACATGGAAGAGGTCTTGGAGAAGGTCCAGAACGGCCAGTTCGCCCGCGAGTGGATCGCGGAGAACCAGGCGGGCCGCCCCTCCTACACCCAGCTCCGCGAGGCGGAGAAGACCCACGAGATCGAGGCCGTCGGCGAGGAGCTGCGCGGCCTGTTCGCGTGGGAGGAGTCGGCCGAGGGCGACGAGGAGGAGAGCGCCGAGGTGACCGCCTGATGGGCGTAGCGGTGAGCGGTCGGTCTTCCGACTGCGCGGCGGTCCGGGGTGACGCCCGATGAGCGAGGGAACGCTGTACGACAAGGTGTGGGAGCGCCACAAGGTGACGGAGCTGCCGAACGGGCAGGACCAGCTGTTCGTCGGGCTCCACCTCGTCCACGAGGTGACGAGCCCGCAGGCGTTCGGGATGCTGCGCGAGCGCGACCTCGACGTGGCGTACCCGGAGCGGACGTTCGCGACCACCGACCACATCGCGCCGACGGAGGCGGACAAGCGCGAGCGCCCGCTGGCCGACGACCAAGCCGAGGAGATGCTCTCGGCGCTCGAACGCAACACGAGCGAGAGCGGGATCACCTTCTTCGGATTCGACTCCGGGAAGCAGGGGATCACGCACGTCGTCGCCCCCGAACTCGGCCTCTCGCAGCCGGGGATGACGGTCGCGTGCGGCGACAGCCACACGGCGACCCACGGCGCGTTCGGCTCCATCGGCGTCGGCATCGGGACCAGCCAGATCCGCGACGTGCTCGCGACCGGCTGTATCGCCGCGGACAAGCAGAAGGTCCGCCGGATCGAAGTCGAGGGCGAGCTCGGCGAGGGCGTCTACGCCAAGGACGTGATCATGAAAGTGATCAAGGACCTCGGCGTCGACGGCGGCGTCGGCCACGTGTACGAGTACGGCGGCCCCGCAATCGAGGCGCTCGACATGGAGGGACGGCTTGCCGTCTGTAACATGTCCATCGAGGGCGGCGCCCGCGCGGGGTACATCAACCCCGACGAGACCACCTACGAGTACCTGCGGGGCCGCGAGTACGTCCCCGAGGGCGAGGCGTTCGAGGAGCGGAAGCGGTACTGGGAATCGATCGCCTCCGACGACGACGCCGAGTACGACGACGTGGTCACGGTCGACGCCGACGGACTCGACCCGCTGGTCACGTGGGGGATCAACCCCGGGCAGGTGGTCGGGATCGACGAGGCGGTGCCGCACCCGGACGACTTCGAGGAGCGGACCGACCGGGAGGCCGCCGAGAAGGCGATCGACCACATGGAGGTCGAGCCCGGGCAGTCGATGCTCGGGTACGACGTCGACGTGGCGTTCCTCGGCACCTGTACGAACGGCCGCCTTTCGGATTTCAAGGAAGCGGCGCGGATCCTAGAGGACCACAGCGTCGACGAGGACGTGCGCGCGCTCGCCGTGCCCGGCTCGGAGACGGTCCGCGCCCAGTGCGAGGAGCGCGGCATCGACCAGACGTTCATCGAGGCCGGCTTCCAGTGGCGGCGCGCCGGCTGCTCGATGTGCCTCGCGATGAACGACGACCAGCTCGGCGCCGGCGAGGTGTGTGCGTCATCGTCGAACCGCAACTTCGTCGGCCGGCAGGGCTCGAAGGAGGGGCGGACGGTGCTGATGAGCCCCGCGATGGTCGCGGCCGCGGCCGTCGAGGGCGAGGTCGTCGACGCGCGCGACTACCTGGACGACGGGCCGACCGGCGGCGCGGGCGGCGTCGAGGAGGTGGCCGACTGATGGCCCCCGACGCCAACGCGGGCGACGACCAACACATCACCGAGGTCTCGGGCACGGGCGTCCCGATCCCCGGCGACGATGTCGACACTGACCAGATCCTGCCGGCGCAGTTCATGAAGGAGGTCACGTTCGACAACATGGCGGACTACCTCTTCTACGACGCCCGGCGCGACGAGGACGGGGAGTTCAACGACCACCCGCTCAACCGCTTCGAGGGCGCGTCGATCGCGGTCGTTAACTCCAACTTCGGCTGCGGCTCCTCCCGGGAGCACGCGCCGCAGGCGATGATGCGGTGGGGCGTCGACGGCGTCGTCGGCGAGTCCTACGCCGAGATCTTCCGCGACAACTGTAAGTCGCTCGGCATCCCCGCGGTCACCGCCGACCACGAGACCGTGGTCGAGCTCCAAGAGTGGATCGAGGCGAACCCCGACGGCGACATCGAGGTCGACGTGGAACGGGAGACGGTCACTTATGGCGACACCGTCATCGACGTCGAGGTCGACGACGCGATGCGCGAGGCCTTGGTCGAAGGGATCTGGGACACGACCGCGCTGATGTACTCGAACCGGAGCAAGGTCGACGAGACGGTTGCCGACCTGCCGTACGTCGAGGGGGACGACTGAGCCGGATGACCGACGAGATCGTCGTCATCGAGGGCGACGGCATCGGCCGCGAGGTCGTGCCGGCCGCCGTCGAGGTGTTGGACGCGCTCGACCCCGACTTCGAGTTCGTCCGCGGGGACGCGGGCGACGCGACCCGGGACGCGACCGGCGAGGCGCTCCCCGACGAGACGTACGACCTGGTGGCCGACGCGGACGCGACGCTGTTCGGCGCGGCGGGCGAGACGGCCGCCGACGTGATCCTCCCGCTGCGTGAGGCGGTGGACTCGTTCGTCAACGTCCGGCCCGCGAAGGCGCTCCCGGGCGTCGACGCGCTCCGGCCGGAGACGGACGTGGTGTTCCTCCGCGAGAACACCGAGGGCGTCTACGCGGGCCACGAGGACCGCCTCTCGGAGGACCTCTCGACGCTGACGCGCGTCGTCACGTCGTCGGCCTCGCGCGAGCTGGCCGAGTACGCCTGTGACTTTGTCGAGGACGGGCGCGGCCCCGCCGGGGACCCAGAGGAGGGGTTCACCGTCGCCCACAAGGCGAACGTGATGCGCGAGACGGACGGCCGGTTCCGCGACGAGGTCGCGGCGGTCGCAGACGAGCGCGGCGTCGACGCCGACGAGGAGCTGATGGACGCGTTCGCGACGAAGCTCCCGCTCGACCCGGGCCAGTACGGCGTGATCGTCTGCCCGAACCTCGCGGGCGACGTGCTCTCCGACCTCGCGGCCGGGCTCGTCGGCGGCCTCGGTCTGCTCCCGTCGGCGAACATCGGCCACGACAACGCGCTGTTCGAGCCGGTCCACGGCACGGCCCCGGACATCGCGGGCGAGGGGGTCGCCAACCCGACCGCGGCGGTCCTCTCGGCGGCCATGCTGCTCGAGTATCTCGGCCACGTCGAGGCGGGGCAGCGGGTCCGCGACGCGGTCGAGGGCGTCCTCTCCGACGGCCCGCGCACCGGCGACCTCGGCGGCTCGGCGACGACCGACGAGGTCACCGCGGCGATCGTCGACCGCCTGTAGGGCGCGTCTCGCCGCCGGTTCCGCGCGATCGACGGCTCGTTTTCGACCGCGGCCAAACCACAAGACAAGAAACCCTGCGGCTCCTCCGACCGCGTATGAGCAACTACGAAGTCGCGATGGAAGCCGCCTGGTTGGTCCGTGACGTCGAGGAGACCGACGACGCCATCGGCGTCGCGGTCAGCGAAGCCGGCAAGCGACTCAACGAGACGGACAAGCAGTACGTCGAGGTCGAGCCCGGCGTCACCGGCTGTCCGGCCTGCGGCGAGCCGTTCGACGCCGCGTTCCTCGCGGCGAACACGGCCCTCGTAGGGCTGCTCCTAGAGATCGACGTGTTCAACGCCGACAGCGAGGAGCACGCGGAACGGATCGCGAAAAGCGAGGTCGGCGGCGCCCTCCGCGACGTTCCCCTCGAAGTCATCGACGTCTTCGAGACCGACGCGGACGAGGACGAAGAGCCGGAGCGATAGGCACGGACGCGGGGCGTCGGACGGATCTGCCGGGAGCGATCCCGGTGCCCGGTCGGTGCCGAAAGCTTTTCTAATAACCCTAAGTAATTAGCCGGCATGGAACTGCCGACGCCACAGGACCTCCGCGAGCGCCGGACCGCGCTGGAGCTGACCCAGAGCGAACTCGCCGACGCCGCGGACGTCTCCCAGCCACTCATCGCGCGGATCGAGGGCGGCGACGTCGACCCGCGGCTCTCGACGCTGCGCCGGATCGTCAACGCCCTCCAAGAGGCGGAGGGCGAGGTCGTGCGCGCGACCGACCTGATGAACCAGACCGTGATCAGCGTCGCGCCCGACGACGCCGTCAGCGGGGCCGTGGAGCTGATGGAGGCGGAGGCGTACTCGCAGCTCCCCGTCCTCCAGAACGGCGTGCCCGTCGGCTCGATCAGCCAGGGCGACGTCGTCCACGCCGGCGAGAATGTCGGCGATCACCCGGTCAGCGAGGTGATGAGCGAGTCGTTCCCGACGGTCGCGCCGTCGGCGACCGTCGACGAGGTCCGCAACCTCCTCGACCACTACAAGGCCGTGATGGTCACCGACGGCGGCGAGACGGTCGGGATCATCACCGAGGCCGACATCGCGGCGCAGCTGTCCTGACCGGGCCGCGGACCGTCGCTCACTCCTCTCTCCGCTCCGAGAGCCGCTCCCAGATCTCCGTACAGCCTGCGCCGTCCTCGACGCCGTCGAGGTGGCCGTCGGCGGGCTCGGCGTCCGTCTCTCCCTCCGCGTCGGTCCCGTCCCCGGCGTCGCACCGCTCATCGTCGGTCGCTCGGCTGTCGCCTCCCTCGGTCATCGTCGCTCTGAGGCGTCCTCGAAGAGCTCGGGCGCCACGTCCGCGGACGCGTGCTGTCGGTGCCTCCCGTCGGGCGGGTCGACGGGTCGATCGTCGGTGGAGTCGGGATCCGGGTCCGTCATTACACCGACGTACGCGGGCGCGGGTCATAAGCGTCGGCAAGCGCGTAAATCGGACCACTACTCTCGGATACCGGATTTCATGTCCGGTAGATCGGAGACTTATTTTACACAGTATCTCGGTGTAGTCTGCCGGTTTTCGCGTATCTGGTCGTCACCGGTACTGTCGTCGGTTGCGAGCAGCGTCACCCATTGGGTCGTCGCGGCCGAACTCCGGGCGTGACCACTCGTTTACGCGTCCTCGACGACGGTGCATGGATCTCCGTCAACGACAGCCGGGAAGTGCGTGTCAGCGAACTCTGGCGGCTCGACGCGCCGGATCTGTGCGAGTGCGCGCTCGCGGACCTAGCCGTCGAGAACTTCCAGTCGGTCGGCGTGGACGGCTCGACGGTGGATGCGAAGGTGTACGGCCAGTGTGTCGCGTGCGGGGCGACCGAGATCACCGCGTGGGTGCCGATTGGACGGGTACACGGGGACGAATTTGCCGAATTCGACCGTTCCGCCGTTCGACGGGCGCGGCGGCGAGAGTAGCGGCAACACGTGCCACATCGGTGGGGCACCGGGGAAGGTTGATGCCACGCTGTCAGCTATGTGGGTGTCGGCTGTAGGTCGGATCGATGCCAACGGACGTCGAAAACTGGAAATCGGAGGTGTACGGCAACGAGGTGCGCGACCGGCTGTTCGAGTTCGCCGAGGAGGGGTACGACTCGATCCCGGACGACGAGCGGGACGCGTGGTTCGAGCGGTTCAAGTGGTGGGGCCTGTACCACCAGCGGAACGGACAGGAGGGCTACTTCATGCTGCGGATCGGGACTCCGAACGGCGTGCTCGAACCGGGACAGCTCCGCGTCGTCGGGGAGATAGCTGACGAGTACGCCCGCGGTCCCGGAACGAACCCGGTCTTCGGCGACGCGTACGCCGACTTCACCACCCGCCAGTCGATCCAGCTCCACTGGATCGAACTGTCGGACGTGCCGGCGATCTTCGAGAAGCTGGAGGCGAACGGCCTCTCGACCCAGCAGGCCTGCGGGGACTCGTGGCGGAACATCGTCGGGAACCCGGTCGCGGGCAAGGACGGGCAGGAAGTGATCGACGCGTGGCCCGTCATCCGCGACCTCAACGAACGGTTCAAGGGTAACGACGACCACGCGAACCTCCCGCGCAAGTGGAAGGTGTCCGTGACCGGTTCCGCCGACGGCTCCGGACAGGGCGACATCAACGACCTCGCGTTCGAGCCCGCGTACAAGTCGGTCGACGGGGACGGCGACGCGAGCGGGGACGCGGTCGGCTTCAACGTCAGGGTCGGGGGCGGGCTCGCGCGAAACGAACCGCGGTTCGCCCGCGACATCGACGTTTGGGTGCCGCCGGAGCGAGTCCCCGACGTCGCCGGGGGGCTCTCCGCGCTGTTCCGCGACCACGGCGACCGCGAGGACAGATACAACGCCCGGGTGAAGTTCCTCGTCGACGAGTGGGGGGCCGAGGAGGTCCGCGAGACGCTTCAAGCAGAGTACGTCGACTTCGAGCTTGAGACCGCCGGCCGCGACGTGCGCGAGGAGTACACCTACAACGCCGGCGAGGGCGAGCGGAACGACCTGATCGGCGTCCACGACCAGAAGGACGGGGCGAACTTCGTCGGCCTGAACGTGCTCGTCGGGCGGATGGGCGCGGCCGACGTGCTCGACTTGGCCGACCTCGCGGCGGAGTACGGCTCCGGCGAGGTCCGGCTCTCGCAGCGGCAGAACGTCATCGTCACCGACGTGCCGGACGACGCCCTCGACGCGTTCCTCGACGAACCGCTGCTCGACGACTACTCGCCTTACCCGTCGCCGTTCATGCGCGGCTCGGTCGCGTGTACCGGCACGGAGTTCTGCTCGCTTTCGATCGTCGAGACGAAGAACCGACAGGTCCGGTTCGCGCGCTGGCTGAAGGAGAACGTCGACCTCCCCGACGGCGTCGACGAGTTCCACGTTCACCTCTCCGGGTGTACCGCCTCGTGCGCGCAGCCACAGATCGCCGACGTGAGCCTGCGCGGGATGAAGACCCGCAAGGACGGGGAGCCGGTCGAGGCGCTCGACGTCGGTCTCGGCGGCGGGCTCGGAGAGGACCCGGGGTTCGCCCGCTGGGTCACCCAGCGCGTGCCCGTCGATGAGGCCCCCGGAGCGATCGCCAACCTGATCGACTCGTTCGCCGCCGAACGCGACGAGGGCGAGTCGTTCCGAGCGTTCGTCGCTCGCCACGACGAGGACGAACTCGACGCCCTCGTGGACCCGGAAGAGACCGACTACGAGGACCCGATGATGCACAACACGAAGCGCACGTGGTACCCGTACGCCGAGAACGACTCGATGGACGACGCTCCGTCGCCGCCGGCGGACGACTGACGATGCGAGGAACGACCCCGGAGGCGGGCCGATGAGCGACCGCCTGCTCCGCGTGAACGCCTACACGACGCTCGATCTCGTCGAGGGTCGCGCCCGCGGACACGAGTTCGAGGCCGAGGCGCCCGGCGTCGTGAACGTCACGGCGCCGCGAGAGGACCCCGAACAGGTCACGCTGGAGGTCGAACTGGACGGGACGGAAATCGACGACATCGCCGCCCACGCCGACGAGATCGACCTCTCGCCCGCGCAGGCGAGAACGCTCGCCGAGGCGCTGGAGTCGACGGCGGACCGCGTCGAAGCCGCGCGAAACGGCGACGGCTCGCGATAGATAACCGGTGCGGCAGCGCGCGTCGGTGAGCGCCCGACTGGACGCGAGTCGCACGCGCGGGGTCGTCGGGCGTCGCCTGACCGCCGGAGGCGCGTCGCGCCTCGCCGTCGCTGGCGGCGGAGCCGACCGGCCGCCGGAGAGTCTCCCCTTCCCGCTGGACGCGGTGAGTGACGGACGACCGTAGGTGGTCTGAACCGACCGCGGTGGTGTGAGGTGCGGTCACGGTGCGGTCGGGTGAGAGCGAAACGGCAGCCCTGCGGGCCATCGCGGCCGGGACTTTTGCCCGACTCACCGCACCGGCGGCGACCTCGATCCGAACGGCCCTCTCTTACAGCTCCAGCCCGCGGATCGCGACGTTCCCCCCGTCGCCCGCGTGCTTCTCGACGCGACCGAGCACGCGCCCGTCGGTCGCGTCGGCCAGCGGCTCGGCCGCGTCCGGGTCGACCGCAGCGACGAACCCGGTCCCCATGTTGAACGTGCGGTACATCTCCTCGTCGGAGACGCCCCCCTCGGACTGGACGAACTCGAAGACCGGCTGCGGGTCGAACGCGTCCTCCACGACGTAGCGGTGGCCGCCGAGCCGGTCGAGGTTGGTCCAGCCGCCGCCCGTCATGTGGGCCGCGCCGCGGACGCCGTGCTCGCGCATCGGGTCGAGCAGGTCCGTGTATATCGCGGTCGGTTCGAGCAGCGCGTCGCCGAGTGTCTCGTAGTCGCCGAACGGGCAGGGGTCCGCGTAGGCGTGGTCGCGCGTGACGGCCTCGCGCGCCAGCGTGAGCCCGTTCGAGTGGATCCCCGACGAGCGCCAGCCGACGAGCGCGTCGCCCGGTTCGGCCCGTCCGTCGAACACGCCGTCTTTCGCGGCGAGACCGGCGCAGGTCCCGGCGAGGTCGAGCCCGCGGACCACTTCCGGCATCACGGCCGTCTCGCCGCCGACGAGTTCGACGTCCGCCAGGTCGGCGCCGCGGGCGAGCCCTTCGCCGACCTGCTCGGCGAACCGCTCGTCCGGCTCGTCGACGGCGAGGTAGTCGACGAAGGCGACGGGGCGGACGCCGGCCGCCACGAGGTCGTTGACGTTCATCGCCATACAGTCGATCCCGACCGTCGAGTAGTCGCCCAGCGCCTCCGCGACGAGCAGCTTGGTCCCGACGCCGTCGGTCGCGAGCGCGAGGTAGCGGTCGCCGATGTCGAGGAGGCCGGCGTAGTCGCTCGCGTCGTCGTCCGCGTCCGAGCCGACCGCGCCGATCAGCGCGGCGGTGGCGGCCTCGCTCGCGTCGATATCGACGCCCGCGTCCGCGTAGGTGAGTTCGTCGTCGCCGTCCGGTCCCCCGCCGCCGCTCCCGTCGCCCTCGGTCATGTGTGTGGAGGCACGCCGGCGGAGCAAAAACGCACCGTTCCGGGCGAAGCCGCCGGACGCGCGGCGGTCGCCCGACCGCGGCTCAGAACGGGCCGCCGAAGCCGAGCCCGACGACGAAGACGAGCCCGACGGCGAGCAGGACCGAGGGGACGAAGACGGCCGCCCAGACCGGCTTGCTCCACGACAGCACCGTCTTCCCGTCGAGCGGGCCGTACGGGACGAGGTTGAACGCCGCGAGAAACGCGTTGATCGCGATGCCGCGCGCGCCGAGGATCGTCACGAGCTCGCTGCCGAGGAGCCCGCCGAGCGCGAACAGCGGGAAGAACACGGCCATCAGCCCGAGATTCACGGCCGGGCCGGCGAGCGCGATATGCCCGTGCTCCCGCGGCGTCAGCCGCCCGCGGTGGTGGACGGCGCCGGGCGCGGCGAAGATGAACCCGAGGAGCGAGCTCATCACGGCAAGGAACAGCATGCTGTTGTCCGCGCGGAACTCCGCGACTTGGTCGTAGTGGACCGCGACGACCTTGTGCGCGACCTCGTGGAGGAGGAAGGCGACCCCAGCGGTCGCGAGCCCGACGAACAGCGGCGGGATCACGCCCGCGGCGAGGATGCGACCGATCCCGGCCGAGCCGCCGACGAAGAACAGGGTGAACGCCACGCCCAAGGCGAGCCACGCGACGAGCAGGTCGCGGAGCTCCGCGCCGCTGAAGTAGAGCCCCGCGATTCGCCGCCCCGAGAACGTCGCGCCGCCGCTCATGCGATCCCCCCCACGGCGCCGCGCACGAGGTCGGCGCCGTTGACCGCGCCCTCGACGAGCAGCCGCCCGACCTCGTCGACGCCGCCGACCTCGGCGCCGAACATCGCCGGGATGACGTACGCCGCGAAGAGGAAGCTCGCGACGATGCTGCCGACGTTCGTCATCGCGACGACGACGATGAGCCGGAAAAGCGGCACGTCGAGCATCGCGGAGACTAACTCGCCGACCGACCGCGTCTCGTCGCCGAGCAGGTCGTTGAGCGCGCCGATGTCCGCCACGTTCACGGTCAGGCTCCGCAGTTCGACGTAGCCGGTGAACCAGCCGGGCGCGAGCAGCGGGTTGATCGAGGTCATCCACGCGACGGCGCCGCCGACGCCCGCCGAGAGCCAGCGTGCGCCGGCGACCTTCGCGAAGGCGAAGGCGAAGACGCCGTTGATCAGGAACCACGCGCCGAACAGCCGGAGCAGGAACGCGTTGCCGGCGCCGCCGAGCGCCAGCAGGAGGAAGAAGCCGACGAAGCCGACGGTGATCGCGTAGCCGATCGCCTTCTTCCAGGGGAGCCCGCGTCCCGATTCCTCGCCGACCAAGTCGTCCATCGCCGGGAGGGTCGCGGGCTCGGCGAGGTACCGCTCGATCCCCGCCTGGTGGCCCGCGCCGACGACGGCGACCACGTCGTGCCCGGCCTCGCGGAGCGCGACGAGCCGGTGGGCGATGAACGCGTCGCGCTCGTCGATGAGCGCCTCCGCGCCGCCCGGGGAGAACTGCCGGAACTCCTCCATCATCATCGTCACCACGTCCGTGTCGGTGAGGTCCGCGGCGTCCAGCTCCTCGATACCCCCGGCCTCCGGGTCCACCTCGCCGCCGCCGAACCCGCTGACCGCGATCGCGAGGACGGCGCCGACGACGAGACCGAGGCCGATCCCGATCCCGAAGCCCCCGATCGCCGCAACGGGGAACCCGCCGAGGTACGCCGAGACGGGTCCGTTCGCGGCCCCGGTGACCCCGGCGGCGACGCCGGTCGAGAACCCGGTTCCGACCGCGGCGTAGAGCCGCTGGTCCGGGGAGAGCGCGAGCGAGCCGACCTGGTCGACGGCGATCCCGACGCCGAGCGCGACGAGGACGCCCGCGGCGACGCTCGTCAGGATCGCGTCGGTGATCCCGACGGCGCCGCCGAAGAGGCCGATGGCCGGCCCGGCGAGGATCCCGACCAGGAGCCCGCCGATCGCGCCGGCGACCCGCGGGTCGCTGACGCCGAACGCGAGCCCGCCGACGAGCCGGAGCTTCTCCGTGATCGTCATGCGGGCCCAGAAGCGTTGGATCGTGGTCTGGATGTCGCGGTCGACCAAGGCGACGTCGATGCCGAGCGACTCGGCGATGTCAACGGCGGCCTTCATATCGGCGCCCGGCTCGATATCGAACCGCTCGCCGAGCTGGGTCTGGACGTACGAGAGCATCCAGTACGCCAGAAACTGGAACACCGTGTTCCCCCTGAGCAGGTCGCCGGCGTCGAGGTCGTCGGGCGTCTCGCCGTTCATCTGGCGGTAGCGCCCCTCGTCGAGCTCGACCGCGACGACGTCGGGGCGTTCCCGCTCTATCGTCTCCTCGACCTCGTCGACGGAGCGCTCCGACACGTGCGCGGTCCCGACGACCGTCACGCTCCCCTCGCCGTCGGCGGCGGGTCCGCGGCCCGGCTCCCGGTCGAGGTCGCCGCCGTCGGTGCGCGGCGGTCTGTCGGTCGACGGGGGTGCCTCGTCGTCGGTCCCCCGTGACGTCTCTGTCATCACCCGACGTACTCGGTCACCGCGTTTAGGGTTTGTGCGTCGGTCCCGGCTCCCGCTCGGGCGGGGTCGACCCGTCCCCAACGATCCAACAAGTTTGTATCCTCACGCGCCACAGGATGTCGTATGTCCCGGCTGTTGCCCTCCCTGCCGGACGCGACGCCAGAGGAGCGCGAGCCCCGGGTCGTCGGCGTCGACGACGACGAGGCCGACGACCTCATCGCGGCCCTCGGCTCCGAGACGGCGCGCGCGATCCTCTCGACGCTCCACGACCGCCCGGCGACGAAGTCGGAGATCGCCGACGAGGTCGACACCTCGCTCCAGAACGTCCAGTACCACCTCTCCCGGCTCGACGAGGCCGACCTCGTGGAGGTGGTCGACACCGCCTACTCCGAGAAGGGCCGCGAGATGGACGTGTACGCCGCAGCGGACGAGCCGCTCGTGCTGTTCGCTGGCGGCTCCGAGGAGTCGACGGGGATCAAGACCGCGCTCATGCGTCTGCTCGGCGGGTACGGGATCATCGGACTCGCCGCGGTCGCCGCCCAGCGGCTCCTCGCGGTCGGCTCGCTCGCGGACCCGCGGACGAGCGCCTCGGGCGGTGACGACGTTGGGACGGCCAGCACCGACGGCCCCTCGATAGAGAGCGTCCCCGACCAGAACACCGCCGCCGACGGCGCCGACAGTGCGGTCGACCTCGTCGGCCGCCCGCTCGCGGAGTACGCGGTCTCGCTCGTCGAGCCGGGGGTCGTCTTCTTCGTCGCCGCCGCGCTCGTCTTCACGCTGGCGTGGGCGTACTGGTACCGAGCGTCGAGCTAGGGCGGCGGGGGTCGCGGACCGAACGGGACGCGCGTGGGACAGCTATTCAAGCGGCCGTCACCACGTTCCGATATGGAACACGAAGCCGAGGTCGTCGGGGTCGGTGCGGGGTCTGCGCCGAGCGGCGACGTCCCGGCGGTGATCCTCTCCGCGCGCGACGAGTACGTCCCGATATTCGTCAGCGGCGACCAGGCCCGATCGATCGGTATGGCGCTGGAGGGCGAACCGTTCGACCGACCGCTCACGCACGACCTGCTCGTTGACATCCTCACGGAGTTCGGCGGCGCCATCGACCGCGTCCGCGTCGACGACCTCCGCGACGGCACCTTCTACGCGAAGGTCGACGCCGAGCGCTACGAGGAGGGCGAGCCGGAGCGGTTCGTCTTCGACGCCCGTCCCTCCGACGCGCTCGCGCTCGCCGTGCGCCTCGACTGTCCGATCGTCGTCACCGACGAGGTGATAGACGAAGCGGGGCGACCGCCCGACTCGGTCCAGTTTAGCGGCGACGGCGACCCATCGGAGGAGCGCTGAGCCCGGGGCCCCGGACTCGGCGGGCGGCGGGCCCGCGCCGAAGCCCGTCGTTCAAGTTGCCGCATCTCCCACCACGGGCATGGACGAGACCGCGACGCTCGCCTCCTCGCACACGGAGATGACGGAGATGCTCCTCCCGAACGACACGAACAACCTCGGCCGGGCGCTCGGGGGCGCCGTGCTCCACTGGATGGACATCTGCGGCGCCATCGCCGGCATGCGGTTCTCGAACCGACAGGTGGTCACCGCGTCGATGGACCACGTCGACTTCATCTCGCCGATCGAGATGGGCGAGGTCGCGATCGTCGAGGGATACGTGTTCAACACCGGCCGGACGAGCGTCGACGTGAAGGTCGACGTGCGCGCGGAGAATCCCCGCACGGACGAGACGCGCCGGACCACCACCTCCTACTTCACCTTCGTCGCGCTCGACGACGACGGGCGCCCCACGCCGGTCCCCGACCTCGACTGTCCGACCGCCGACGAGGAAGCGCTCCGCGAGGACGCTATGAACGGGCGCGAGGAGCAGCTGCGACAGGTCGTGAACCGGTACGACCTCTGACCGCGCAGACCGACACGACCTCCAGCCCCGTGAACCGGCACGACCGCCGACCGCACGGCCCGTTACTCTCCCGAGCCCGCGACGACCTCGACGGTCGCGTCCGGGTCGGCGGCGGCCGCGACCGCGGCCTCGTGCGCCGCCAGCGCGCGCTCCGCGAGGCCGTCGAGCGCGTCGCGGTCGGGTCCGCTCACCTCGGCCGCCTCGGACGCGTCGCCTGCCGCGAGGTGACTCGGACAGTCGCAGTCGGAGGCGCCGAACCCGTCTACCGGGCCGGCGGGTAGGCGCTCCGCGACCGGACACTCGACGTCGACGCCGAGGCTCCGCACGACGCGGTCGATCCGCGCGGCCGGGTGACCAAGCAGGTAGTCGACGTGCCAGTGGCGGACGTCGTGGTCGCCCCGCGCCGTCCGCCGGTGCCTGTCGACCCGCGAGAACCCGCCGGCGCCGAGCGCGCTGCCCGTGTACGCGTACGCGCCGGCCGGGAGACGGTGTTCGCCGAGCGCGCCCGCCGACAGCGTGGCGTCGGCCGCGAGGGCGACGATGAGGGTGTAGCTGCCGCCGTCGGCGTCGGTCATCCGTCCCCCGCCGGCCGCGACCCGGTCCCGGTCGCGCTCACGACAGCGCGGTCGGCGCCTCGTCGGCGGCCGCCCGGAGCGACCCGACCATCTCGCCCGCGTCGTCGTCCAGTCGGTAGGTGTCGTGGACGTCCGCGGGGTCGCGGCCCCGGCCGGACAGCGTCCCGACGACGTCGGCGATGCGGTCGTAGTTGTCGCGCACGAGCCCGCCGACGATGCCCGGCGTTCCCGCGCGGTCGGCCAGCTCCTCGGCGGCCGACCGCCCCGCGTACACCCGCCGCTCGACCGGGTCGACGAGCACCATCGCGAACGGGCGCGAGCCGAACTGCGCGTCGAGGAACGGGCCGACCGGGTCGGCCTCCCACGGGACCGCGACGACGCCCTCGAGCCGGCGGAGCGCGACGGCGGCGACCGAGCAGTACGGGCAGTCGCCGTCGAAGATCAGCACCGGCGCGTCCGCGCCGTCCGGGTCAGTAGACATGCGAAAACGTAGGGACTCGACCGTCTTAAGCGGCCGGTCGGACGAACTCGTTCGGGTGCCGGGGCGCGTCGGACCCGCTCAGTGCGAGTGGCCGAGCGCGTCTTCGAGCGACTGCCCGAACCGCTCCTCGAACAGCTCCGCGGCCGTCTCGTTCATCTCCGCGATGTCCTCGGGCACGTCGCCCTCGCTGTGGTGGACGATGACGTGCGCCTGCTGGGCCATCGCCTGGACGACGACGTCTGAGACCACGGCGGTCGCGGCCTCGCCCTGCTCGCTGAGCACGTCGACGAGGCCGGCGGGCAGTTCGAACGACTCCTCGTCACCGTCGGGACCGGTGACCGTGTAGGTTTCTGTCTCTCCCATATCCGTCGGTCGCGGCCGCGACATAAGGGTCTGTGGAAACCGGACGCGAGCCGCGCACGACCGCCGCCTGCGGCCTCCGAGCCCGCCGGTCCGACCCGTCAACCGTGCGACGAGATCGCCTTCACCGAGGAGCCGGAGCCGACGATGCTGCCGAGGTACACCGCGATGGCCGTGACGACGATCGACCCCCCGGAGGGGAGGCCGAGTCCGATCGAAACGGCGAAGCCGCCGATCACCGACAGCTGGCCGAAGATGACGGCGAGGTACATCGTCTCGCGGAAGCTCCGGGCCACCTGCGAGGCGGCCGCGACGGGGACGACGAGCATCGCCGCCACGAGGATGACGCCGAGCACCTGCATCGCGCCGACGACGACGACCGCGGTCAGCACGACGAGCAGGGTGTTGTAGCCGGTGACGTTCAGCTGGGCGACCCGCGCGGCCTGCTCGTCGAAGGTGATGAAGAGGAGCTGCTTGTACGTCAGCGCAACGCCTGCGACGACGATCAGCGAGAGCGCTCCCATGAGGCGCGCGCCCTCCGGCGTGACGACCGCGAGGTTCCCGAACAGGTACCCCTGGATGTTCACGCCGGTGAGCCCGTCGCCGTAGCTGATGATCAGGGTCCCGACCGCGAAGCTCCCGCTGAGCATGATCGCGATGGGTACGTCGCCGTACGCGTCGGTGCGCTCGGTGAGCCACTGGACCCCGAGCGCCCCGAGGATGCCGACCGCGAGCGCGACGAGCAGCAGCGAGCCGTTCCACCCCGTCGAGGAGGTGACGAGGATCCCGACGGCGACCCCGGCGAACGCGGTGTGCGCGAGCGTCTCGCCGATCAGCGCCATCTCGCGGTGGACGAGGAAGGAGCCGACGAGCGGGGCGACCACCCCGACGAGCACGCCAACCGCCATCGACTGCCACATGATCGGGTGTCGGAAGACGTTCGTCCCGAACGCGGCGTCCATCGCGCGCCCCATCGAGCGGAACGCGGCGTACAGCTCGCTCGCCACCGGCAGGTCCTGCGTCCAGTAGAGGAGGAGGAACGAGAGCATGACCGCCGCGACGACGCCCGTGAGCCCGATCCCGGCGAGCTCCGCGGTCCGGCGGAGTCCTCGTTCGCGGCCGGTCCGGTCCGGACGCGGACGCTCCCGCTCCCGGTCGGCCGGTGTCTCCCCGGTCATCAGTGGTGGTGGTGGACGACCTGTCCGGTCGCGCCGTACGCCTCCGCGAGGGCGTCGCTATCGACGAACGACTCCGTGTCCCCGTGGTGGTACAGCTCGGTGTTGATACAGGCGATGCGGTCCGCGCGGTCGGTGACGACGCCGATGTCGTGTTCGATGAGGATGATCGTAATCCCGTCTTCGTTGAGCTCGTCGAGGAGGGCGTAGAACGCGTCGCGCGACTCGGCGTCGACGCCGACCGTCGGCTCGTCGAGCGCGAGCAGGTCCGCGTCGCTCGCGAGGGCGCGAGCGATGTACGCTCGCTGCTTCTGCCCGCCGGACAGCTCCGAGACGAGCCGGTCGGCCAGGTCCCCGACCCCGACCGTCTCGATGGCGTCCGCGACGGCTGCGCGGTCGGCCGCGGAGAGCCGCCCTCGCCCGGCGTGCGCGAACCGCCCCATCGTGACGCACTCACGGACGGTGACGGGCATCGCGCCGCCGCGGCTCGTCGCCTTCTGGGAGACGTAGCCGATCCGGCCGCCGTCGTCGAACTCGTCGACCGGCCGGCCGAACAGCTCGACGGACCCCTCGTCGGGCTCGTGGAGGCCGAGCATGAGGTGGAGCAGCGTCGTCTTCCCGGAGCCGTTTGGTCCGACGAGCCCGAGGAAGTCGCCCTCCTCGACGGTGAGAGAGACGTCTCTCACGGCGACGGTGTCGCCGTAGGAGAACGTCACGCCGTCGAGGTCGACGATCGCGGTCACTTCGTGTGCCCCATCTGGACCGGCCGCACGTTTAGCTCTTTTACTCCGTCGCCGCGCCGCCGGGTCGGGGCGTCGCTCGGCGCGCCGGCGACCGTGCCGGTCACTGCGCCCCGAACGCCCGCTCGAAGGCCGGGACGTTGATCTCGGTCATCTGTTCGAGGTAGCCGTACCCGGCGTCGTTCCACTCCCGCGTCGTCCCCCCGGCCGGCGTGACGGGAACCGCCTCCGTCGCGCCGCTGTTCTCGACGATCGACTCGGCGAGCCGCGGCGACTGGAACCGGTCGTACAGCACCACGTCGATCCCCTCCGCGTCGACGAGGTCGATCGTGTCGGCGATCTCCGACTGGGTCGGCTCGTTCTGCGGCGAGACGCCCACCGGCGAGCGGAGCCGGAACCCGTAGCGCGCCTCCAGGTACTGGAAAGAGTTGTGGCCCGCCAACACCGCCACGTCGCGCGCGGCGTCCTCGGCGATCGACCGGAAGGCGTCGTCGATCGCGTCCAGATCCGCGGCGTACGCCTCGGCGTTGGCGGCGTACGCCTCGGCGTTGTCCGGGTCCGCCTCGCCCAGCCCGGTCGCGATCGTGTCGACCATCTCGGCCGCGAGGACCGGGTCCGTCCAGACGTGGGGGTCGTACCGGGTCCCGTTGTCGTGGTCTCCCTCATCGTGGCCCTCCCCGTCGTGGTCCCCCTCGTCGTGGCCCTCCTCGTCGTGGCCCTCCTCGTCGTGGCTCTCCCCGTGAGAGTGGTTCCACTCGAGCAGATCGCCTTCGAGCCCGTCGAGCACGTCGACCGTGGCGACCGTGTCGTAGTCGCTCTCCAGCGTCGCCGCCAGGTCCTGCGCCCACGCGAACTCCGGACTGTCGAGGTAGACGAACGCGTCCGTCGCCGCGACGTCCGCCGCGAGGGTCCCGTCGGGCGTCCACCCGTGGCCGAGCTGGCCCACGTCGACCGGGTCCTCGAAGCTCGCGTTGTCGCCCGCGACCTCGTTGGCCCAGTCGTTGAGCGTGAAGAACGCGGCGTACCCGGAGTCGAACTCCTCGGAGCTGCCGCCCCCGTTCCCGGTACACCCCGCGAGCGACGCCGCCGTTCCCGCGACCGCCAACCCGGCACCGCGCCGCAGCACCGACCGCCGTGAGTGAGTCATACCGATCTGTAACGCGGATTAATAGAAAAAAGTTATTATTTCATATCTCAGTCTTAATAATCTCGCCCCCGAAACCGACCGTCGATTAACAACGCCGGAGTCGGAGCGGCGTCGGGCCTGTCGCGACGCCGCCTCATTCGGTGAGGTCGACGACCGCGGCGTCCGCGAGGTCGGCGAGCGTCTCGGGGTCGACCGCGAACACCGCGCTCGGCGTCCCGGCGGCGCCGTACACGGTGTCGTACTCGGTGAGCGTCGGGTCGAACACCGTCGGGAGCGCGGCGTCGTGGCCGATGGGCGGCACGCCGCCGATGCTCCAGCCGACGACCTCGCGGATGCGCCCCGGGTCGCCCATCTCGGCGTCGTCGGCGTCGAAGTGGTCAGCGACGGCGTCGAGGTCAAGCCGGTTCGCGCCGCTCGTGATCGCGGCGACGAGGCTTCCGTCTCGGTCGCCGCCGGAGAGCGAGACGACGATCGTCGACGCGATCGCGCCCGTCTCGCGGTCGAGCGCGTCGGCCGCCGCGGCCGCCGTCTCCGTGCCGGCGTCGAACTCCAGCACGTCGATTTCGACGCCGTACCGCTCCCGAGCCCGCCGTTCGAACTCCGCCGCGCGTGGGTGCATGCGATACGAGACCGCGCCCCGCGGACATCAACCTCTCGGAGGCGGTGAAACTGCGGCGACGGGCAGAGTCGCGGTCCGCGTCGTGGTCGGTGTCGCGAGCGCGGTCGGCGTTGCAGTCGCTCTCCGGGCGCGGTCGCCGTCGCCGGGCCGTCAGGACCCGTTACCGGGTCCGGAGTTCGTCTTTGTCCTTGATCACGCGGGCGTCGCCCTCGCCCGAGGTGACCTCGTTGACGAGGTCGTAGAGGTCGTTCTGGAGCCCGGCCGGGAAGGTGAGTACCCCAACCCAGGAGCCGTCGTTCTGCCACTCCTCGCGCTCAAGGTCGCCGAACTCCCGGATCTGCGCCTGTCCGGACCCCGCGTAGTCGGCCGGGAGCTGGACCGCCATCGTCACCTCCTCGAACCGGATCGGGATCACCGGTCGCAGCGCGTCGAGCGCGTCGTCGACCTGGTTCTCTACCGCTTCCATCGGGTCGATCTGGAACCCGGCCTCATCCAGCGCGCGCTCGATCCGTTCGGGCGGGTGCGGCGAGTCGTCCATCTGCGGGTTCACGGCGTTGCGCGTGATGGTGGTCACCAGCTGATTGTGCTTCCGCTCTTGCATCTCCGCGCGCTGCTCGGCGGTGATCTGTATCTCCCCGCGATCGACGACCTCCGGAATGATCGAGAGCGGATCAGTGGTGCCGAAGACGGTCTCTAAATCCTCCTCTGCCGGTCGGTCGCCCCGCGAGGCGTTCTCGAAGACGTCCTCCGCGGCGATGACCTCCTCTAAGTCACCGTCGAACTCGCCGCGCTTGATCGCGAGCGCGGCGTCGGGGTCGATCAGGACCTCGAAGCGCTCCCCGTGTGACTCCAGTCGGGCCGTCACGGCCTCGTCGAGCGATATCATACCGGACGCTACCACCCCCGCGGGCAAAAAGCCTCCCGCCGCCGTCTTCGCCGCAATGAACCGCGGCGTCCGGTCGCGGCGCCCCCGCGCCGACCCGGCTACCCTCCCGCAGACGGCCGCTCGTCGTCCCACTCCTCGCGGCACGACTCCGAGCAGAAGTGTCGGTGGACGATGTCGTCGCCGTCGACCCACGTGATCGTTCGACGACCGCTCCCCAGCGCCGGCTGGCCGCACGTGGCGCACCCGGGCGCGGACTCCTCGTCGACGTCCTCCTCGAGGTCCGAGGTCGGATCTACCATACCTCCCCGTACGTCCGGGGGCACTTGAACCCGCGAAGGGCGGCAGTTCTGGCCACGACGACGCCCGACCCTCGGCGGGACGGGTCCGGCAGCTACCGCCTCGTTCGCGCGTCGCGGTCGGTCGCCCTGCGCGACGGGTGTTCGACGGTGATCTCTCGGTCGGGGCTCGGCCCGACGACGGTCCGCTCGCGGCCGTCGGGCCACCGCACGTCCACGCGCAGCGGCTTCGCGCCGCCGAGCCCGAAGTGCGCGACCGGCTCCGTCTGACAGAGGCAGCCGCCGCCCGCGTCGATCGCCCGCCGCTGGACGCCGTCGGCGGTCTCCAGCGTGACGACCGCGCCGCGCGCCGGCGCGCCCTGCCGCGTCGTCGGGCGCACGCGGAGCCAGCCGGCGTCGGGCGCGTCCGTGGCGCCGTACACCGTCACCGGCTGCGCGGCGACCTCGCCGTGGACGACGAGGAGTTCGAGGGCCCCGTCGCCGTCGACGTCGGCCGCGACCGCGCCGGTGCCGAACCCGTCCGGCTCCGCGGCCGCCCCGAGCGAGACGGGCTCCCACTCCGGCGGCTCGCCTGGGCGGTCGACGCGCTCGAACAGCCGGTTCTCCGCGCCGCAGACGTTGAAGAAGAGCTCCTCGCGCCCGTCGTTGTCGAAGTCCGCGGCGACAACCGTCCGGACCGCGCCCACCTCGCGGAGCGGGGCGGGGGCCACGTCGTCGTAGCCGCCCGCCGGCGAACAGCGCAGGAGGCGGCTGGGCGCGGCCTCGTTGCCGACCGCGAGCGCGAACGTCCCGCCCTCGTCGACGACCGCCGCGCCGCGGGTGTCGCCGCTGGGATCGGAGAGGGCGGGACCGCCGTCCGTGCGGTCGTAGTGGCCGTCGCGGTTGCTGAACAGCCGGTTCGGTCCCCCCTCGACGCCCGCGAACAGGTCGCCCTCGCGGGAGCGGTACGGGACCGCGAGCAGCGACCGACAGCCGCCGTCGACCTCCAGCCCGACCGCCTCGGCCATGTCGGTCACCTCGCCGTCGTCGCCGAGCTCGTAGAACGCGAGCGGGGCGGCGTAGCCCGAGACCGCGACGCCGTACCGGCCGGTCCCCAGTCGGTCGAGCGCCGCGACCGACCGGCCCGCGCGGACGTCGAGGCGGTCGGCGTTCACCTCCCGCGCGAACACGTCGGTCCAGCGGTACCGGTCGGCCTCCAGTCGGCTCAAGAGGAGGTCGGGGTCGCCGCCGTCGACGCCGCGCGCGCAGTTGTGGACGTACACCTCCTCGCAGCCGTCGGCGTCGAGGTCGGCCGCGCACACGCCCATCCCGTGGCGCGTCCCGTCGGCGACGATCCCGCAGGCGGTGTCGACGTAGCGGCCGTCCTTCCGGGCGTACAGCCGATTCGGCTCGCCGTAGCCGGCGACGAAGACGAGCGGTCCGTCGCGGCCGGGCGTCACCGCGACCCCGTATCCGCGCATCGGGCGTCCGTCGTCGAGGAGACCGGACCGCTCCGTGAACATGGCCGCCCGTCACCGCTCCGAGAATATGAACGCACGGGTTGGATACGAGCGGCTCCCGCGGTGAGAAATGGTAACCGAGGCTATAGGTTCCGCTCGATGTACCGGTTCACCCGCGATATCCGGTCGGCGTCGAACGTCCACAGCCCGCGCCAGACTCGCGGCTCCGTCTCGACCGCGAGGAGTCCGACGCCGCCCTCGACACCCCGCTTGAGGTCGCTACTCGGGTCGCTCGCGGCCGAGTGCGGTCCCTCCGGCGGTCGGTACACCACGAACCAGCTATCTGTGAAGTCCGGGTCGTTCCCGGCGTGGATCACGGCGTCGAGGTCCGCCGGGAGCCTGTCGGGGACCCCGTAGAGGTGCGTGTCGACGGCGGTCTCGGTGACGCGCTCGTAGACGTTCCGCGTGCCGACCTCGTCGTCGATCCGCGAGAGCCGCTGGAACGACGAGCGCAGGGTGCCGTCGCCGGCGGCCCACGCCGCGCGCTCGATGAACCGCGAGATGGTGATGAGGAGCAGCTTCTGTCGGTTCGATTCGGGATACCCGCGGAGCGTGAACGTCGCGTCGCCGAGGCCGCTTATCACCGACGGGAGATCGACGTCGCCGAGGGACCGGCTGCCGGTGACGTACAGGTCCGAGTTGACGAAGAGCACCGCGTCGCCGAGTTCGGCGAGCGTCGAGCCGGCGACCACCTCGCCGCCCTCCATGAGCAGCACGAGGTTCTCGATCTCGTCGGGGTCGCCGCCGTCGAACGGAACGTCGTCGTGGCGGCGAAGCACCTCGACGTCGAGGGAGGGGACGGTCCCGGTGTCATCGTCGAGCACGCCGGTCGTCGCCAGTTCTCGGGCGGTGAGACCGTGCGTCCGCTCGCCGCTCGCGGCTCCGGCTGGCCCCGCGCCGTCGGTGACTCGTCGATCGCCCGAGCCGGTGATCACGCGGCCGTCGACCACTCCCACCGCGTCGTCGCCGAACGTGTCCACGAGCATGTTCAGCACGGGGTCCGGGTCGGTCCGGTTGACGATGACGACGGAGCGCTCGGGGCCGTCGAAGCGATCGAGAAACTGTTCGAGTGTCACGTGTACCGGTGTGGGCGTGTCCTCCTCATAAGGATTCTCGCACAGTTATCGCGTCCGATAACCACCGGTGAGCGGGGAAACCGCGACGTGCCGAGTCGGGTCCGGCGCGGGGGCGGAGCGACGGGACCTTACGCTCCCAGCGCGTCCTCGAGCAGCTGGAGCGGGTGTTCGATCTCGTAGCCGGTCCCGTGTTCCATCTGCATCGCGCAGGTCGGGCACTCGGTCATCCCGACCTCGCCCTCGGCGTCCTCCATGTGCTCGAACATCTCCGCGCCGATCTCCATCGACTTCTCGTACTTCTCCTCCTTCCAGCCGTAGGTGCCGGAGATGCCGGAACAGGAGTCGCCGACGTCCTCCATCTTCACGCCGTCGACGTCGCGGAACGTCTCGACTGCCTGCCGGGAGAGCCCCTGATTCCGGGCGTGACACGGCGCGTGATACGCGAAGGCGCGCTCGTCGTCGAGCCCGCCGGCCTCGTCGAGCGCCTCCTCTAGGTCCTCGTGGATGCGGAGGTACTCCAGCGCCTCGAAGGTGTGCTCGGCGACGTCGTCGATCCCGTGGAGGTCGAACAGCTCGGGGTACTCCTGGCGCAGCGACAGCGAACAGGAGGTACAGGAGGCGATCACGTCCGCGCCGTCGGCGATGGCCTCGACGAGGTTCTCGACGTTCGTCTCCGCGTGGCGGCGGGCGTCCTTCAGCATCCCGTTCGCGAACATCGGCGTGCCCGAGCACTTCTGGGGCGGGACCATCACCTCGTAGCCGAAGTGCTCGTAGACTGAGACCAACGCCTTGCCGACCTCGGGCGTGTTGTAGTTGGAGTAGCAGCCGTGGAAGTATGCCACGCGCTTGTCGGGGTTCTCCACCTGTGCGCCGCCGCGCGCCTTCCACCACTCGCGGAACGTCTCCGTGGCGAACTCGGGGAAGTCGCGCTCCTTCGGGATCCCCATAACCTTCTCCATCGCCCACCGCGCGGGGCCGAAGTTCATCGCGAACGATGCGGTCCGGGGGAACATACTCGCGAGGCTCGCCGAGGTGCGGTAGTTCGCTAACACCCGATTCCGGATGTACTCGACGGAGAGCTTCTCCATCTGGCGCTCGACGAACTGCCCGCGGGCCTCGTTGTGCATCTGGGAGAGCGGCACTCCCGAGGGGCAGGCGTCGTCACAGCGCATACAGTTCGAACAGGAGGTGATCGACTCGTCGATGTCGTGGTCGTCCTTCCGTTTGAGCCGCCACTGCTCGGGGCCCTGGAACTTCGGCCCGGGGAACTCGTCGTCGACCTCAGCCACCGGGCAGGAGGTATCGCAGCTCGTACACTTGTAACAGGAGTCGGCCCCCTCGCGGAGGTCGAGGTCGCCGCCGGGGAACACGTCGACCGGGTCGTACGCGTCCGGGTCGAGCTCGGTCGAATCCGCTCCGGCCGAGGCGCTTTCGACGCCGCCGTCGGTTGCGGCGCGGTCGCCCGCGGTCGCGTCCGTCTCCGCGACTTCCCCCTCGTCGGGGACGAACACCGACGGCTGCTCGTCGCGGCCGGACTCCGGGACGCCCGGCGTCGGCCCCTCGTAGCCGCCGTCGCTCGACTCGGTCGCCTCGTTCGACTCCCCCGCGTCTCCGTCGTCGTCCGTGTGTCGTGTCATTGGTTCGCCTCCGTCGCCGCCTGTCGCCCGGCCGCGAGGCCGGTCGCAAGCGACACCCCGCTCGCGGACTTCTCCCGCGCCGCGTCCGCGCCGCCGACGACGCCGCCGGCCGCGAACACGTTCTCGTACTGTACCGTTCCCTCGGCGTCCGTGGGGCGACACCGCTCGTCGGGCCGGACCCCGAACCGCGCGTACGGCTGGTCGCCGAACGCGTCGTCGACGAACCACTCGTACCGGTCGTCCGGCTGGTCGACGTGGAGGTCGAGGACGGGCTCCCGGACCCCCTCCCGGTCGGAGTCGAGCCCCTTCCCGACGAGCCCGCCGGTCGCCAGCACGAACGCGTCGGCGCCGTACGGCGCCGTGCGACCCTTCCGATCGACCGCGACCGTCTCCACGCGACCGCCGGTCGCGGACTCGACGCCGACGACGGGGTTCCCGGTCTCGAACCGGACGCCCTCGGCGTCGAGCGCGTCGAACAGGCGGTCTTCGAGCCGCAGGCCGGGGAGGCTCGGCGGGCCCATCGGGATCTCGAACACGTCGGCGCCGAGCCGGTCAGCGAGTTCTTCGCGGACCTCCTCGCCCCGGTCGTCGCCCAGGAACGCGGGGAAGCCGACGCGCTCGACGCGGTCGACGCCGCCTGCCTCGTCGACCACGTCGTGGAGGTGCGGCGCGACCGCCTTCGCGAGCGCCTCGCGGGCGGGGACGCCGTCTATCTCCTCGTCGTGGTCGAGCGCCTTCGCGAGCCGGGTGATCTTCGCGTCGGCGCGGAACGCCTCCGCGAACTCGACCTCCGCGCCCGCGGCGTCGAACGGCACGCCCGCGGCCTCGAGCCGCCCCGCGAAGGCGCGCGCGTCGTACTCCGTGAGCGACCGGAACCCGACGACCAGCATCGGGCGGTCGTCGCTCGCGAGCCCCGCCTCGGCGGCCGCGGGGTAGCGCGCCGTCGGCTTCACCGCGCCGCCGAACGTCGGGACGAGGGCGTTGCGGTCGGTGTGGCCGCCGCGGTACGCGTCGCCCGCGAGGTCGTCGAAGAGGTCGAGCCCCTCCCGGAGCGCGTCGCTCCCGACGACCCGATACGGGTGCGACTCGGGGAGCCGGTCGATCCCCTCAAACGGGTCGGCGAGCGGCCCCTCCGGGTCCGGCCACTCGTCGCGGTCGAGGTTCCGGCCCGCGGTCGGCGGCCCGTCCCGGAGCGGCTTCGCGGGCTCGGTCGCCGGGACGTAGCCGAGCGCGTCGATCAGCCCGGAGGCCTGCCGCAGCGTGCTCGACTTGTGCGAGACGAGCCGCACGTCCGCGCCCTCGCGGGCGGCCGAAACCGCGGCCGTGATCGCGGCGAGGCCGCCGCCGATCACGAGCACGTCGCTGTTTATCGCCATCAGCGCCCTCCGTCGGTGGCCGCGTCGTCACTTGCGCGGCCCCCGTCGGTGGCCGCGTCGTCGCTTGCGCGGCCCCCGTCGGTCGCCGCGTCGTCGCTTGCGCGGCCACCGTCCGCGGCCGCGGTCCCCGTGTCGCCGCCGGAGCCGTCGGCGCCCGGCGCGTCGGCGCCCGCGTCGAACGCGCCGAAGTCCACCTCGCCGTCGAGGTTCGCGGGGTCGCCGTCGCGGTTCATCGTGGTCGCGTGGAGCAGGTGGTTCAGCATCGCCTGCGAGAGCTGTTCGCCCCACAGCGCGTGGCGCTGGCCCTTCCAGCGCTCCTGGTACAGCTCGTCTTCCGCGTCGCGGACGACCGGCTCGGGGTACTCCTCGGCGAGCTCCGACGCGATGCGGTGCGTACAGAAGCCGCCCTGGCAGTTCCCCATCGAGGCGCGGGTCCGCAGCCGGACCGCGTTGAGGTCGGAGCCGGCGTCGTCGACAGCGTCCTGGACCTCCGCGCGGGTCACGCTCTCGCAGTTACAGACGATCGGGTTCGGGTCGTACTCGTCGAGCACGTCGTCGGCCCGGGAGCCGAGCCGCTGGCCCGAGCGCCGCGCGACGGGCGACCGGAGCCCGAACTCGTCCATCAGCTCCTCCATGCGCGCCGGGTCTTCGGAGCCCGGCAGCGGCGCCTCGGCGGTGTCGCAGGTCGCCTCGTGGCCGAGCGTCTCGCAGACGTGGTCGGAGATGGACTCGGCCATCATCCGGTAGGTGGTGAGCTTCCCGCCGACGATGGTCGTCATCCCCGGAAGGTCGTCGCGGTCGCCGTGGTCGAGGAGGAAGTAGTCGCGCGTGATGTCGGTCGGGTCCTCGGTGCCGGTCCCCGGGGGTTCGTACAGCGGGCGGACCCCCCAGAACGAGCGGAGCGTGCGGGCGTCTTCGAGCGCCGGCACGAGCTCCGAGAGCGTCTCGATCATCAGGTCGACCTCCCAGTCCTCCTCGGGGTAGTCCTCGGGGTCGTCGACCTCCTCGTCGGTCGTGCCGAGGATACAGGCGGTCTCGTGGGGGACGATGATGTCGGCGTCGCCCTTCGGCCGACAGCGGTTGATCACGGTGTCGACCTGCCGGGTGTTCATCACCGTCATCACGCCCTTCGAGGGGCGCACCTCCACGTCGACGCCGGCCATCTCGCCGACGTTCCCCGCCCACGCGCCGGTCGCGTTGACGACGTGCCGCGCGCGGATCTCCTCGGTCGTCCCCGGCTCGCGGTGGACGCGCTTCCCCGGTCCCGTCTCGTGTTCGATCTCGACGCCGACGACCTCGCCGTCCTCGACGAGCACGTCGGTCACCGGTGCGTGGGTCTCGATTCGCGCGCCATGCTCGCGGGCGTCCGCGGCGTTCGACACGCAGAGCCGGAACGGGTCGATCGCGCCGTCTGGTAAGGCGATCGCCTTCTCGACGTCGCGCGCGAGGTACGGCTCGCGACGGCGCGCCTCCTCGCCGTCGATCACCTCGGCGGGAATGTTACACGCCTTACATCCCTCCAGCTTCTCCTGGAAGTACTCCTCGGAGTCCTCGGGTCGCTTGACGAACATTCCCCCCGTCTCCTCGACGCAGTGGGCCGCGATGTCGCGGAGAACTCGGTTCTCCTCGATACACTCCTCCGCGCTCTTCTGGTCCGAGACCGCGTAGCGGCCCCCGCTGTGGAGGAGCCCGTGCATCCGTCCGGTCGTGCCGTGCGTCAGGTTCCCCTTCTCGACGAGGACTGCGTCGAGCCCCCGTCGCGCCAGGTCCCTGACGACGCCGCACCCCGTCGAGCCCCCACCGACGACGACGACGTCCACTTGTCTGTCCATGCGAGCCACTTGGACCCCGACCACTTTACTTTACCTCCCGAGGTGCCCCACCCATAACTATCACGGATATTCAAGTAGTGTAATCCCTGCCAGCGCCGATTTATTTATATACTAGACTTTTTCATTCGCGCCGATGTCCGGATTTCAACAGGAAGATTATTATGGTAGTACATTATGTTCACGATCGGCGTGGTAGCTTCCGTGAAGATATGTCGCGGCGGCGGCGGTGCGTCTTCCGGCCGTTTCGGTCCGGCTCCGGACGGGTCGGCCTCGACGGTCGGACGCCGTGACGGCGAACGCGACCCCGGATTCGCCCTCGACGACGAGGCCGAGCCGGTCGCCGACGCACGCGGACCAGCGCCACAGGAGGGATCCACAACATGACACAGTACGTCGGTGCGATAGACCAGGGGACGACCGGGACTCGATTCATGGTGTTCGACCATGAGGGCCAGGTCGTCGCGAACGCCTACGAACAGCACGAACAGATCTACCCGAACCCGGGCTGGGTCGAACACGACCCGATCGAGATCTGGGAGAACACCCAAGAAGTCGTCCTCGACGGGCTCGCCGAGGCCGGGCTCGACGCCGATCAGCTCGAGGCCATCGGCATCACCAATCAGCGCGAGACGACCATCGTCTGGGACAAAGACTCCGGACGGCCGGTCCACAACGCGCTGGTGTGGCAGGACCGTCGGACGACCGACCGCGTTGAGGAGCTACAAGAGGACGAGAAGGTCGAGGAGATCCGCGAGAAGACCGGCCTCGAGGCCGACGCGTACTTCTCGGCGACCAAGACCGAGTGGATCCTCGACAACGCGGAGCCGCTCAAGATGCAGAGCTCGCGCGGCGGCGACCTCCGCGACCGCGCTCGCGCAGGCGAACTCGTGATGGGCACCATCGACTCGTGGCTCATCTACAACCTGACGGGCAACCACATCACGGACGTCACGAACGCCTCCCGGACGATGCTGTACAACATCCGGGAACTGGAGTGGGACGACGAGCTCTTAGACGAGTTCGACGTGCCCAAGGAGATGGTGCCCGAGGTACGCCCCTCCTCCGACGAGGACTACTACGGCCACACGGACGCCGACGGCTTCCTCGGCGAGGAGGTCCCGGTTGCCGGCGCGCTCGGTGACCAGCAGGCCGCGCTGTTCGGCCAGACCTGCTTCGACGAGGGCGACGCGAAGAACACCTACGGCACCGGCTCGTTCTACCTGATGAACACCGGGACCGACGCCGTCGAGTCCGACCACGGACTGCTGACGACGATCGGGTTCCAGATGTCCGGCGAGCCCGTCCAGTACGCGCTCGAAGGGTCCATCTTCATCACCGGCGCCGCCATCGAGTGGCTCGAGGACGTCGACCTGATCAACAACGCGGCACAGACCGCGGAGCTGGCGCGCTCGGTCGACTCGACCGACGGCGTCTACATGGTCCCGGCGTTCACGGGACTCGGCGCGCCGCACTGGGACGGCCGCGCACGCGGGACCATCGTCGGGATGACCCGCGGCACGAGCAAGGAGCACATCGTCCGGGCGACGCTCGAATCGATCGCCTACCAGACCCGCGACATCGCTGAGGCCATGGAGGCCGACTCCGGCGTGGAGACCACGACGCTCCGCGTCGACGGCGGCGCGGTGAAGAACAACTTCCTCTGTCAGCTCCAGTCCGACATCATCCAGACCGACATCGCGCGGCCCGAGGTCGACGAGACCACCGCGCTCGGCTCGGCGTACGCCGCCGGGCTCGCGGTCGGCTACTGGGACAACGTCGACGAGCTGCGCGACAACTGGCAGATCGACCGCGAGTTCACGCCCGAGAAGGACCAGGCCGATGTCGACAAACTCTACGGCCGCTGGGACGACGCGGTCGAGCGCTCGAAGAACTGGGCGATCGACGAGGAGGACGAATAGATGAGCGTCGAACTGCTGCCGGAACTGGCCGTCGCGGCCGACACCGTGCTACAGGTCGGCTACGACCCGGGCGCGCCGACCGACGTGATCCAGAGCCTGACCAATCCAGCGATCCTTCTCGGGGCGCTCGCGGGCGGCGCCTTCGGGGCGGCGCTCGGCGCCCTGCCGGCGTTCATCTTCACGGGCTTCCTCGTGATCGGCGGGTCGCTCGGCGGCGGTGGATTCGGCGTGGACGTCGGGTTCGGTCCCGTCTTCGGCCCGCATATCTCCTTCGCGGGGGGTGTCGCGGCCGCCGGTTACGCTGCCAACAAGGGCTATATGGAGTCCGGATTCGACTACCACAACGCGAAGGACATCGGCTTCGCGCTGGGGAGTAAACCCGACATCCTCGCCGTGGGGGCCGTCTTCGGCGTCTTCGGCGTCCTCATCGAGCAGCTCTCCCGGCAGCTGGCGATCCCGGTCGACCCGATCCCGGTGAGCATCGTCATCAGCGCCCTCGTCGTTCGGGCGGTGTTCGGATACAGCATCGTCGGCAAGGTGAGCGACAAGGCGAACGGCTACTTCGACATGGGGCCGTTCGAGCGCGAGCAGATGCGCGAGCCCGGCGAAGTGGTGGGCGACGGCGGCAAGGCCAGCGAGGACCGCCTCGCCGTCGAGCCGTGGCTGCCGAACATGTACAAGTGGTCGCACGTCGCGGCGATCGGCTTCTTCGCCGGTCTCGCCTCGGCCGTCATCACGTACAACATGATCACCGGCGGGCACGGCCTCATCGCCGTGTTCGCCGGCTTCGGGATCAGTGCCGGGTCGCTGCTGTTCCTGAACCTCGGCGTCGACCGGATCCCGGTCACCCACCACATGACGCTGGCGGGGTCGACCGCCTTCCTCTCCGTGTGGCAGGGAGGCATCACGACGCTCACGGACCTCTCGGCGGCCGACCTGACCGCGCCGCTGGCGTTCGGCGCCGCGCCCGCGCTGCTGTTCGGCGCGCTGTTCGGCGTGTTCGCCGCGGTCGTCGGTGAGGCGTCGCAGCGCGTGTTCTACGCGCACTCCGACACGCACTTCGACCCGCCGGCGGCCGCCATCGTGGTCTGGTCGCTGACGCTCGGCCTGCTCGTCATCGCCGGACTGCTCAACTGGGCCGTCTGGATCCCCGGCACGGGGATCTAACGCGTCCTCACTTTCGGCAGGGGTCTTTTATTATGGCACATCGCTCATCCGCGGTCGGTCGGAATCGCCCGGACAGCGACCGGTGTCTCGGTGACGGCGCCCCGGTGCGACCGTCAGTCCGGGAGCAACGCGGAGAAGGCGAGGAACGCGCCGGCGGCGACCGCGGACGCGGCGACGGCGACCGTCGTCACCTCGACGCCGAGATACCGGGCGATCAGGGCGAGCGCGCCCGCCAGAACGAGCGCGACTCCGACCGCGCCGTGGTGGTAGCGCCCCGCAGTCGGCTGGTCGGCGACCGCCGCCGAGTCGCGGTCGACGAAGATCCGGGCGCCCCACCACACCGAGCCGAACCGGGCGCCGATCCCGATCGCGGCGGCGGCGATCGAGACGAACTCGATGTCGCCGACGGTGAACATGCCGGCACCGAACGCGGCCACGGTCGTCAGGACGGCGACAACTTTGCTCCGGTCGTCGACCGTGTGGAGCGCCTCCACGCCCGGGTCGTTCGACATACCAGTCGTAGTTCGCCCGACGCTGGTATAGGTTTCCATCGGGCGAGTCCCGCGCTCGCTCCCGCGACCGCGGTCGGCGCCGTCGAGGGCGCGCGTCCGGTGAGCCCTCGCCACGGAGCGAACGTGGGGTATTTAATCACCGCGCCGAGGAGGTGGTGGTATGTTGGACCGGCTCGGGCTCGACCGGCGGGATCGGCGGAACCTCCTCGTCGTGATGGCAGTCGTCGCGGCCGTGACGGCGGTGGTCTCGGCGGGAACGATCTCCGTTCGGCTCGTCGTCGGCGTGATAGCCGGCCTCATCAGCGGAGTCGTCTTTGTCGTCTCCACGGCGCTCATCAACCGATACAAACCCGAACACTGGTAACGGGCCGGTCGGCGCGCCGAACCCGCCCGACCGCGCCGCCGCGCGCGCTCCGCGAGTCGCGACAGTTTTGTTCGGCGATCACGGAGGGGGGCCCGTGAACATCGACGACCGGATCGAGCGACGGCTCGGCTACGACGCGGGCATGAGCGTTCTCGCCGACTTCGAGGCCGTCTCCCCGGTCACCCACGTCGACTCGCCGGTCGGCCGCGGCCCGGCTATCGAGCGCCTGCTCGACGTGTTCGAGCCCGCGTTCTCCGGGTCGCTCCCGCCGAGCGTCTACGTGTACGGCCCGAAGGGGAGCGGGAAGTCCGCCGTCGTCTCCTCGCTGTTCGACCGGCTCGCGGCGCACAGCGGCCCCCGTCGGGCCATCCAGACGACGACGCGGGCGGTCGAACCGACGATCCCCGGGTTCGTCTACGTCGACGCCCGGCGGGCGTCGACCCGCTTCCGACTGTACCACGCGATGCTGGCCGCCATGAGCGACGACTCCGTTCCCGACCACGGGATCGGGACCGAGGAGCTGGCCGCCTCCCTGCGCGACGCGATGCGCACCGGTCCGGACCTCGTCGTCGCTGTCGACCACGCGAACGAGGCCGAGACGCCGACGGCGGCGACGCTGATCGACTGGCTGAACGACGTGGGCGAGCGGCTCGTCCCCGCGTTCCTCGGCCGCGATCCGCCGGACGCGATCGGCTGGGAGCCGGAGACGACCGTCGAGTTCGCGAAGTACCGCCGACACGTGCTCGTCGAGCTGCTGACGAGCCGGTGCTCGACGGGGCTCGGCCGAGACGCGCTCAGCCACGACCAGATCCGCGAGGTCGTCGAGTGGGCCGCGGGCGACGCCCACGACGCCCTCGCGGCCGTGATGGGCGCGGCGGTCAACGCGGAGCGGTCGGGGGCGTCGACGATCCGATCCGGCGACGTCGACGCCGGCGTCGACGGCGTTCCCCGGCCCTGCGTGGCGCTGGGGCGTGTGCTCGCGCTCCCCGAGAGCCGCCAGCGGCTCCTCTACGAGCTCGCCGGGCTCTCCGAGGACGAGCGCTCGACCGTCGGCGTGGCGACGGAGACCATCGCGGCGCGCTCGGGCGTCGACCTCTCGGCGTCGACGGTCAGGCGCGTGCTCTACGAGCTGGCCGACGCCGGCCTGCTCGAACGAGTCACCGTCCGCGAGACCGACGGTAAGGGCCGACCGCCGAGCCGGCTCGTCCCGCTGTTCCCGACGGTCGTCTTCAGCGAGCTGTTCGACCGTCGCACCCGCTCCGGGTAGGCGCCGCGCGGGCGGCCGCCGTCCGGTCCGCCCCGCCTCCGTTCGAACGGAAGACAGTTGTCGCCGTGCCGCCGACCCGATGGTATGGTTCCGCCCCTCGCGCTCGACATCGACGGTACGCTGACGACGCCGAGCGGCCGGATCGATCCGCGAGTCTTCGAGTTGTTGCCCGGGTGGGACGCGCCGGTCGTGTTCGCCACCGGCAAGGCGTTCCCGTACCCGGTGGCGCTCGCGCACTTCCTCGGCCGCGAGGAGACCGTGATCGCGGAGAACGGCGGCGTCGCGTACGTCGGCGGCGAGACGACGCTCGTCGGCGACCCGGACGCGGCGTGGGCCGTCGTCGAGGCGTTCCGCGAGCGCGGCGGAGCGATCGGCTGGGGCGACGGCGACACGGTGAACCGCTGGCGCGAGACGGAGGTCGCGCTCGGACCCGACGTCGACGCGGGGCTGCTCCGCGAGGTCGCCGCGGCCGCGGGCGACGACGTGGAGATCGTCGACACCGGCTACGCCTACCACGTGAAATCGGTGGGGGTCAGCAAGGGTCGCGCGCTCCGCGTCGTCGCCGAGGCGCTCGGCGTCGACCCCGCCGCGTTCGTCGCGATCGGCGACAGCGAGAACGACGCGTCGACGTTCGGCGTCGCCGGCGAGTCGTACGCGGTCGCCAACGCCGACGCCGCCGCCCGCAATGCCGCCGACGAGGTGGTGGACGACGGGTACATGAACGGGACGGTCTCGGTGCTCGAACGGCTGCGCGAGCGCGCCGAGTAGTCCGTATCCGACGGCGGAGCGCGTCCGCTCTGCTCAGCTCGTCCCGGCGACTCCGGGGGACGCGTACGGGTCATCTGTTCGATTCGGGGGCATCGCCCTCGGGGTCGGTCTCCGCTCACGCGTCCGTCACGGCCGCGAGTTCGCGGAGCGAGTCGATTTCGTGGGTGGGCGCGACGGAGAGGGTCGTGTCCCGGCAATGTGGCCGTCGGACGAACGCCGAGTCCAGCCCGGCCCGGTGGGCCGCTCTCACGTCGCTCTCGCTGTCGCCGACGTAGAGCGCCGACTCGGCGCCGAGCTCCGCGAGCGCCCGGTCGAGATAGTGCGTGTTCGGCTTCTTCAGGTCCAGGCTCTCGACACTCTTCTCTCGGCCGTGATAGGTGTCGAACGCGTGCCGCAGGCCGAAGAAGTCCAACACGAACGCGACCGTGCTGTGGTGGTTGTTGCTCACGACGCCGCGGGGTCGATCGAGGTTCGTGACGCTCTGAACGTCGTCGTAGAGCGCCCGTGACCCCGACTCGAACTTCTCGAACTGAGACCGTTCGTCGAGCCGCTCTCGGGCTCGCCAGAACGCCTCCACGTCCACGTCGTAGACCGCGCACATCTCACGCAGTCTCTCGACGGTCGTCCCGCGTACGACGTCGTCGACGTGCGCCTGGTCCGGGTCTCGGACGCCTACCGCTTCGAACGCTTCCCGCGTCGCTTCGACCGCCGTCTCGTGGGCCGGCGGCTCGACCAAGACGCCGTCGTTGTCGAAGAGAACCGCGTCGTATCCGGTCACGTCTCCGTGTTTCCCGAAATTCGGATTAGTCGTTTCGGTGTCCCGGTTCGACCGGCCACACGGCGGCCGCGTCGAGAGGGTGGCGTCGTCGGCCAGCGACCGCTGCGATCACTCCTCACCGTACGGGTACCGCGCCGTCGACCCGCATTCCGTACACCGGACGACCACGCGCCCGGGTCGCGTCCGGACGCGGCTCGTCTTGCCGGGGCGGAGGTAGACGGCGCAGTCGTCGCAGGCGCGCCGTGAGAGCTCGGCGGGAACGCCGCAGCGGTTGCGCTCGGCGATCCGGCGGGCGCGGGCGACGTACTCGCGGGCGCGATCGTACTCGTCGTCGACGACGGCCTCGCGAGCGAGCGCGAACAGCCGCTCGATCCGCTCCGCCGGGATGCCCATGTCACCGAGGGCGGCGCGCGGCGCCAAAGAGGTTGTTATCCGGGTCGGGCGGGGCGGCCGCCCGGACCGTGCCGACGCTCCGGACGCGGGGCGCCGGCCGGGACCCGCACGCTTTTTTATCGGTCCGACCCAACCGAGTGATATGAAAGAATCCCTGATGGACGTGATCTGCTGTCCGCTCGACAAGGCGACTCTCGAACTCGACGTCGACGACGCGGACGACGAGGAGGTCCTCGCCGGGACGCTCACCTGTACGGAGTGCGGCGAGACGTACCCCATCGAAGACGGGATCCCGAACCTCCTCCCGCCGGACATGCGCGAGGAGGCGGCTGCGTAGGGGGTTCCGCTCCGGAGCGGCGGGAGCGGATCCGCCCCGAGGCGCCGACCGCGGCGACGGCCTCCGGCGGTCGACGCCGCCGCCCGAACTCCTCGCTCGTGTGAATCTTTTTTTAGTGCGGGGTCGTGGTTCCACCCGTGCCGACACTCGACGTCGAACTGAACGGGGAGGCGGTCCACGACATCGACGCGCCGGACTCGTTCGTCACCGACGGGCCGTTCCCGGTCGTGCTCGAGAACAGCGGCCGCTCGACGCACGTCCACCTTCACTTCGACGACGAGCTGGACCGGGTGGCGACGCTCGACGAGGGGAACCACTTCGTCGCCGACGAGGCCACCCGTCACGTCCACGTGTCGACCGCCGACGTCGACGAGCGGGTCCGCGGCAAGCTGAAGATCGTCACCGGCTACGGGTCGAACACGCGCTACGTCGACGTGCGGGTCGATCCGTCGCCCGACTCCCCGAGCGAGCCCGTCGCCGTCGACGAGACGCTCTCCGCCCCCCCGGAGCAGACCCCGGAGGTGCCGCCCGGGCAGCGCGCGGTGAACGCGCTCGACCGACTCGTTCGGCGCGGCGGGGTCGCGGGCGCGGCGTTCGGGCTGATCGCGGTCGTCGCCGCGGTGGGAGTCGCGCTCGCCGCCGACAGCGCCGTCGTCTGGCTCGCGGTGGGGGTCGCGCTGATGACCGCGTTCGGCGCGGTGCTGCTCGCGGTGACGTGAGGCGACGCGGGTCGCCGTCCCGCCCGTTCCCCCGCGCGCGGTCCGCGTCCTCTCAGTCGGGATCCGCGCGCTTTTAACCGTCCCGGCGGAACGAAACGCCATGAGCTTCGAGAAGGAAGACGAAGTCGTGCTCCACGACAAACACAGCGAGTACGACGGCGAGTCGGGCACGATCACGCAGGTGATGGAGACCATGTTCGGCGACGCGACGTACACGGTCAGCTTCGAGGACGGCCAGGAGACGGGCGTCCCCGAGGACGCGCTCGACGCCGTCGAGAGCGAGGAGTAACGCCGCCCCCACCCGTCCCGCATGCCGAAAGTCCCCTTCCACTACGTCGACCTCCGCGCGTTCTCGTACGCCACCGAAGACGTCAAACGGGTCGAGCAGGCGCTGTACTCCCTCCTCTCCGACGAGGTCGAACTCGACCGCGTCGAGAACGTGGGGCACCACGGGGACCGCATCGTCGTGCTCTCGGCGCGGGTCGAGCGGGCCGACGAGATGCGACACGTGTTAGACCGGCTCGCAGAGCTGGAGGACCTCGACCGCGTCCTCGACGAGCTTGACGAGCGGGTCGACGACAACTGCGCGCTGTTCCTCCGCCTCGACAAACAGGCGGCGTTCCGCGACGAGGTCCGCCTCGGCCCGGGTCTCACCGTCCGCACGAAGGTCGAGGCGTACCCGGCGAAGAAGGAGAAGGCAGTCGCGAACGCCCGCGAGACGCTCTCGCGGCTGGCCGACGACGACTGACAGACTACTGCTCGGCGACAACTGATCGACGACGGCCGCGCGATCGAGCCGCGCTCTCCCGGTCGCGTGCCCCGGCCGCACCCGCGGCGTGACTTTTTCACCCGTCCCGTCGATGTCACGTCATGACCGATCCGTTCGTGGTCGTCGGCGCCGACGCGGCTGGATTGAGCGCGGCCAGCAAGTTCCGTCGCGAGGCGCCCGACCGAGAGGTCGTCGTCTTCGAGAAGGGTCGCTGGATCTCGTACGCCTACTGCGGGATGCCGTACTTCATCGCCCGCTACGTCGACCGCATGTCGGACCTCCTGTCGCTGTCGCCGAGCGAGGTCGACGAGCGGGGGATCGACCTCCGACGCGGCCGGGAGGTGGTCGCCGTCGACCCCGACGCGAAGCGCGTCACGGTCGAGACGGCCGACGGTGATCGAGTCGAGCAGGCGTACGGCGACCTCCTCGTCGCCACCGGCGCGCGCGCCGACTCCGGCCCCTTCGACGTGCGCGGCCTCGACGGCGCGTTCACGCTTCACGACATGGACGCGGCGGCCGCCATCGACGCGTACGTCGCGGACCCCGACGACTACGACTCGGACCGCGTCGACGTGAGCGCGGTCGACCGCGACCGCGTCGAGCGCAACGCGGCGATGCCGGCCCCCGAGACCGCCGCGGTCGTCGGCGGCGGGTACGTCGGCGTCGAGGTCGCCGAGGCGCTCTCGGAGCGCGGGGTCGACGTCCGCGTCTTCCACCGGTCCGGGCACCTCCTCTCGCCGTTCGGCGAGGCGGTCGGGAACCGCGTCGAAACCGCGCTCGAGGCCGAGGGCGTCAGCGTTCGCACCGACGCCCCGGTCGAGGCGCTCGTCGGCGACGAGCGGATCGAGGCGATCGACGTCGGCGGCGACCGCGTTCCGGTCGACATGGCCGTCGTCGGGGTCGGGATTCGACCGAACACCGAACTGCTCGACGGCACCGGGGTCGACCTCGGACCGGGCGGCGCGGTCCGGGTAGACGACCACGGCCGGACTAGCCTCCCGGACGTGTACGCGGCGGGCGACTGCGCGACCGCGCGCCACGCGGTGACGGGCGAGCCCGACTGGATGCCCCTCGGACTCACCGCGAACCGCGCCGGTCGCGCGATCGGTGCGACGGTCGCGGGGGATCCCGCGCCGGTCGGGGACATCGCGGGCACGGCGGCGGTGAAGGCGTTCGACACCGAGGGGGCCCGGGTCGGGATCCTCGACCCCGAGGCGGCCGAGGCGGCCGGGTTCGACCCGGTCAGCGAGACGGTGACCGCGGGGTCGCGCTCCGGCTACTACCCCGGTGCGGCCGAGACCGACGTGACGCTCGTCGCCGACCGCGACACGAGGCGACTCCTCGGCGGGAGCGTCGTCGGCACCGACCGCGCGGCGATCCGGATCGACACGCTCGCGACCGCGATCGAGGCGGACATGACCGTTCCCGAGGTAGAGCGCCTCGACCTCGCGTACGCGCCGCCGTTCAGTCCGGTGTGGGACCCGATACTGGTCGCCGCGAAGGTGTTGAACGGAAAAATCGAGGACTGAACGGCGGCGACGGCGGTGCGGCCCGGACGAAGTCGCTCACTCCCGTATCCGACCGACGAGGAACCCGACCACCGCCGCCGCGAAGCCGACCGCGACCGCAGCGGCGGCGGCGAGCGCGAGCGGCGCGGTGACCGCCGAGAGGGGCGGGCCGCCGAGGCCGCCCGGGACCGCGTACGGCGTCGGTCCGAGCCCCCGCAGCAGGGTCCCTGCGAAGGGCCCGTACGCGAGGAGGGCCGTCGGGAGGGCGCCGGCTCCGGTCGCGGCGAACGCGACCGCGCCGACCGCCGCCACCGCGGCGAGGACGCCGGTGGTCGCCGGGGCGCCGACGCCGACCGCCGCCGTCGCGTCGAAGGCGACGTACGACAGCGCGAGCCCGACCGCGCTCCACACCGTCGCTCGCTCGAAGCCCGTCTCGCCGAGCGCGATCCGCCGGAGCGCCGCGCGACCGGAAGCGGCACCATCGGCCCCGCCCGCGTCGCCCTCGGTCGCGTTCGCGTCGGTCATTCCGGTCGCGTCGCCCCCCGCCCCTCGCGGTCCGGGGTGAGGTTGCCGTGTTCGTCTATCTCGCCCGCGACGATCCGCGTCGAGGAGATGCGCTCGCCGTCCTCGGCCGCGACGTGGTCGACGACGACCAAGTCGAGGGGATCGCGCCCGCGCTCGCGACGGATCTCGTTGATCCGCTCGCCGCCCGCCTTCGTCTCCGGGGAGACGATTAGCGCGTCGAACTCCGGCTCGACCGCGATGCCGGTCGGCTCCGTCAGCTCACGGACCTCGTAGTCGCGCCCGTGCGACTCGGCCAGCGGCGCCAACTCCGCTTCGAGGTCGCGCTCGCGCCGGTCGAACGGGCGGACGTACCGGTCGACGTGGCGGGTCTCCGGCGCCAGCTCGTCGGAGGTGAGACCGACGGTGACGTCACCCAGCTCGAACGCCCGCTCGAACAGCTTGCGGTGGCCGTCGTGAACGGGGTCGAACGTACCTCCCAGCGCGACGTTCATGCCTCTCCGTTGCGTGGGTCAAACTTAAAACGTCCCGAACCGCGTCCCGGCCCGGTGAAGTCGGGCGGCGGGGCCGAGTCGTCGACCGGCTCAGTTCTCCGTCTCGTCGTCCGTTCCGTCGCCCTCCGCGCCGTCGTCGGCTTCGCTCACGCTGGCGTCGCCGCCCTCGTCGTCGACGGATATCTGGACGGGTTCGGTGTCGCCGTCGGGCGACTCGCCGCCGAGCCGCCGGTCGAGATTGAAGACGGCGTTCAGCTCCGCCTGAACGTCGCCGACGACGCCGCGGACCAGCTCGCTCGGCGCGATGGCCTCGTACTCGTAGGGGTTGTTGCCCGCCCCCTCCGCCTTCCGCTTGCCGCGCTCGACGGTCCCCTCGTCGTGGAGTTCGGCGAGCGCCTCGCGGACGGTGCTGGGGTAGAGGCCGGTCCCGTCCGCGACCTCGTCGCTCGTGCTGTGGGGGTTATCGCGCAGGTAGACGTAGATGCGCGCCCGGGTCTCGGTGTCGAGCAGCCACGCGAGCAGGTCGACGACGTTGTCGTCGAACCCCTTCACCGCCTGGTCGGCGCCCTCGCTGAGCCGCTCTTTCGTCTTCCGAAGCTCCTCCCGCGTCCGGTCCGTCGGCGACTCCTCCGGGTCGTCGACCGGCTCGGCGGCTGTGTCGTCCGTGGTCATATCCGAAACAGGGGGCCACGCGGGCAAAAGGGTTTCTCGTCGCTTTCGTTCCGACGAAACGCTTCGACGCCGATCGTCCTGAGCGCCGTCAGGGTCTCACGAGGAGGTCCGAACACAGCGCGTCCACGCCCGACTCCTCGCGGATCCGGCGCTGGCGCGTGGCGCCGCTCTCCGCCTCGTACACCTCGCGGATCCCCGAAATCCCGAGCCGGTCGCACTCGGCGTCGACGACCTCGCCGAGCGCGGTCGTTTCCTCGCCGTCGCGGTCGACGAACGCGGCGTCGTGGCCGTGACGGATCGCGCGCCACTTGTTCTCGTCGAGGAGTTCGCGGCGCAGGGAGCGGGGCGACTCACCGTCCTCGTACCGCTCGGCGTAGTCGACGACCAGCGCACGGACGTACTCCGCGAGCGCGAGGGTGATCGCCGGGTCGCGTTGTACATCGGGCGCGCGGACCTCCACGGTCCCGTGCCCGGTGTGGGGGCGCACGTCGAACCACAGCTCGCCGCGGTCCGCGATGGACTCCGTCTCGACCATCCGGCGCTCGTACCGCTGGAAGGCGTCGAAGTCCTCGAAGGCGGAGGGGATCCCGGTGTTCGGGAGGTTCTCGAACACCTTGGCGCGGGCCGAGGCGAGCCCGGTGTCGAACCCGTTCCAGAACGGGGAGTTGGCCGACAGCGCGAGCAGCACCGGGCAGTGCCACCGTAGCCGGTTCGCGACCCAGACCGCCTTGTCCGCGTCGTCGACGCCGACGTGGACGTGGAGCCCCGCGGTCACGTTGCGGTGCTGGGGATACTGGATGCGGTCCAGCTGCGCCTGATACCGCGGCTTCTGGACGTGGTCGAGCTCGCGCCACTTCGCTGTCGGGTGGAGCCCCGCGGCCGCGATCCGGTAGCCGTCGGCGGCGGCGTGGTCGACGAGCGCCTCGCGGACCGTCGCGAGCGCCTCGGCGGGGTCGTCACCCTCCTCGATCGTTTCGGTCTGGGCCTCTATCGTACACTCGAACAGCTCGTGGTCGAACCCCTCCGGCACCGCCGCGGGCGGGTCGCGACCGTACACGAGGTCGTCGGTCCCGGACGTCGGGCGGCCCTCGGCATCGACGATGTAGAACTCCTCCTCGATGCCGAGCGTCCCCATCCGGGAGAACGCGTCCCGCGAACCGAGTTCCATTACCGCTCCGTACCGGTCGCTCGCTCTTATAAGGATTGGAAGGCGGAAGGCGCGGCGCCGTCGCTCTCCGACGAGCGCTCGGGCAGGTGAATCGAGTGGGAAGATCGAATCGGCCGAACCGCACTCCGCGCGTCGAAAACGAGTCGGCGGCGCGCGTTCGCGCGCCGGGGGCTGCGACGCTCGGTCCCGCGTCCCGTTCAGCCGAGGACGTACCGGAGCGCCGGGACCTTCTCGACGAGCGCCTGCCCGCCGACCTGAATCTGCTCGATGTAGGCGTCGAGGCCGAGGACACGGCCCGCGCCGAACGCGGCCACGGTGAGGAACACCATCGCGTACACCAGCGTCGAGTCGAACAGGGCGAGGAAGTCGCCGCTCCACCCGCCGAGGTAGAACAGCGTCATCTGTATCGCCCCGCCCAGCGCGGCCAGGCGGACGAACGCGCCGAGGATCAGCGCCGTGCCGATCAGCAGCTGCGTCGCGGGCACGAACACGTTCGCGAACTCGACGAACCACGGCGTCGACCCCATCGCGGCGTACAGGCCGCTGACCGGGCTCGCCGCGTCGGGCGCGTGGACGAGGTAACCGCTGGCGTCGAACGGCCACTCCGAGACCTTTCCGAGGCCCGCGAACAGGATCATCCCGCCGATGGTCGCCCGCAGCAGGACGATGAACAGCGCCGACAGCGAGTGCGCCTTCCCCAGTAACGTGATTCCGCCGAACTCGCCGCCGAACTCGTTTGTGGTCTTCGTGGACATTGTGTCTCTCCTCACTTGCGAATACGCCGGACGAGTATATAAACCGGAAAGCGGGTTCCCCTTCGCCGAGACGAATTCGACCTGGCCCCCTATCTGTCGGGTCTTTAAATACAATTCCCGAACTTCATCGGATCGGACCGCTTCTCCGGGCTCACCACGCCTCGCCGCTGGCGAGGTCGACCTCGGCGTCCCCCTTCTCTGAGGGACAGATGTCGGCGAGCACGCAGTCGGCGCAGTCGGGGTTGATCGCGGTACAGGTCGCGCGCCCGTGGTCGATCATGAGGTGAGTGAACTGCTGCCAGTCGCTCTCGGGGACGACGTCCAGCAGGTCCTGTTCGATCGCCTCTGGCCGTTCCTCCTCGGTGACCCCCAGCCGCCGCGTGAGCCGCTGGACGTGGGTGTCGACGACGATACCCTCGACCACGTCGTGGCCGTGCTGGAGGACGACGTTCGCGGTCTTGCGACCCACGCCCGCGAGGTCCGTCAGCTCGGACATCGTGTCCGGCACTTCGCCGTCGTGCTCCTCCGCGATGTCCGCGCACGCGGAGCGGATGTACTTCGCCTTGTTGTTGTAGTAGGTGATCGAGTTGATCGCCTCGGCCATCTCCTCTTGGGGCGCGTTCGCGTACTCCTCGGGCGTCTCGTACGTCTCGAACAGGTCTGCGCACACCTTGTTCACGCGCTCGTCCGTACACTGCGCGGAGAGGATCACCGCGATGAGCAGCTCCAGCCGATTCGAGTAGTTGAGCGAGATTGTCGAGTCAGGGTACTCCTCGTACAGCCGGTCGAGGACCTCGGCGACCTGCTCCTCACGCGGATCGAGTGGCGTTCCCATACGAATCCCTCCGTCCGGGCGACATTGAACGATCCGACTGTGCGCCCCGCCGCGACGGATCGGCACGCCGCCCGCCCCGCCGAGTAGTAAGACAGTTACCACGCGGCGCGCTGGTGAGCGTATGGACGTACTCGACGTCGCGGCCCGCGCGACAGAGACCGGGCCGGTGTGCGACGCCTGCCTCGGCCGGCTCGTCGCCGACCGGAGCTTCGGGTTGTCGAACGCCGACCGGGGCTCGGCGCTCCGCGTGTCGCTGGCGTTGCGCGACGACGAGGACCACGAAGCGGTCGACACCGCGGACTGCTGGGTGTGCGAGGGTCGCTGCGCCGCGTTCGACGACTGGGCCGACCGCGCCGCCGAGGCGGTCGAGGGCGTCGAGTTCGCCACCTACAACGTCGGCACGCGCCCGCCACCGCTGATCGAGGAGAACGAGGCGCTGCTCCGCGCCGACGCCGGCCTCGACGAGGACGCGGGCGAGCCGTTCAAGTCGGAGTTCAACCGCGAGGTCGGCAAGCGGTTCGGGCGGCTCACGGGCGTCGAGGTCTCCTTCGACCGCCCCGACGTCCAGTTCACGATCGACTTGGCCGAAGACGAGATCGACGCGAAGGTGAACTCCACGTTCGTCTACGGCCGCTACAGGAAACTGGAGCGGGACATCCCCCAGACCGAGTGGCCCTGTCGCGAGTGTAAGGGCTCCGGGCGGCAAGGGGCCGACCCCTGCGACCACTGCGGCGGCTCCGGCTACCTGTACGACGACAGCGTCGAAGAGTACACCGCGCCGGTCGTCGAGGACGTGATGGACGGGACGGAGGCGACGTTCCACGGTGCGGGCCGCGAGGACGTCGACGCGCTCATGCTCGGCACCGGCCGCCCGTTCGTGGTCGAAGTGGAGGAGCCGCGCCGTCGCCGGGTCGACACCGACCGCCTCCAGTCGGACATCAACGCCTTCGCCGACGGCGCGGTCGAGGTGGAGGGGCTCCGCCTCGCGACCTACGAGATGGTCGAGCGCGTCAAGGAGCACGACGCCGCGAAGCGGTACCGCGCCGCGGTGACGTTCGACGCCGACGTGGACGCCGACGCCCTCGCGGACGCGGTCGCCACGCTGGAGGGGGCGACCGTCGAGCAGTACACGCCGAACCGGGTCGACCACCGCCGCGCGAGCATCACGCGCGAGCGCGACGTGTACGAAGCGACGGCCGACCTCGACGACGCGCGTCACGCGACCGTCGAGATCCGCGGCGAGGGGGGCCTCTACATCAAGGAGCTGATCTCCGGCGACGAGGGCCGGACCGAGCCGAGCCTCGCGGGCCTGCTCGGCGTCGGCGCCGAGGTGACCGCGCTCGACGTCCTCGCGGTGGAGGGCGAAGACGAGCCGTTCGAGCGCGACGAGTTCTTCCGGGAGTAGCGCGCTCCGAGGCCCGGCCGATGCCGTCGCATCTCGTCCGGTCCGGTCGATCCGATCCGGCGCCGCCCGCTCCGGTCGGGGGCCCCGACGCACCGTACCGAGCCGGCCGCGGACGCGGAATCAACGGGATTTATCTGACGAGCGTCAGACGTTCGAATATGAACGGGAGCGACGCCGACGGCGGAAACGCCCGAGAGGGTGGCACCCGAAACGGCGCCCCCGGCGGCGAGTCGAACGGTTCGACCGCGGCCGGCGACGCCGGTCGCGCGGGCTCGCCCGCGGTGGGCGACCCCGTGATCCGCCCCGCCGTCGACGACGCGGGGGCGGTTCCGACCGCCGCCGACGTATCGCTGAACGGTGCCGACCGCGCGGAGCGACCCGACCGGGTCTCTTCGGTCCTCGTCGCCGTCGGGCCCGGGCCGCACTCCGGAGCCACCGTTGACGTCGCCCGGGAGATCGCGGACGCCACGGACGCGTGGCTCGAACTGTTCCACGTCGTGCCCTCCGACGCGGCGCTCGCCGACGCGGCACCCGACGACGACGCCTCCGGGACCGTCGCCCCCGCCGGCGCGGCCGACCCCGACTACGCCGCGGCGGGGGAACGACTCCTCGACGCGGCCGAGGACCGGCTCACCGGGTTCGACCGCGCCGACCGGTGGCTCGTCGAGGACCGGACCGCGGCGGGCGCGGTCGTCGAGCAGTCCGCGTACTACGACCTGGTCGTCGTGGGCGCGCCGACGACGGGTACCGTCGGCCGGTTCGTGTTCGGCTCCACGACCGACACGGTCGTCGGCGACGCCGAGGTCCCCGTCGTCGTCGTCGAGGCCGACGGGTCGACCGCCCTCGACGCGGAGTAGGCGCCGACCGCCGTCGTTGCTACGACAAAGGCCCGTTTTCGCCGTTCTCGGCCCCGTTGACTGCGTGTTACCGTCTCACGTCTCGGCGACAGCGTTAAAACAGTGTACATACTTGTACATCATAACGCGGAATACTACATCGGTGGACACAATGAATCTCAACGACACGGTCGAGCGCGTGACGGACGGGGAGGATCTGACCGTAGAGGAGGCGCGCGAGGCCGCGCGGCTCGTCTTCGAGGAGGCGACGGAGGCCCAGATCGGGGCGCTGCTCGCCGCGCTCCGGGCGAAGGGCGAGACCGAGGCCGAGATCGCCGGGTTCGCGCAGGGGATGCGCGACGCGGCGCGCACGATCGAGCCCGACCGCGAGCCGCTCGTCGACACCTGCGGCACCGGCGGCGACGACCACGACACGATCAACGTGTCGACGACCGCCGCCGTCGTCGCCGCGGGCGCGGGCGTCCCGATCGCCAAGCACGGCAACTACTCGGTCTCCTCCTCCTCGGGCAGCGCGGACGTGCTGGAGGTCGCGGGGGCCGACGTCGAGGCGGAGCCGCCAGCCGTCGAGGCGGCGATCGAGGACGACGGGATCGGCTTCATGCTCGCGCCCGTCTTCCACCCGGCGATGAAGGCCGTCATCGGTCCGCGCAAGGAACTGGGGATGCGGACGATCTTCAACGTCCTCGGCCCGCTCACCAATCCCGCCGGCGCCGACGCGCAGGTGCTCGGCGTGTACGACCCCGACCTCGTCCCCGTCATCGCGCGGTCGCTGGCGCACATGCCCGTCGAGCGCGCGCTCGTCGTCCACGGCGCGGGCATGGATGAGATCGGAATCCATTCCGAGACGGTCGCGGCCGAGGTCGACGGCGAGGACGTGACGGAGTTCACGATCGAGCCCGCCGACCTCGGGCTCGACCGCGCCCCGATCGAGGCGGTCGCCGGCGGGACGCCCGCGGAGAACGCCGCGGACCTGCGCGGGATCGTCGACGGCTCGGTCACCGGTCCGAAGCGCGACCTGATCCTCGCGAACGCGGGCGCAGCCGTCTACGTCGCTGGCGAGGCCGAGACCCTCGCCGCGGGCGTCGAGCGCGCCGCGGAGGCGATCGACTCCGGCGCGGCCGCCGAGAAGTTCGCGGCCCTCTGCGACGGCGACGAGGCGCCCCCGGCTGACGCGGGGACGAGCGGAGCGGCGGACGGCGCGACGACCGCGGAGGACGACGACTGATGGCGCGGGTGAAGATCTGCGGGATCACGCGCGAGGCCGACCTCCGCGCCGCGGTCGACGCGGGGGCCGACGCGGTGGGCGTGATCACGGAGGTGCCGGTCGACTCGCCGCGCGAGGTCGACCCCGCCGAGGCGGCAGAGCTGCTCGCGGACGTGCCCGCGTTCGTCACCGCGACGCTCGTGACGATGCCCGAGTCCGCCGAGCGCGCGGTCGAGCTCGCCCGCACGACCGCGCCCGACGCGATCCAGCTCCACGGTGAGTGGACCGTCGACGAGCTCCGCTACATCCGCGCGGAGACGGAGCGCAAGGTGCTGCTCACGGTCGACGCCGACGACCCGGCCCGCGCCGAGGAGTTCGACGGCGCGGTCGACGCCTTCGTCGTCGACTCCACGGACGACTCGGGCGCGGGCGGCACCGGCGAGACGCACGACTGGCGCGCGACCGGCGAGCTCGCCGAGCGACTCACCACGCCCGTCGTGCTCGCTGGCGGGCTCACGGCAGACACCGTCGCCGAGGCGGTCCGCGTCGCCGACCCGTTCGCGGTCGACGTGGCGTCGGGCGTCGAGATCGAGGGCGGCCGGAAGGACCACAACGCGGTGGCCCGCTTCGTCGCCAACGCGGGCCGGGAGATGGAGCTGGCATGAGCGACGCGGCCCCCTCGCTCGACCGCCCGAAGGCCGAGTTCGTCGATCTGGCCGCCGATGCCGAGAAGCCGGTCGTCGTCCGCGCGTCCGCGTCGCTCGACGCCGACGTGACCCCGCTCGGCGCGTACGCGACCCTCGTCGGCGAGGGGCCGTACGGGTTCCTCCTGGAGTCCGGCGAGAAGGTCGCCTCCAGCGACCCTGACGGCGCGTTCACGAACGGCGGGAAGGCGGACCGGCACGCCCGCTACTCGTTCGTCGGCTACGACCCGGAGGCGGTCGTCTCCGTCCACCCGGATCGCACGGAGGTGACCGAGCTCGGCCCGGCGGCCGAGTTCCTCGGCGACGGGCTCGACGGCGACGCGGGGGCCGCGACGACCGCGCCCGGCCTCGGCCCGGACGAAGGCGACGCGGTCGACCGCGTCCGCGCCGCGTTCCCCGACGTGGCCCTGCGCGGCTTCCCCGACACCGACCGCCAGATCCTCTCGGGCGGGTTCGTCGGCTTCCTCGCGTACGAGGCGGTCTACGACCTCTGGTTAGAGGAGGTCGGTGTCGACCGCCCCGAGACCGAGTTCCCGGACGCGGAGTTCGCCCTCACGACCCGGACCGTCGTGTTCGACGAGCGGGAGGGCGGCGCCGAACTCGTGTTCACCCCGGTGATCGGCGTCGACGACGACCCGGCCGCGGTGTACGACGACCTCCTCGCGGAGGCCGAGCGCGTCGCCGCCGAACTGCGAGAGGCCGCCCCGCCAGACCCCGACGGCGTGCGCGTCCGCGAGGAGTCCGCGGACCCCCGCGGGGAGTACGAGGAGGCCGTCCGCACGGCCAAGCGACACGTCCTCGACGGCGACATCTACCAGGGCGTGATCTCGCGCAGCCGCGAGCTCCGCGGCGAGGTGGACTCGCTCGGCCTGTACGCGGCGCTGCGCGACGTGAACCCCTCGCCGTACATGTACGTGCTGCGCCACGACGACCGGAGCGTCGTCGGCGCGAGCCCCGAGACGCTCGTCTCCGTCCAGGGCGACCGCGTCGTCTCGAACCCGATCGCGGGGACCTGTCCGCGCGGGACCAGCCCGGTCGAGGACCGCCGGCTCGCGGGCGAGATGCTCGCCGACGGGAAGGAGCGCGCCGAGCACACGATGCTCGTCGACCTCGCGCGCAACGACGTGCGGCGCGTCTCGGAGCCCGGCTCCGTCCGGGTCGAGGAGTTCATGAACGTGCTGAAGTACAGTCACGTCCAACACATCGAGTCGACCGTGACCGGGACGCTCGCGGCCGACGCGGACGCCTTCGACGCGACGCGCGCGACGTTCCCCGCGGGGACGCTCACCGGCGCGCCGAAGGTGCGCGCGATGGAGATCATCGACGACCTCGAAACGACGCCGCGGGAGGCGTACGGCGGCGGCGTCGGCTACTACTCGTGGACCGGCGACGCCGACTTCGCGATCGTGATCCGGACCGCGACGCTCGACGAGTCGGGCGACGAGTCGGTCGTGGGCGTCCGCGCGGGCGCGGGGCTCGTCGCCGACTCCGACCCGGCCGCGGAGTACGAGGAGACAGAACAGAAAATGGACGGCGTGTTGACCGCGATCGACCGGATCCGCGAGGACGCAGCCGACGAGGGCGGCAACGCCGACCGGGAGCCCGGCGACGCCGACCCGATCGCCACCGGCTCGGAGGCGGAGCGATGAAGGTCGTCGTCGTCGACAACTTCGACTCGTTCACCTACAACCTCGTCGAGTACGTCTCCGACCAGACGATCGACGGCGAGCCGGTCGGCGTCGAGGTGTTCAAGAACACCGCGTCGCTCGCCGAGGTCGAGGCCGCGGATCCGGACGCGGTGATCATCAGTCCCGGGCCGGGCCACCCGAAGAACGACCGCGACGTGGGCGTGACGATGCCGGTGTTGCGCGACCTCTCGCCGACGGTGCCGACGCTGGGCGTGTGCCTCGGTCTGGAGGCCGCCGTGTACGAGTACGGCGGGACCGTCGGGCACGCGCCGGAACCGGTTCACGGCAAGGCGTTCCCCGTCGACCACGACGGCGAGGGCGTGTTCCGCGGGCTCGACCAGGGGTTCCGGGGCGGCCGCTACCACTCGCTCGCGGCGACCGAGGTCACCGACGCGTTCGCGGTGACGGCCACCACGGACCACGACGGCGAGTCGATCGTGATGGGGATCCGTCACCGCGAACACCCGATCGAGGCGGTCCAGTTCCACCCGGAGAGCGTGTTGACCGGGTCGGGCCACGACCTCGTCCGGAACTTCCTCACTTCGGTCTGAGGGTCCGGGCGTCAGGCCCCGTCGCTCGGCGAATCTTCGTCGCCGTCGGCTTGCCCGTCGGCGTCTTTCTCGTCACCTTCCTCGTTGAGGCCCCGCCCGGCGAGGCCGACGAGGTGGCCGACCTCGGCGAGTATGATCTCGTCGACGCCGAGCTGAACCGCGTTCTCCGAGCCCGGCAGACAGAACACCGGCGTGGCGGAGACGACCCCGGCAGTCGCGCGCGACCCGATCGTCCGCGTGCCGACCACCTCGTGAGAGAGCCGGCGGAACAGCTCGCCGAACCCGGGGAGCCGCTTCGCGAACAGCCCTCGCACGGCCTCCGGCGTGACGTCGTCCGGCGTGACGCCCGTCCCGCCGGTGGTCACCACCGCGTCGGTGTCCTTCCGGCGGGCGAGGCGGTCGACGGTGCCTTGGACGCTGTCGTAGTCGTCGGGGATCAGCTCGCGGACAGCCACCTCGTGGCCCGCCTCCTCGAACGCGGCCGCGACGTAGTCGCCCGCCGGGTCCTCGTCCGCTGACCGCGAGGAGGACACGGTGACGACCGCGACCGCGACCGACTCGGCGTCGTGGTGGTGATGGTGGTCGCGGCCGTGGTCGTGGTCATGACCGTGACCGTGATCCTCTCGGTCGTCGTGGCTGTGGCCGTGGTCGTCGTGGTCGCTCATGGACCGACGTTCGGCGCCCGCGTGAAAACATCTCCCGGTCGGCGAGCCGCGCATGGCCGTTCCGGGCGACCGCCGGAGGGCCGGAGTCCGCTCGGAGACCCGTCGCCGCTCAGGGCCAGTCGTCTCGGGCCTGCTCTTCCGGCGCCTCGTCGGTCTCGTCCTCGGTCGCGAGCGTCCACTCCGCAGCCTCGGCAGCGTCCTCGACGTGAAGGAACTCCCAGTCGGTCGCCTCGGCGACCGCCTCGTCCTCGTCGTCGATCCCGACGAAGACGTGGCGGTCCGTGTCGAACTGGCCGCTGATGTTCTCTAAGCTCTCCTCGACGCCGCGCGGCCCGGAGAAGAAGTCCTGTCGCACGCGGTGTTTCCGCGTGAAGTTCGTGACGACGTAGGTCGGCTTCTCGCTGACGACGCCGACGTACTCCGTCCACTGTCGGGCGTTGTTGAACACCGCGTTGGGGTCCGCGAGCGCTTTCAGCGCCTTCAGCTCGAACGCCAGCGTCATGTCTGTGGATCCGCCGCTGTCCATGCGCCAGGTTACCCCCGCCCGGCGAAAACAACTTCGCTTCCGCGCAGCCACCCCCTCCGCCGCTCACCGACCGGTCGCGGTCCTCTCGGCGGCCGCGGGGGTCTCACCGCGCTCGCACCCGATAGTAATCGGTGAACTTCACCACGTCGCCGTCGTCGAGGTCGCCGGTCTCCGGCGCCGTCTGCGGCTCGTCGGCTAGCTCCCGCACGATCTCCTGTTCGTCGTCGTCCAGTTCGTCGTAGTGCCGGACCCGCGCGTCGGCCGGAACGCGACCGGTGCGACGCAGCCGTAGCCGCCGTCCGGTGTCTCTAAGTGACATGTGGTACCGTATGACATGGTTAATCATAAACGTTTCGCGGCGGTCGCTGACTCGACCGACGCCGTTCGCCCCGCGTCGCGGGCGCGACGTTCCACCGCCGTTGGCAGCGGTTCGACTGTCGGCGGCTCAGTCGTCCGCTCGGGGGAGCGTGAGCGTGATCGCCGTACCGCGGGGCTCCGCGCTCGCGACGGCGGCCGAGCCGCCCGACTGTCGAACGACCCAGTAGACGAGCCACAGCCCGAGGCCGCTGCCGTGGTACAGCGCGTCGACCGCCGTGCCGTCGACGAGGACGTCTCGGTCCATCCCGGTCAACCCCGGCCCGTCGTCCTCGACGCGGACCTCGACCGCGTCGGGCCGGGCCTCGACCGACACCGCGACGGTCGGCCGGTCGCGGTCGTGATGTTCGACCGCGTTTCGGACCAGTTCGTCGATCGCCCGCGAGATCCACGTCGTCGCGGACGCCGTCGCGTGCCCGTCGTCGGGCACCGAGACGCCGACCGTCGCGTTCGGGAACTCCTCGTCCCGCTCCGCGGCCACCTGTCGGGCGACGCGCCCGATGTCGACGGGTTCGGTCTCCGGCGCGTCGCTCAGCACCTCGGTGATGTGGTGGGACTTCTCGCTCGTCTCCAGCAGGTCGTCGGCCCGCGACACGATGTACTCGGCCGCGTCGGCGGGGTCGACGGCCCCCGCCGCGATCTGCTTCGCCCGTCCCCGGACGACCGTCAGCGCGTTCCGGAGGTTGTGCTGGAGGACTCTGTCGACGACCCTGAGCTGTCGCGCGCGGTTCTCGCTGTCGGTCACGTCCCGAAGCACGCCGACGACCCCGGCGGGCTCCTCGCTCTCGGGGCTGTCGAGGGGGTAGTACCGCACGTCCATCGTCCGCGTCCCGCGGGTCGGGTGCGTCCGGGTCGTCCGGTACTCCACCGACTCCCCCCGGAGCGCGCTCTCCACCTCACGCTCGACCCGCCGGTAGTCGTCGTCGGGGACGATGTCAGCGAGCGTCACGTCCGTCACGTCGCCGTCGCCGAGGTCGTGATACTCGCGGTACTGGGGGTTCGCGAACAGGAGTCGACCCTCGCGGTCGACCGCGGCGATGAGGTCGGTCGCGCCGTTGATCGCGCGCTCGTACCGCTCCAAGTCGCGTTCGCGCTCCTTGCGCTCGGTGACGTCCCGACAGATGGCGAACGTGCCGGCCAGATCGCCGTCGGCGTCGTAGTAGGGGTACCGCTGCGTGCTGAACGTCGCCGCCCGGTCGCTCTCGGGGAACGTCGGCGATATCTCGTACTCGGTCATCGCCTCGGTTTCGAGCACCTCCCGCCGCCGCGCGTCGACCTCGGCGGCCGCCTCCGGGTCCATGAACGCGAACTCGTCGCCGCCGTACAGCTCCTCGCGGGGTATCCCGGCGAACTCGCTCACCGCCTCGTTGAGCAGCTCGAACTCGCCGTCGCGGTTCTGGAGGAGGACGGGGTCGTCGAGCTGCTCGACGATGTCCCGGTACTGTTTCAGCCGCCCCGTTGCGGCCTTCCGTTCCGTGATGTCCGTCTGAATGGCGACGAACCGCGTGATCTCGCCGTCGTCGTCGACGACCGGCGCGATGGTCTGGTGGGCGTGGTACGGCGTGCCGTCGCGCCGCCGGTCGACTATCTCCTCTTCCCACACGTCCCCGGCCAAGAGCGTCGACCACAGCGCGTCGTAGTACTCGTCGGACATCTCGCCGGAGTTGAGTATCGCCGGCGTCTCCCCTAGGGCCTCCGCGGTCTCGTAGCCGGTGTTGTCCGTGAACGCCGGGTTGACGTACTCGATCGTCCCGTCGGTGTCGGTGACGTAGATCGCGTGCCCGGCGTGTTCGACGAGGTTGCGGAACGTCTCCGCCCGCTGCCCGCCGATCTCCTCGACGCCGTCGCGGAAGATCCCAGTGTACACCGCGTCGCAGTCGTCCGGACTCGGCTCGCCGTCGCCGCCCCCGCTGCCGTCGTCGTCTCCGTCGCCGTCGCGGCCCTCTCGACCCGGGCCGTGTTCGTGAAAGCGGGCGGAGAACGTCACCGTGTGACCGTCGGCGTGCCGGATCGGCACCGAGACGCTCCCGCTCTCGTCGAGCCCCTCGGCCCGAGCGAGCCGGTCGCGAACCGACCTGCTACCCGCATCGCCCACGTCCGACACGACGACGGAGGCGAGGTCGCGCCCAAGTAGCTCGTCGGGCGCGTAGCCGAACGCCGCTTCGGTCGCGGGGTTGACGTAGACGACGGTCCCCTCGCGGTCGAGTGAGACCACCGGGTCCGAACACTCCGCGACGAAGGCGGCGAAGAACTCGTCGTCGGGGGACCGTCCGGAGCTCATCGGTATGAGGAATACGCGCTCGCGGCCCAAAAGGTACCGGAACTCGCGGCGGTGCCGCGGTCTACTGCTCCGTCGTCGCCGCCAGGTCGTCGACTGAGAACCCGGGCTCCATGAGGAGGTCGGTCTGCCCGCTCACGTCGCGCCCCTCGCGCATCAGCTGCTTGAAGGCGGACTGCGGCGAGAGGTCGCCGATGAGCACGCCGCCCACGACCTTCCCGTCCTTCAGCGCGACGCGGCGCCACTCGTTCTCGCCGGTGGTCGCCTCCACGGAGTCGTCGCCGAGCGTCGGGTGGCCGAACGAGAGGAACGGGAAGTCGAAGTGCGTGATCGAGTACGAGGAGACCCACTCGAACTCCTCGGCGCCGTAGTCGACCATGCTCCGGGCGGCGATCGTCCCCTGCTCTTTCGCGGACCCCCACGAGCCGTTCTTCGCGCGCTCGCCGAGGATGAGGTCGTTGAACGTCGTGATGTCGCCCGCGGCGAACACGTTGTCGACGTTGGTTCGCATGAACTCGTCGACGACGATGCCGTCGTCGAGCTCCAGCGGCGTGTCTTGGAGGAGCTCGGTGTTGAAGTCGAGCCCGATGGCGACGCCCGCGAAGTCGCACTCGTAGCGCTCGCCGTTCGGGTCGACCGCGGCCTCGACGTGGCCGTCGTCGTCGACCTCGAAGTGGTCCACGCCCGAGCCGAAGACGGGCTCGACGCCGCGCTCGCGCATCGCCTCGTGCATGATCTCTGCGCCCTCCTCCGAGAGCGCGTAGCGCCACCAGTTGTCGCCGCGCATGAGGTACTTCGCCTCGACGCCCTGCGCGCCGCAGATGGCCGCGAAGTCGATGCCGAGCAGTCCGGCGCCGACGATGACAGCCTGCTCGGCGCCCTCGACGCTCTCTTTGATCCGGCGGGCGTCCTGGAAGGTCCAGAAGTGGTGGATCCCCTCCGCGTCGGCGTTCTCGACCGGGAGCTGCTGGGGCGTGCCGCCGACGGCCAGCAGGAGGGAATCGTACTCGAACGTCTCGCCCTCGTGGGTGTGGACCGCGTCGTTCTCGATGTCGATGTCGACGACGACCGTGTTGAGCCGGAGGTCGACGTCGTGGTCGTCGTACCACGATTCCTGATGGATCGAGATCGGGGCCTCGGGGAGCTTCCCCTTCGCGTACTCCTTGATCAGGATCCGGTTGTAGAGGGACTCTCCCTCGTCCGTGAGAACCGTGATCTCGGCGTCGGGCACTTCATCGCGGAGGGTCTCGGCCGCGGACGCGCCCGCGATACCGTCACCGACGATCACGTACGAATCGCTCATATCCCGGCGTTCGGATTCACGGTTAATGTGGGTTGTCATCCGCGCCCGCCACTGTGCGGCCGAGACGCACGCCCGCCGGAAACGCCGTACTCGGGGCCTTCTCGCGACGGGGCGAGGGCGGTCGATCGCGGACGCCCGCGGAAAAAGTCGCGTCCCGGTCAGTGGTCCGCGCCGGCCGGCTCCGCGGGGAAGTCCCGCTCGCCGGCCTCGATCGCGACGTCGAGCCAGTTCTCCGTCGGTACGAGCGGGCACTCGTAGGCGTGGTTGTACGCGCACGTCGGGTTGTACGCCAGGTTGAAGTCCACGATCCACTCGCCGTCGACGCGGTCGCGGTCGGGCTCCAGATCGAGGTAGCGACCGGCGCCGTACGTCTCCTCGCCGCTGGTCGCGTCGCGGAACGGCACCCAGAACCGGTCCGCGCCGTCGGCCGGTCGGTACGCCTGAAGCGTCGCCTGCTCGCCGTCGACCTCGAAGCGGAACTCGCCCCAGCGGCTGTACGTCTGCTCACCGTCGGCGGTCGTCTCGACGGTCACCGTCTCCTTCTCGTCGTGCTCGTGGAGCGGGACCACGAACCGGAACGCCGGGTTCGGATCGAAGTACGCCAGTCCGGGGAACGCGTCGCCTCGCATCGAGACCGGCAGCGGCGACCGGGCCGAGTCGCGGAACTGCTCGACCTTCGCCGCTCGCTGCGCCTCCACCTGCGCCGCCCAGTCGTCAGCGTCGTCCATGATCGGCTTAGTATTGCGCTCCACACACAATAATAATTCCGACCACGGAAGCCTCGACCCCGCCGGCGACAGAAGGCACTTATAATCCTCTCGGGGACGTTGCGGCGTGAACAGACGAACTGCCCTCTCCACCTTGGCGGTCGGTGGGTTCGTCGGAGTTGGTGGCTGTCTCGACAACGTGCGCGGCGGCGACGACGAGCGATCGGACAGCGACCGCCCGGACCCCGAACTGAACCGGGAGGTCGAGACGAACGGCGCCGAGGACAGCGCACGCTCGCAGTTCCAGTGGGGACCGGCGCACGGAGGACACCGCGAGGAGGCGGGACCGAAAGACGATGTCGACGTGTTCTGGCGCCGGACGCCGTACCGGTACGACCACTCACAGCCGGTCGTCGTGGGCGATCGGGTGTACGTCTCGTTCTCGGGGACCTTGTTTCGTCTCGGTCTCGCGACCGGCGAGGTACAGTGGTCGACGGAGGTCGGTCACGACGGGTCGTCGACGCCGGCGGTTCGCGACGGCATCGCATACGTGACGGTGTGGAACGGCGGAGGCGAGACAGACCGCGGACTGGCGGCCGTCGACGCCGAGAGCGGTGAGGTGCGGTGGCGGCGGCTGACCGACGCGGAGATCACGACGGCGCCGACCGTGACCACCGACGGCGTGTTCGTGGGAGGCGGCTACGAGACGCAGACCGTCGCGGCGTTCGACCGCGACGGGACCGAACGGTGGCGCAACGACCTCGCTGAGTACGCTTCCGCGCCCGCCATCGCCGACGGAACTGTCGTCTACGGCGCGGGCGGTCCTCGTGTCGTCGCCTACGACGCCGCCTCGGGAGCGGAACTGTGGACGACCGACGTCGACGGCGACGCGACCGCGACGCCGACCGTCGCCGACGGCCGCGTCCTGATCGGAACGCGGGCCGGGACCCTGTACGCGCTCGACCTCGGCGACGGAAGCGTTGAATGGACTGACGACCTCCCGGGGCCCGTCCGGCGATCGGTCGCCGTCACGGCCGACAGAGCGGTTGTTCCGACTGAACTCGGCCTCGTCGCCGTCGGCGACGGCGGCGAGCGCCTGTGGAGCGACGAAAAGATCGCCGGCGCGACCGCGCCGATGGTCGCGGACGGGGTCGCGTACCTCGGCGACGGTCGGACCGTCCGCGCGATCGCGGTCGAAGACGGGACAGAGCGGTGGTCCTTCCGGAGTCGCGAGCGCTCTTACACCGACGTCCTCCTCCAGGGCGTCCGCGCCGCCCCGACCGTCGTCGACGGCGTCGTCCTCGCGGCGACCCATGCGGGTGACGTGTACGCGCTCGGCGAGAGCTGAAACGGTTGCCGGGTCGCGCTTCGACCCGATGAGACGCCACACATTCAATAGCGTCCCGGCCCAATCGCGGATATGAAAATCCGGCAGAACATCCGTCATTGGGCCGCCAAGAAGGCGCTGACCACGCCGGTTGTCGGCGATGTCGCCAACGACAAGCTCGTCGACCTCCACACGAGCATCTTCCTCAACAAGGCGGACGAAGACCGGCGCGAGGAGCGCCGCGATCACCTCGACAGCTTCTTCGACGCGACGATGGACACCTACGTCGCCGCTTTGGAGGCCGGGTTCCCGGAGGCCGAGGCCCGCGAGATCACCCACGTTCAGGCGAACTTCGACTTCTTCAACCACGGCTGGACGGAGATGATGGAGATCCCGGGCGACGAGCTCGAGGCGCACTACCGCCGGTACGAGTCCTTCTTCACCGACTTCGGGATCACCATCGACGACCCGCTGGGCGAGTTCCGCCCGCCCGAGGGTCTCGCCGAGGCCCCCGAGACGCCGGGGAAGCTCGACGAGCCGGAGTACGAGAACGCGCTAGCCGGCTTCGCCGACGACGTGTACGTCGAGACCGACGACGGCGAGACGGTCGTGGGCGGCGGCGCAGAGGAGCCAGAGGAGGTAGACCCGGCGACCGCGCCCGGCCTCGACGAAGACGAAGCGAGCGCCTGATCGCCGTCACGGTCGGTCGGTAGATCCGCCTTCGCTCTCACGTTCGCCGGCAGACCCGCCGACTGCGTCCGCCTGCGGGGCACGTTTATAGTCCGCGGGGGACACCGTGGCGTATGAACCGCGGGCAATCGTTCCTCCTCCTGCTCATGGGAGCGGTCTCGCTCCTCACGCTCTTCGTCATCCTCCCGTTCGTCGAGTACGTGATCGCGTCGGCGATCCTCGCGTTCATCCTCTACCCCTTCCACCGGCGGCTCACGCGCCGGCTCCGCCGTCGCGTCTCGACGCGGTTCGGCGAGATGCTGTCAGCGTTGACGCTCATCCTCTCCGCCATCGTCGCCGTGATCTTGCCGCTTGCGTACATCACGTTGGTGTTCGTCCGCGACCTCACCGCGATCGCGGCGGGCGAGACGTCGATAAACGTGGCCGCGATCGAAGCCGAAATCGCGACGCTCACGGGACAGGACCCCGAGATCGGCGATCTCCTCCAGACCGGCGGCGAACTACTCGTCCAGACGCTGTTCGGCGGGTTTAGCGGTGTTTTGAACACGGCGATCCGAGCGTCGGTCGGCCTGTCGCTCGCGCTCTTTCTGGTGTACTACACCCTTATCGACGGTCCGGCGTTCGTCGGGTGGATCCGAGAGACGAGCCCGCTGCCGGCGGAGGTCACAGCCGACCTCGTCGACCGCGTCAACGTGATGACTCGGGGGGTCGTCATCGGCCACATCTCGGTCGCGCTGCTCCAAGCACTGGTCGCCGGGCTCGGCCTGTGGGCCGCCGGCATCCCCAACGTGGTGTTCTGGACGTTCGTGATGGCGGTGCTGGCGCTTTTACCCCTCATCGGGGCCTTCTTCGTGTGGGGGCCGGCGGCCGCATACCTCGTGATCATCGACCAGGTGACCGCGGGCGTGTTCCTCGCCGTCTACGGCGTCGCGGTGATCGCGATGGTTGACAACTACGCCCGACCGCTCGTCATCGACCAGCAGGCGCACCTCAACCCCGCGGTCATCCTCCTCGGCGTGTTCGGCGGCATCTACTCGGTCGGGTTCACCGGGCTCTTCGTCGGCCCCATCGTGATCGGCGTGCTCGCGGCCACGCTGGAGACGTTCCGGGAGGACTACGACGCGATCTGAGCGGGATTTAAGCCCGAGCGGGGTCGAGAACGCCCATGGCGACGACCGCGACCTCTCGGCTTCCGGACCGACGCGACATCCTCCGCATCGCCGGCGCGGCGGTCGCCGTCAACCTGATCGGCGCGCTCGGCGTCCCCTTCACCACGACACAGAGCGCGTGGTTCGCGGCGCTGGAGCTGCCCGCCTTCTACCCGCCCGGCTGGGCGTTCGGCGTCGTCTGGCCGATCCTGTACGCGCTGTGCGGCGCCGCAGCCGCCCTCGTCTCTCTCGCCGGACGCGACGGTGCGGCGTCGGCGGGGCGCGTACGAACGGCGCTCGCGCTGTTCGGGATCCAGCTCGTCCTGAACGTCACGTGGTCGCCGGTCTTCTGGGGGCTCGAACGCGCCGACCTCGGGCTCGTCGTCCTCGCCGTCCTCCTCCCCTTGGTCGTCGCGACGGTCTGGGCGTTCGACCGCGTCGACCGGCGCGCGGCGGCGCTTCTCCTCCCCTACCTCGCGTGGGTCTGCTTCGCGACCGCGCTCAATTACGCGATCTGGGCGCTCAACTAGCCGCCGTCACGCGGGCTCCGGTCGAGTTCCGGAGGCCCGCGCTTCAGCCGCTCGGCGACGAATCGGCGCTCCGCTCGACTCAGTTCCCCGTCAGTCTCGCGAAACGCTTCCAGCCCCTCGCGGTACCGCTCTGGCTCTGCGTCCGCGGGCGCCGCCGCCGGTCGCGCCAGCTCCAACTCGGCGATACCCGTCTGCTCCCCCGTGTACGCGAAGCCGCACTTGTGGCACGCCTCGTACGCGAACGGGTTGTTCACGGCGATCTTCACGCGCTCGAAGCCGGCGGCGGACAGGTCGGCGACGGTCTCGCCGATGAGCCGCGGGCCGATCCCCTCGCCGCGCCGCGCGGCGTGGACGGTGACGTAGCGGAGTCGACAGCAGGAGGGGTCGGTGCGGTCCGCGGAGAATGAGACGGCGGCGATCACGTCCTCGTCGAACGCGTCGGGGTTGACCGTTTCCGGCAGCGGTTCGTCGGGCTCCCACTCCGGCGCGGCCGGGCTCCCGTCCGGCGTCCGGATCACCGACTTCCCCGGCCCGCCGACGACGAACTTCCCGGCGTACGCGAAGGCCCGGTAATCGAGCCGCAGGGTGGTCCCCTCGTCCGGGGGACAGACGAGCGCGTACTCCATGGGTCGTCGTACGGCGTCGAGCGGTTAAACACGGTCGGTGGCTCTTTATCCGTCGCCGGGCTCATTCCGCTCATGTACGGACTCGGCGACGTGGGCTTCTTCGACCGGGTAGCGCCGCTGTACGACCTCGCGATGCCGCCGGCGGACGGCGAGGCGCTCGCCGCGGGGCTCGCCCACGCCGAGTGTCCGATCGAGCGCCTCCTCGACGTCGGCGGCGGGTCCGGACGGGCGGCGGCCGCGCTGACCGGTCCCGACATCACGGTCGTCGACGCCTCCGTCGAGATGCTCTCACGGGCGCGGCGCGTCCGCGGACTCTCTGGCCTCGCCGGCGACGCGGGGCGACTCCCGTTCCGGGACGCCAGCGTCGACGCGGTCACGGTCGTCGACGCGTTCCACCACCTGCCCGATCAGGACGCCGCGCTCGCGGAGACGGCCCGCGCGCTCGTGCCCGGCGGCGCGCTCGTCGTCCGGGAGTTCGATCCGGACCACCCGCTCGGACGGCTCCTCGCCGTCGGCGAACGCGCGATCGGGATGGAGTCGCGGTTCCGCGCGCCGGACGACCTCGCGGCCGCGATGGACGACGCCGGCCTCGACCCGCGGATCGTCGATCGCGGGTTCGGCTATACGGTCGCCGGCGTTCGGCGCTGAGTCCCCGCGAACTCGGCGTTCATACTCGACCGCAGAACCGAAGCCGACGGGTCAGTCCTGCGTCCGTCCCTGCGGCTCGGCGCCGCGGGCCGGGTCGGGTGACCCCTCGTCGGCGTGATCGTGGTCGTGATCCGCGTGGTCGTGGGCGTCGTTCGACCCCGTCTCGCCGAGGACTTCGGCGCCCTCCCCGTCGATCATGTCCATGTTCTTGAGGTTGTCGCGCTCCTCAAAGTCCTCGACCGCCTCCATCACGTCCGCCTGCGTGATCGTCATCCGGTCCTCCGTGAGCGCGCCGAGGACGGCCTCGCGGAGCACCATCCGGAGGTCGGACCCGGTGAGGCCGGTGGTCCGGTCGGCGACCTCCTCGGGGTCGAAGTCCGCGATCTTCATCTCCTTGGTCACCACGCGGAGGATGTCCGCGCGCATGTCGCGGTCCGGCTTGGGGAAGTTGACGATCTCGTCGAAGCGGCGCCACGCGGCGGCGTCAAGCTGGTCCGGGTGGTTCGTCGCGCCGATGAGGAGGACCTCGTCGCGGACCAGCGACACCTCGTCGATCGACTTCAGCAGGGTGTTCACCGCGCGCTTCAGGGCGGCGTGCTCGTCCGAGCGGCGCGTCTTCGCCACCGAGTCGAACTCGTCGATGAAGAGGATACACGGCGAGAGCCGCTTGGCCACCTCGAAGCTCTTCTCGACGTTCTTCGACGTCTCGCCGAGGTACTGGCTCGTGATCATCGAGAGCTTCACCTCGACGAACGGGAGCCCGAGCTCGTGAGCGAGCGCGCGCGACACGGTGGTCTTTCCGGTGCCGGGCGGGCCGACGAACAGCAGCTTTCCGATCTCGCGGAGGCCGATCTCCGCGAGGTACTCGCGGTGTTCGATCGCCTTGACGATCTTCTGGATCTCGCCCTCCTGGTCGCCGGTCAGGACGAGGTCCGCCAGCGTCGTCTCGATCTCCTCGGGCGCGCGGACGTTGACGAGGTCGAGCATCTCCCCGTCCTCGTCCTCGTCGAAGTACTGCGAGAGCAGCGCGTCGATCCAGACGCGGTCGGCTTGGACCGGCCGCACGTCGTCTCTCGCCGCCTCGCGCGTCACCGGCGCATCGAGGTCGTCCGCGGCCTCCAAGGCGGCGACGAGCGTCGGGTTCCCGGCGATCCGGTCGTCGTCGGCGTGGTCGCGGTACCACTCCAGTCCCATTCCGGGCTGCGTCAGCGATATCTCGCCGGAGAACTCCGTGCGTTGGGTGAAGAGGAGGTCGGAGACCGCGTCCCAGGGTCGCTCGACGCCCGTCGCGGTGCGGGTGGCCTCGTCGGTCGCCTTCAGCGGTCGCTCCACGCCGCCGGGGGCGTCCTCGGCGGCGTCGGCCGACCAGAACACCTGTCGGAACCGCGGGGGCAGGTCGTTCTCGTCGAGGTCGCGGTTCTGCGTGTAGAAGTGCGTCGTCAACACGAACTCGACGACGTCGAGCGCCGGGTCACTCATCCGCGGCTAGTAGCGCCGGGACGCGGTTAAGAGCGTCGAAGCGCCCCCGGGCGGCGGGCGGTAGCATCGGCGGATGGCGGGCCAAAGCGGAACGACCGGCGCGGCGAGGCGACCGTCGTATCGAACCCTTATTAGCCTTGGTCTGCGACGTACCGCGCATGAGTTCCGAAGACGCGGCCGCGCCGGGGGATCCCGCCGGCGACGACGCGACCGGCGAGGCGAGCGACACCGACCACGAGAACGCGCTTCAGGACGTCATCGCCGTCGACCCGGACGACGTCGCGCAGGGAACGGTGAACCGACTCGACGCGCACACCGGCGACGGGATCCGCCACCGCGCGTTCACCTGCCTGGTCTTCGACCGGGACGGCCGGATCCTGCTGGCCCAGCGCGCGCCGAACAAGCGCCTCTGGGACGGCCACTGGGACGGCACGGTCGCCTCCCACCCCGTCGAGGGACAATCTCAGGAGGACGCTACCGAGCAGCGCCTCGAAGAGGAGCTGGGCATCTCGCCCGACCAGTACGACGACCTCCGGGTGACGGACAAGTTCGAGTACAAGCGCTACTACCCGAACGAGGGCGTCGAGTGGGAGGTGTGTGCGGTGCTGAAGGTGACCCTCGACGACACCGCCTTGGACCCGGACGACGACGAGATCGGCGGGATGCTGTGGGCCGACTACGACCACCTCCACGAGAACCCCGAGCTGTACCGGCAGCTCCGCCTCTGCCCGTGGTTCGAGATCGCGATGCGCCGCGACTTCTCCTGACCGACCGCCGCATCTCCCAGATCGGTCCGCGCGTCCGGGCTCCCCTTCCTCGGACCGAAACGGCGACTTGAAGGCGCTCCCGCGCCGCGATCCCGTATGACCGTCGTCGTCCTGCTGGCGAATCCGCCCCGCGAGGGGCTCGTCGGAACCGCGATCGCCGAGTCGACGCCGCTGTCCGCCGCCGAGGCGGCTGACCTCTACGAGGCGCAATTCCGTGACGCCGTCCTCGCGGTCGACCGCTCCGGCGGCGAGCTCCTCGTCAACTATCCCGACGACGAGGACCTCCCCGCCGAGCACCGGACGGAGACGAGTCCGGAGGCGGAGCTGCGGACGCTCGTCGCGGACACCCTCGGCGGCACCGACGAGGTCCGCTTCGAGCGGCAGGTCGGTTCGTCGTTCGGCGCGCGCGCCGGCAACACCGTCACCCACCTTTTGCGCGAGGAGGGCGCCGACTCCGTCGCGGTCGTCACCCCGACCGCGCCGTTGCTCTCGCGGACGAGCGTCGACTCCGCGGCGATGAAGCTCCGGACGACCGAAGTGGTCCTCGGGCCCTCGACGGACGGCCGGGCGTACTACGCCGGGTTCACGGAACCGATCGACTTCGACGGCGCTTTCGAGGCGCCCGCGCTGCCGACGCTCGCGGAGCGCGGCCGCGACGCCGACCGCTCCGTGGACTTCGTCGAGCCGTCCCCCTCGCTGGAGACCGGGGCGGACCTCCTCGACGTGGTCCCGATGCTCCGCGCGCGGTTCGCCGCGGAGCGCGTCGTGCCGGACTACACGGCCGCGTTCGTCCACGAGAAGGGGTTGGACGTGGTCGTCGAGGACGGCGAGCAACGATTGGTTCGGGACTGAGCGTCTCGTGCGCGGCGGCGGGGCCCGGTGCGTTGGATCCGACACCACTTAGTCGTCCGACGCCGAGCAGTCACGTGTGGTGGGATGGCAGAGTGGCCCATTGCGCCTGCCTTGAAAGCAGGTAGCCTCACGGCTTCCTGGGTTCGAATCCCAGTCCCACCGTAGGTGCGCGGCGCAGCTCGCGCCGCGCGCGTCTCGTGCGGGATTCGAAGCCTGTGAGTCGCAGCGCCAGAGCGGAGGGAGGGTGACCGTCTCACATCGGTTCGAATCCCAGTCCCACCGTAGGCGCGCGGCGCAGCTCGCGCTGCGCGCGTTTCGTGCGGGATTGAATCAGTGAGCGACCGCGAAACCGAATTCAGTTACTCGGTTCTCTCGACAGCCGATTCGGATCGGTCTCTCGTCTCGCGCTTTCGACCGCCGGAACCGCAATCACATCGCTGCTGGCCTGAAACGCCCGGTAACACTCACGTCCGGTGACGCGTGGTACCACGTGCCGCATTATCTTTAACAGGTTTCCGGCACATGTTCGTGATAGGTGATACAAGCATGAGTTACGAACTCGATCCGCTGCCGTACGATTACGACGCGCTGGAACCGCACATCTCCGAACAGGTGCTCGAATGGCACCATGACACCCACCACCAGGGGTACGTCAACGGCTGGAACTCCGCCGAGGAGACGCTCGAGGCCAACCGCGAGGACCACGACTTCTCCTCGTCGGCCGGGGCCATCCGCGACGTGACCCACAACTCGTCGGGCCACATCCTCCACGACCTGTTCTGGCAGAACATGTCGCCGGAGGGCGGCGACGAGCCCGAAGGAGACCTCGCCGACCGTATCGAGGAGGACTTCGGCTCGTACGAGGCCTGGAAGGGCGAGTTCGAAGCCGCCGCGGGCAGCGCGAGCGGCTGGGCCCTGCTGGTGTACGACACGTTCTCGAATCAGCTTCGCAACGTCGTGGTCGACAACCACGACGAGGGCGCGGTCTGGGGCGGTCACCCGATCCTCGCGCTCGACGTCTGGGAGCACTCCTACTACCACGACTACGGCCCGGCTCGCGGCGAGTTCGTCGACAACTTCTTTGAGGTCGTCGACTGGGACGAGCCGTCCACCCGCTACGAGCAGGCCGTCGAGCTGTTCGAGTAAGCGCGTCTCCGGACGCGTTACGCGCGTCGAGATCCGCATTTTTTCGCAGCGTGTTGCCCGGTGAGCGACGGGTTCGCGTAGGCGGTGTGAGTCATGACTGGTCGCCGGCGAGGCGATGACGAACGCCTCCGAAGCCCCAGCCGCGCTCGACTCCCACAGCTTCGCCGCGCTCCGCGGTCGTCCGCCGTGCTCACTCCCTGCGGTGCTTGCGTCGCTGGGATTCGGCGAGCGCGGCTGCCCGTTTGAGCCCCGTCCCGCACGGCACCGCACCTCTCACCGCCCCAGCCTCGTCGGCCTCCCTCCAGTCGGCCGACTCCCTCGCACGCGCTCCTCGCGGCCGCCTCCGGCGGCCACTCGAAGGCGCGCGCCACCCCACGGAATGAGGTTCGAACCGTATCGGCAGCGTTTACGGACGCCGTCGCGTACGCTCGCGCATGCCCGAACCGAAGTCGGCGTTCGACGCCACCTACCCGTGCGACTTCTACGAGCCCGCGGAGCTGTTCGAGCCGGACCAGATGTACACGATCCCGGAGATCGGTCGCCTGCTTCAGGGGTTAGAACCGGACGCCGAGGTCGACCCCGACACCGAGGCCGTGCTGGTCGACTGGGCCGTCCCGTGGGTGATGGTCCACGCCGACGACATGGTCGTCGCCGAGCCCCTGACCGAGGACGGCCCGGGATACTACGGGCTCGCCACGGACGAGGACCACAGCGGGGCGTCCGACACCGACGCCGAGTCGGACGCTGACTCCGACGAACTCGACGAGTCGGCGTGACCGGGGACCGATCCGACCCGCCGACGTACCTCGTCGCCGGCGGCGCGCGCGTCGACGCCGGCAAGACCACCTTCTCGGCGGGGCTGGTCGCCCACCTCGCCGACCGCGCGGGCGACGCGGTCGGCGTCAAGCCCCGGGCCGGCAACGACCTCTGGTTCGACCACGACGACTATTTGATCGCGACCGACGCGGCCCGACTCTACGGGAAGGACGCCCGCACCCTCGCGGCCGCGAACACCCGCGCGCTCGCGGCGGCCGACGACGATTCCCCGTCGCCCTCGGCGGTCACGCCGGAATCGATCAACCCCGTCCACCGGCTCTGGCGACCGACGCCGGGACGGACGGGCATGCTCGGCGACGCAGAGCGCACGTTCCTCTGCGACCGCGTCACCACCGCGTCCGGCACGCGCTTCGTCGTCAACGGCGCGGCCGAGGAGGCGGGGCTGTTCCCCGACGCGCTGACCGACCGCCTCCCCCTCGCGGAGGCGACTCGCGTGCGCGACGTACCGGCGTTCAACGAGGTGATGGCCGAGGCGCACCTCCCCGCGATCGAGCGGCTCGCGGACCGCGTCGCGCGGACGCCAGTCCCGGTCGTCGTCGAGTCGTACGCCGACGTGGCCGGGACCCTTCCCCGCGACGGGCCGGTCGCGCCCGACGCGGTCGCCGTCGTCGACCCCGGCCGCGCGCGGCTATACGCCGGCGACCGCTACGCCAAGGCCCGCGCGGTCGCGGCCGGGAGCCCGCGAGAGGGGAGCCGCGAGGAGCACGTCGACGCGGTGACGGAGATGATCGAGCCGCTCGCGACCGTCTCGCTGCCGGCGCTGTCCGGCGACGTCCGCGGCGATCCCGACCGGATCGCGGCGGCGTACGAGCCGGCGTACGCGACGCTCACGGATTCGGTCGAGAACTGAAGGAGCGACGGAGCGTCGCGTGCGGCCCGGGCTCAGGCGTTCCGCTTCGTGTAGTGTTCCAGCGCGGACTCGATCGACGAGAGGTCGGCGGTCACGCGGCTGTCGGCGACGCGCATGAAGCCGGGCGTGTACGACGACGAGTAGTCGAAGATCCGGTTGACTGCGCGCTTGGGCGCGGCGACGGCGCCGAAGTCGGTGACCGTGTACACCCGCGTGGTGGGGAAAGCGGTCCAGAAGGTCCCGCTCACCCAGCGGTCCTCGTCCGCGAACGCCTCGCCGACGCGGCCGGTCGCGACGTACTCGTCGTCCGCGTAGAACAGCAGGAGGTCGCCCGACGCCATCTTCTCGAACGTCGACCCGTTGCCGCTGTCGTCGTCGACGGCCCACAGGCGCGTCTCGTCGAGGTCGGCGAGGGGTTCGGGGCGATCGGGGTAGTCGGTGAGATCGACCGGGGACCGGACGGTTCGGTCGAAGTTCTCCGGGTCGATCGGGACCAGGAAGACGTTCTCGCTCATTACCCGTCGTTTCGCCGGGAGGGGTTTAAACCCGTTTGTTGATGTGTCAGGTCAGGACGGGTGCGGTCACTCGCCGTCGGCGGCGTACAGGCGGTCCATCCGCGCCGCCATCACGAAGTCGGCGCGGGTGAGGCCGCCGACCTCGTGGCTCCACATCTCGATCCCGACCTCGCCCCACGACAGCGAGATGTCCGGGTGGTGCCACTCCGCCTCGGCGAGCTCGCCCACGTCGTTCGTGAACGCGAGCGCCGTCTCGAAGTCGGGGAACTCGTAGCTCGCCTCCAGGTGGTGGTCGTTGACGACCTCCCACGCGTCGCCCAGTTCGTCGAGGTGGTCGGCGCACTCGTCTCCGTCGAGCGGCTCCGCGTCGTCGCCGGCCGGTTCGACCGGCTCGTCCGCGAGCGGTGAGGACATACCCCACGTTAGGCGACGAACGGTTTGTACCTTCCGCGGTCGACCCCGGAGGACGACGGGCGACCGAAAAGCGCGGACCGAGGCCTTACCGGAGCCGCGAGATCGCCTCGCGTACCGCGCGCCGCAGCCGGCCGAGGCGCCCCCTCCCGCGCTCGTCGTCAGTGGCGCCCCCGTCCGCGCCGGTCGCGCTCGGGTCAGAGAGCTCCCAGCCGGCCTTTTCGGCGGCCTCGTCGACGCGCAAGAACTCGTAGCCCGTCTCGGTGGCGACGCACTCGTCCGCGCGGGTCGTGCCGACGAACACGCACCGCGGGGCGGCGCTCTGCTCGCGGATGTCCGCGAGGGTCCCCCACTTGTCCCACTTCGTGAGCGCGTAGTCGTTGTCAATCCCGTAGTCGCCCGCGAACTGCGCGACCCGGTCCGCCTCGTTCGCGACGATGCCGACGTGGCGGCTCCACTGGCGCGCGTCGGCGAACGCCGCGGCCGGGTCGGCGAGCGACCGCGCGGCGCCGAGCGAGAAGACGAGCGTCACGTCGCCGTCGCCGGTCGTCGTCGCGTCGATTCCCATCTCGACCGGATCCAGGTGGCCGGCGGCCTAAACGCTGTGGGGAGGCTTTTGTCCGAGGCCCTCCTCGTCCCCGAGAATGGAGTTCGAATCCACCTTCGACACCGCTGCGCCGCTGCTCGGCATGGTCCACCTCCCGCCGCTTCCCGGTGCCCCGAACGCGCCCGACGACGGCCGCGAGGCGATGCGCGCGGCGGTCGACCGGGCCGCGAGCGACGCGCGCGCGCTCGACAGCGGCGGCGTCGACGGGATCGTGATCGAGAACTTCGGCGACGCCCCCTTCTACCCCGACGAAGTCCCGCCGCACGTCGTCGCCGGCGTGACCCGCGCCGCGACCGCGGTCGCCGCCGAGACGGACCTCCCGCTCGGGGTCAACGTCCTCCGGAACGACGCCGAGGCCGCCCTCTCGGTCGCCGCCGCGGTCGGCGCCGACTTCGTCCGGGTGAACGTCCACACCGGCGCCCGCGTCACCGACCAGGGGATCGTCCAGGGGCGCGCCCACGAGACGCTCCGCCTGCGCGACCGCCTCGGCGTCGACGTCGGCGTCTTCGCCGACACCGACGTGAAACACTCCGCCCCGCTGACGCCCGCGGGGTACACGGCCGAGTCGTTCGCCGACACCGCCGAGCGCGGCCTCGCCGACGCCGTGATCGCCTCCGGGCCGGGGACCGGCGAGGCGGTCGATACCGACGCCCTCGGGTCGGTCGTCGCCGAGCGCGAGCACCACGGCCTCGACACGCCCGTCCTCGTCGGCAGCGGCGTCACGCCGGAGACGGTCGCCGACCTGCTCGACGTCGCCGACGGCGCGATCGTCGGCACCGCGCTGAAACGGGGCGGCGAGACGACCGCCCCGGTCGACGCCGACCGCGTCGCGGACCTCGTCGACGCCGCCGACGCGGTTCGGTGAGCGGGGCGCGGTGATCGGGAGGAGGGTCCCCTACCGGCCGACGTCGACGCCGCGGTCCGCGAGGAACGCCTCGACCTCGCTCCGCGTCGGGAGCCCGGGCTGCGTGAACCGGCTCGTACAGTTGATCGCGGCGATCGCGGCCGCGAACCGGACGCCGCCAGCGACGCCGTCACGGTCGGCGGACGGCCCCGCGGGGGCTCCAGCGATCCACCGGTCGATCAGCCCGGCGGTGAACGCGTCGCCGGCGCCGGTCGCGTCGACCGTCTCGACGTCGAACGCGTCGAACTCGGACACCTCGCCGCCCGCGATCGCCGTCATCCCGTCGGCGCCGTGCGTGAGGACGGCGCGGGGCCACGTCGGGCCACCCCGCGACCGCGACTCGGGCCCGGGTGAGGGCGCCGACTCGGCCGCTCGGGTATGCGCGCTCGCGACCCGCTTGACCGCGGCGTCCGCCGACCCGAAGAACGCCGGCGCGGCGACGCCGTCCGCGACGAACAGGTCGGCCTCATGGAGAAACCGGTGGACCGTCGCCGGCTCCGTGCCGCGCCCGACTAGCTCCTCGACGGATCCCGAGAGGTCGAAGACGAGCGCGGGCGGGTCGCTCCCTGACTCGCCTGATTCGGCGGCTTCGCGGAGCGACCGAACCCGGTCGAGGGCCCGCCGCGCCACGCTGTCAGGCGTGTAGGCGGTGAGGAAGACCGCGTCGGCGTCGGCCATCGCGGCGAGCGCGTCGCCGTCGAGGCGGAGCCCGCGGAAGCTCTCGCCGGCGGTGACGATGGCGCGCTCCCCATCCGGGTCGCGGAGGATCAAGGACCGGGTGTGGGCGTCGTCGCCGACCGCGACGTGCGTCCCGTCCACGCCCGTCTCGCCGAGGTACTCCAGGGCTCTCCGGCCGTACTCGTCGTCGCCGACGCGGCTGACGAGCCCCGCGTCGCGGCCGAGGCGGTCGAGCGCGACCGCGACGTTCGCGCCCACGCCGCCGAACGCGGACGTGACCTCCCGGGCGAACGCGCCGCCGTCCGGCTCCGGGAGGTTGCTGACCGCGTACCACTCGTCTATTGCGGCGGCCCCGACGCAGAGGACGGCCGGCGAACCACCGCTTCCGCCGTCGCTCGCATCTGACTCCGCCGTCACGACTCGCCGAAGAAGGGGCGGTGAACGGCCATCGCGGCGTCGACGGCGATCGGTCCCTCGACGCTCGTCTCCCCGCCGCCGCGCCGGACCACTTCCTCGCAGGGGATCGGCACCACGCCGCCGGAGAGCTCGCCGAGCGTCTCGCCGTCGACGCCGAAGACGACCCGGTCGATCCCCGCGTAGTGGATCGCGGTCGAACACATCGGGCACGGCTCCGTGCTGGCGTACATGGTACAGTCCGCGAGCTCGTCGGCGTCGAGCTCCCGCGCGGCCCACCGCGCGAGCGTCAGCTCCGGGTGCGCCGTCACGTCGTCCTCGGTCCGCGTCTCGTTGCGCGCCTCGCTGACGACCTCGCCGTCGACCACGAGCAGGGCGCCGAACGGGGTGTTTCCGGCCTCGACCGCCTCCTTGGCGAGCCGGATCGTTCGCTCCACGTACTCCCGGTCGGTCGGGTCGTCCGGCAGGTCGTCGAGGTCACGGAACTCGCTGGGATCGCCGGCGTCGTCCGCGTCGGTCATACGTCCCCGTTCGCCTCCGGGAACCTAACGGTTGGTACCGCCGGCTGCGTGCGGTCGTCGTCCGGCGAGCTCGGTTCCCCGTCGAGGCGTCTCGGTCCGCGTCGTCTCCGTCGCCGACGCGCGTCGGGGTCACGCTCGGCGTTCGCGTCGGACGCTCCGCCACGCTCTTGACCGCCACGAGCGAAGCAAGAGTAATGCTGGACAGGCTGCGAGCGAAACTCGGCGCCGCTCGCCGACGGGCACGTCGGATCGAACGCCGGGAGTTCGCGGAACTCCGGCAGTGGGCCGAGGACACGAGCAATCTGCTCCACCTGACGACGCTGTTGCTCGTGCCGATGCTCATCGCGCTCGTCACTCAGATAACGAACCTGACCGACCTCTCGTTTCTCCTCTTCCCGCCGCTGGCGTCGGGAGCCTACACGCTCTTCTCCGACCCGCAGGGACAGTACTCCTCGCCGAGAACGTTTGTCGGTGGGCTCGTGGCGGGGGCGCTCGCGGGGTGGGCCGCGCTGGAGCTCTCGCTGCTCGGTGTCGGCGGCGTCTCGACCGGCGCGATCAGTCCGCTCAGCGCCGGGCTGTCGATCATGCTCTGCGGCGGCCTGACGTGGCTGGCCAGCGTCGAGGAACCGGCCGCCTTCTCGACTGCGCTTCTGGTCCTCGTGAGCGCGCGCGGCGACGCGGTGTTCGTGTTCGGCACCACCGTCGACCCGGCGGCGGCCTACGTCGTGGCCGTCGCGGTCTCCGGCAGTCTCGTCGCGGGCGCGTTCACCGTCTGGCGCACGCGGTTCTACGAGGAGCGCGCTCGCTACCTCTACGGGACCACGCAGGCTGACGACCACGTCCTGGTGCCGATGCGGGGGGAGACGAGCGAGGCGACCGCGTTCTTCGGCGCGCGGCTCGCGGCCGCCCACGACGCCGGGAAGGTCGTCCTCCTCGACATCGTCGACGACGCGGAGATGGCGGTCGCGGAGCGGGCAGTGTCCGCCGACCACGGCGCCGCGACGCCCGGAGACCTCCCGGACTCGGTGCGGGCGTCGTTCGACGGCGACTTCGAGGAGGAGGTCTCGGACCGAGCGGCGGCGGCGGCGGTCGAGCGGCTCGAACCTCACGCCGCGGAGATCCGAGCCCGGTTCGACGTGCCGTGCGAGGTGGTCGTCGCGGCCGACGGCGATCCGGCCCGGGTCGCCGTCGAGACCGCCCGCGCGACGAACTCGGACCTGATCGTGACGCCGTACGAGACCGAAGACGGCCTCCTCTCGCCGTTCGCCCGGGAGGTCTTCGCCGGTCCACTCGACGCCGTCGCGTTCCGGTCGACGACGGGCGTCCACACCTGGCGGCGCGTCCTCGTACTGGTCGCCCGGCCCGGCGACTCGGCGCACGCGATGATCGACTTTGCAGAGCGACTGGCCGGCGAAAGCGGCGGGGTGAGCGTCTGTACCTGTATCGACGCCGAGTCCGAGCGCAGACGGGCCGAGACGAAGCTGGCGAACCTCGTCGAGACCACGACAGGGCCGGTCGAGACGCGGGTCGCGCGGTCGGAGGTGACGGCGTTTCTCGGCGCGAACGCGGACGCCTACGACCTCGTCCTCATGGGGTCGAGCGGGGACCGCTCCGCGGCCTCGCGGCTCGTCTCTCCGCCGACCTTCGAGCGCATCCAGGACGTCCAGTGCGACGTGGCCATCGTGGACCGCGGGAACGCGGACCACGAGGTGCGGGTGTTACGAGAGGGGTGAGACCGTCGACGGCGCGCGCGACGGATCCCTTCTCGGCCAACCGCCGCCGCTCCTCCATTTATATACCTCCCGCCGCGTAGTTCGGTCGTGTCCCGCGTCACCGTCAGCATCGACCCGCACGTGCACTCCGAGGACAGCTACGACGGGCACGAGCCGGTCGATCTGATCTTGGAACACGCGGCCGAGATCGGGCTCGACGCGGTCGTTATCACCGACCACGACGTGATCCGCGAGTCGAAACGCGCCGCGGAGACCGCCGCCGAGTACGGGCTGATCGGCATCCCCGGCGTGGAGGTGTCGACCGCGCACGGCCACCTGCTGGCGATCGGCGTCGATCGAATGCCGCCGCGCGGCGAGCCGTACGCCGAGACGGTCCGGCGGATCCACGAGCAGGGCGGCGTCGCGATCGTTCCCCACCCGTTTCAGCGCTCGCGCCACGGCGTCCGTCAGCGCGACATCCCGACGCCCGGATCGGGCGACGGCTCCGGCGGGGAAGCGCCGGACGCCGAAATGTCCGGCGTGGACGCGGAACTGCCGGACGAGGACGCGGTCGACGCGGCCGGGGCCGCCGCGCCGGGCGCCGAGGTCGACGCCGTCGAGGTGTTCAACGCGTGGCTGTTCACGGGGTACCGAAACCGACGCGCGCGGCGGTTCGCGGCGAACCACGGCTACCCGGGGGTCGCCGCGAGCGACGCGCACCACCTCCAGTACGTCGGCCGGGCGTTCACTGAGCTGACGATCGAGGGGCGAGAGTCGGTCGGCGAGGTCACCGCGGACGACGTGCTGACGGCGATCCGCCGCGGCACGACGACCGTCGACGGCCGGCGCGCGCCGATCCGAATGGCGGCGAAACACTACGTCGGCGCCGCCGGACGCCGGTCCGGGTACTACGCGCGGACCGGCGCGGCCCGGGGCGCCCGGGCCACCAGGCGGACGACCCTCGGCGCGCTCACGGCCGCGAAGGTCGCCGCCCTCCAGTCGGTCCACCGGACTCGCCGGTTCCTCTCGTGGTTCGCCTGACCGGGCGCGTCGGCGGCCGGGGGCGTCGGCGAGCGGCCGCGACCGAGGGTCCGAACGCCGGCGCCCGCGGAGAACGGGGTTTTTGCCCGCGGCCGCGAATGTGTGAGCATGAGCCACGACAGACGGGAGTCCGGGTTCAAGCGGCGGACCCGGGTCGCGGACGCGAGGGCGACGCTGCTCGACGCCGTCGCGCCGAACGACCGGACGGAGACGGTCCCGGTCGAGGCGGCCGACGGCCGCGTCGTCGCCGAACCGATCGACGCGCCGGCGCCGGTGCCGGGGTACGACCGCGCCGCGATGGACGGGTACGCCGTCCGCGCGAGCGACACCTTCGGCGCCGGCGACCGATCGCCGGCGGTCCTGACCGCCAAGCCCGCCGAGGCGGACGCGGTCGCGCCCGGCGAGGCCGCTCGGGTCCACACCGGCAGCGCAGTCCCGGAGGGCGCGGACGCGGTCGTGATGATCGAACAGGTCGAGTCGGTCGGCGGCGAGGTGGAGGTGTTCGAGGCGGTCGCGACCGGCGAGAACGTCGGCAAGGCCGGCGAGGATGTCGCCGACGGCCAGCGCCTCTACGAGCCCGGCCACGCCCTGCGCCCCTCCGACCTCGGCCTGCTGCGCTCGGTGGGCTTCGACACCGTCACGGTCCGGGAGCCGCCAGAGGTCGCCGTGATTCCGACCGGCGAGGAGCTGGTGGAGTCGGATCCCGGCCCCGGCGAGGTGATCGAGACGAACGGGCTCACCGTCTCCCGGCTCGTCGAGCGCTGGGGCGGCGAGGCGCGCTACCGCGACGTCGTCACCGACGACCCGGAGGCGCTGCGCGAGGCCGTCGCCGCCGACCTCGACGCCGACGTGGTCGTCACCACCGGCGGCTCGTCGGTCGGGGAGCGGGACCTGATCCCCGAGGTCGTCGGCGACCTCGGCGAGGTGCTGGTCCACGGCGTCGCGCTGAAGCCCGGGCACCCAGTCTGCCTCGGCCGCGCCGAGGGGACGCCGATCGTGTCGCTGCCCGGCTACCCGGTCGCGTGTATCGTCAACGCGGCGCAGTTCCTCCGCCCCGCGATGAAGCGCGCGGGCGGGGCCGACGTAGAGCCGTTCCCGACGCGGCGCGCGACGCTCGGCCGGAAGGTCGCGAGCGAGCCCGGTGTACGGACCTTCGCGCGCGTGTCACTTTCGGGTCCCGACGACGGCCCCGACGGGGACGCGGCGGTCGACGACGCGCTCCCGACCGCGACGCCGACCCGCGCGAGCGGCTCCGGCATCCTCTCTAGCGTCGCGCTCGCTGACGGCTGGGTGGTCGTGCCCGAGCCGCGGGAGGGGCTCGACGCCGGCGAGTCCGTCGACGTCGAACTGTGGGAGGTGACGGAATGAGCGACCGCAAGGAGTTCCGGGACCTCGCGACCCCCGAGGCCGCGCGCGAAGCGATCGAATCGCTCGACCTGTCGCCGACCCCGGAGACGGTCTCGCTGGCGGACGCCCGCGGTCGCGTTCTCGCCGAGCGCGTCGACGCCGCGATCGACGTGCCCGGCTTCGACCGCGCGTCGATGGACGGGTACGCCGTCCGCGCGCGGGAAACCTTCGGCGCGGACGAGGCGGATCCCGCCGAACTCGACCTCGTCGGCGCGGTCCACGCGGGCGCCGCGCCCGACGTGACCGTCGAGCCGGGGACCTGCGCGGAGATCTCCACCGGCGCCGTCATGCCCGACGGCGCCGACGCGGTCGTGATGGTCGAGCGCACCGACGAGCTCGGTTCGGGCGGGGACGGGGTCGACGACGACGGTCCCTCGCGGATCGCTGTCCGCACGTCGGTCGCGCCGGGCGATCACGTGATGACAGCCGGGACCGACATCGCCGCCGGCGCCCGCGCGCTCGGACCGGGCACGCGGCTGACGCCCCGCGAGATCGGGCTGCTGTCGGCGCTCGGCGTCGACGAGGTCCCGGTCGAGGGGCGGCCGCGGGTCGGTATCGTCTCGACCGGCGACGAGCTGGTCCGCCCGGGCGAGGCGCTGAACCCGGACCGCGGGGAGATCTACGACGTGAACTCGACGACGATCGCCGCCGGCGTCGAGGAGGCGGGCGGCGAGCCGGTCCTCTACCCGCACGCCGGCGACGACTACGACGAGATGGAGCGGCTGCTGCGCCGGGCGGCCGACGAGTGCGACCTCGTGCTCTCGTCGGGGTCGACCTCGGCGAGCGCGGTCGACGTCATCTACCGCGTGATCGAGGCGCGCGGGGAGCTCCTGCTCCACGGCGTCGCGGTCAAGCCCGGGAAGCCGATGCTGATCGGCCGGCTCGACCGGGGCGGCTCCGACGGCGGCGACGGCGACGGCGACGAAGGCGTCGGCGAGGACGCCGCCCGGAACGATGCCTCGGTCGGCGAGTCCGCGTACGTCGGCCTCCCCGGCTACCCGGTGTCCGCGCTCACCATATTTCGCACGTTCGTCGCGCCCGCGATCCGCGACGCCGCCGGCCAGCCCGAGCCCGCGACGGCGACAGTCGAGGGGCGGATGGGCGTGAGCGAGCGCTACTCGGAGGGCCGTCTCCGGCTGATGCCCGTCGGCCTGCTCGACCTAGACGACGACGCCCCCCCGCTCGTCTACCCGGTGGACAAGGGGTCCGGCGCGACGACGAGCCTCGTCGAGGCTGACGGCGTCGTCGCGGTCGACCCGGACACGGAGGTCCTCGACGCCGGTGAGGCGGTCGAGGTACAGCTGTTCTCGCCGGACGTGCGCCCGCCGACGCTGCTCGGCGTCGGCGAGGACGACCCCGCGCTCAACCGCCTGCTCGACCGCCTCGCGAACCCGCGGTACCTCGCCGTCGGCTCGCGCGAGGGGCACCGCCGCCTCCGCGACGGCGTCCCCGACGTGGCGGTGACCGCCGGACCGACCGACCGCGAGGTCGGCGCCGAAGCCCTCGGCGGCTGGACCCGCGAGTGGGGGCTTGTCGTCCCCGACGGCAACCCGGAGGCGGTGACCGGGATCGCGGACCTCGTCGACCGTGACCTCCGCTTCCGGAACCGGCCGACAGTCTCGGGCCTCCGTCGGAGCCTCGACACGGCGCTCGACGACCTCGCGGACGAGCGCGACGCCGACCGCCGGGACCTCGCCGAGCGGATCGACGGCTACGAGCGGACCGCGAAGGCGTTCGAGAGCCCGGCCCGCGCGGTCGTCGCGGGCGACGCGGACGCCGGGCTCGGGCTCCGCGAGACGGCGGAACGGCTGGGCTGTGCGTTCGTCCCGCTCGGCGAGCAGTCGGTCGTCGTCAGGGCGGCCCCCGATCGCGCCGGCCGCGAGCCGGTCGCGGCGCTGGCGGCCGCACTCGACGGCGACGGCGGTCGCGGCGGGATCGACGCGATCCTCGCCGACCTCCCGGGCTACTCGCGGAACAGCCGAAACGATCCCTGACCGACGACGACCTCGCCGCGGTCCTCGTCGAGGCCGCTGGTGACGGTCATCTCGCTGACGCCGATGGAGCCGCCGGCCCGGATCACTTCGGCCTCCGCGCGGAGGTCGCCGGTCGCGGGGCGGAGGTAGTTCGCGTTGAGGTTCACCGTCGCGACGCCGCCGTCGAGCGGGTCCTCGAACGTCGTGCGCTGCGCGACGCCGCCGGCCGTGTCAATCAGCGTCGCCGCCACGCCGCCGTGGATCGTCTGCCCGTCCGTGTTCGTGAGCTTCTCGTCGAAGGGGATCGAGAGCACGACGCGCCCGCGCTCGACCGTCTCGACCGACGTGTTCAGCCACGAGAGGTAGCCGTGTTCGTCCTCTAACTTTTGTTCGACGAACCGCGTCGCCGCGTCGGGGAGCGGGTCCATCTCCGCGATGTCCGTCTGATCCATGTCCCGCCGGTCGTCCCGGGACGGCTTGTACCCCCCGGAAACGGGCGACAACCGGCGATCGATTGACGGCCTCGCTCACCCGACGCCGAGCCGGATCGGGTCGTCGCTTGGCACGAGCTCGACCGTCACCGACTCGCCGATCGCGAACGACCGGTCCGGACAGACCAACTTGACGCCGAAGCGCTCGCCGCGCGCGGCGAACAGGGAGAGCCCCACGATGCGATCGCCGTTCGCGCGGACGTCGACCGCCCCCCACTCGACCCGTGGCGCCCCGGACGACCCCCCGCCGTGGGCGGCCGCGGTTCCGATCCGGGTCCCGAGGAGGGACACCGCGTCGCCCGACCGCGGGCGTCGCTCGTCTCTTCCGTCCTCGCCGGGCGCCGCGTCGCTCGCCGCGAACGTCCCGCCGCCCGCGTAGTGCGTCAGCCCGCCGTCGAGCGGGACCCCCCCGTCGCTCGCGAGCGCCGCGAACGACGGTCCGGGCTCGGTCCGCCGCGGGCCGGCGAGCACGACGTGGGTCGGCCCCCGCTCGACGACGGTTCCGGTCCCGTCCCACGCGACCCGCTCCACGGGGAGGTCCGCGGCGACCGGGAGCGACCCGCTCGCTCGGAGGGGATTCGCGTCCGGCGGGCGGAACCCGAGGTGGACGTGGTCGTCGACCCACTGGCCGAAGAAGCCCGAGCGGGTCGTCGGGCCGAGCGCGTCGCCGACGGTGACCCGGTCGCCCGGCGTCACCGCCGGGATCACGTGGAGGATCCGCGCGACGGTGCCGGAGGGCGCGCCCGCGCGAGCACACCACTCGTCGTCGAGGCCGACGACGATCAGGTGGTCCTCGTCGGCCGCGTACGGGCGGTCCGGACAGCCGACGGTGCGGACCGCGCTGACGGTCCCGGCGACCGGAGAGTGGCCGACCCCGTTGCCCGGGTAGAGGTCGACGGCGCGACCGCGTTCGTGGGCGGGGTACGGGGAGTTGAACCGCGAGAACTTCTCGTATTGCTCGACGACCTCCGCGGGGAGCGTGACGGTTGCCTCCGGCGGGTCGGTCACGGGTCGGCGACCTCCATCCCCTCGATCACGAACCGCGCGCCGCCGGCGTCGGACTCGGCGACCGAGAGCGTCCAGCCGTGCGCCTCGGCGATGTCGCCGACGATCGCCAGCCCCAGCCCGGTGCCGCCGCCGAGCGACACGCCGCGCTCGGTGACTCGCTCGCGCTCCTCGGCCGGGATCCCGGGACCGTCGTCGCCGATCGAGAGCGCGGCCCGGTCGCCGCCCCGGGTGATAGCGACCGTGACGGCCACGTCCTCTCCCGCGTGTTCGATCGCGTTGCGGAACAGGTTGGAGGTCAGCTGTTCGAGCCGGTCGCGGTCGGCCAACGCGGTCGCGTCGCCCTCGACGGTCAGCGTCGCGTCGGTGGTCTCGAGCCGCGACCAGACGCGTCTGACCGTCCCGTCCAGCGAAACCCGGTCGAGGTCGTCGACCGTCTCCCCCGCCGTCGCCAGCGCGAGGAGCCCCTCGATCATGTCGTCCATCCGCTCGTGGGCGTTCGCGGCCCGCTCTAAGGCGCCGTCGGGGTCGCCGTCGCGCTGGCGGGCCAGCTCGACGGCCGCAGACGCGGCGGCGAGTGGGTTTCGCAGGTCGTGCGAGACGACGCCGGCGAACTCCTCTAACCGCTCGTTCTGCCGTTCGAGCTCCGCCTCCCGGCGTTCGAGTTCCGCCTGTCGCCGCTCCCGCGCGGTCACGTCGCGGAGCAGAAAGACGTGGCCGCGGTCGGTCCCGCGCGGGTCCGTGATCGGGTTCTCTTGGATGTCGAACTCGCGGTCCCCGATGGCGATCGGGTGTTCGACGCCGGACTCCAGCCGCGGGAACACGTCCGACAGCGACGAGCCGACCGCGTCGGGCGGGAGGAGCGACTCGGCGGCGGGGTTGAGGTCGCGGATCCGCCCGTCGGAGCCGGAGACGATCACCGGGTCCTGCATCACCTCGACCGCGGTGTCGCGCGCGACGACCGCGGCGTCGAGGGTGCCGAGCCAAAAGACGGTGCCGTAGAGGAACACGCCGTGGATCACGAACGCCGTCGGCAGCCACGAGAGGTCCCCGTAGCTCCCGACGTCGACGAACGTCACGGCCCCCGCGAGGAACGGGAACAGCGTGCCGAGCAGCACGACGAACGTCTGGAGCCGGTAGCGGTTCCCGGTCCGGTCGTAGAGGTCGACGACGAGGGACGCGCCGGCGAGACACAGCGCGTACGCGAAGAGGACGAACGCGCCGCCGGCGGGACCCAACCCGTATCCGAGCAGCGTGAACGGGCCGTCGGCGACGGGGGCGACGGAGCGCCGGGCCAGCCCGTGGGTCCCGCTCGACCACGCGAGGAGGACCCAGACGAACGCGGGGGTCGCGAGCGCGACGATCCGGTTCTCCGTCCGCCAGCGTTCGCGCCCGGTGAACGCCAGCGCGAACGCCATCCAGAGGACGGGAAGCGCGCCGAGGAGCGGCGTCGCGAGGCTGAGCGCGACGCGCATCGCGAGCTCACCGGACGCGGCGATCTGGAGGCCGTACAGCAGCGACGCGCCGCCGCCGCTGAGGAGGTACAGCGCGACCTCGAGGCCGCCGGGCTCGTCGCGCTCCCGCCACGCGACCCGACCGAGCCAGAGCCCGATGACGCCGGCCAGCAGGCAGGCGGTCAGGTACGCCTGAACCGGCAGGGCGCTCAGGTCGCTCATCGATACCGGTACCACTTCCAGCGCCGACAAAACTGTTGTGTCACGCGCCGGCGCCCCCCGGGGCCCTCGGTTTCTCCCCGCCCCGAGCGACCGCGCTCGGCGCAAGGGGCTTGTGTGCCGCCGCCGTCGGCACGTCCATGCGCGTGTACAGGGGCGAGTTCGCGACCCCGGCGGCCGACCGGGAGCCGGCGGGCGACCTGCTCGCGTCGGCCGCGGAGGGGGTCCCGGCCGTCCGCGTCACGGCGCCGCCGAAGCAGGTCGCCTTCGGCCGGCGGGACGCCCGCGAGCCGGGGTTCGACCGGGCGAAGCGGGCGGCGCGCGCGGCCGGATTCCCTGCCGTCGAGCGCGACGTGGGCGGTCGCGCGGTCGCGTACACCGGGTCGACGCTCTCGTTCGGCGTCGCAGTACCGACCGGCGGCGACCGGGGGTCGATCGACTCGCGGTACGAGACCGCGACCGAGACGCTCCGCGACGCGCTCCGCGACCTCGGCGCCGACGTGGTCCGCGGCGAGCCCCCGGCCGCGTTCTGCCCCGGCGAGCACTCCCTGCGCGTCGCTGGGGCCGGTGCGACGGAAACCGGCGGGGCCGCGGGCGGCGGGAAGGTCGCCGGGCTCGCGCAGCGCGTGCGCGCCGACGCGGCGCTTGTCGCCGGCGTCCTCGTCGTCTCGGCGGCGGACGCCGCGCCGATCGCGTCGGTCACCGAACCGGTCTACGACGCGCTCGGCCTGCCGTTCGATCCCGGCTCGGTCGGGAGCGTCGCCGACGCCGGCGGTCCGGACGACCCCGACGCCGTCGCCCGCGCGGTCGAGACCGCGTTCGTGGAGGGGCCGTGGGGCGACGGCGAGCGCCGGATCGTGCGCGTCGGCGGGGCAGCCGACTGAGCGCTGCGCGGCGCGCGGTTCCGACGTTTCGACGTGCTTTTTATGCGCGGGGGTCTGCGTTCGGGCATGGCCGAATTCAAAGTCGTCGTCGCCGACCCCGAGACCGGCGAGACGTTCCAGCGAGAGGTCGACGGACAGGACGCCAACCGATTCCTCGGTCGCGAACTCGGCGACGAGATCGGCGGCGACGCCGTCGGGCTCTCCGACCATACGATCGAACTCACCGGCGGCTCCGACGAAACCGGGCGCCCGATGCGCGAAGACGTCTCCGGCACCCGCCTGAAGGAGCTCCTCCTCGAGGGCGGCGTCGGCTTCGAGCCCTCCCGCGAGGGCGAGCGCAAGCGGATCACCGTCCGCGGCCGCGAGGTCGACGACGACATCGCGCAGATCAACGCGAGCGTCGTCGACGGCGACGGCGACGTGGCGGCCGCGCTCGGCGAGGGCGACGACGACGCCGACGAGTAACGGCGCTTCGATGCCTCGCGTTCCCTCCGACGGCGAGGACGTTTCCTCGGTTCGCGTCTCGCTCGCCCGGAGCGGCGGGACTCGCCGCCCCTGCGTCAGACTTCCCGACGACGACGCGCTCGACGGGCGCGTCGAGTCCGGGACCTGCGACGCGCTCGGAGTGAGTCAGGGGGACCTGATCCGCGTCGCGATCGGTCGCGACGAGTACCACGCGCGTGTCGCGGCCGACTCGCGCGGGCGGCTCCTCCGCGGCGCGTTCGACAACCGGCGGCTGGCGCGCGAGTCCGGCGAGGGGACGAACCGGCTGGTCAAGTGGCTCGACGCGAACGGCCGGGAGCCGGGCGAGAGCGTCGTCCTCGACGTGGTGGTGTCCGGCGAGCTGTACGGGCTGCGGATCCCCGGCGAGCGGACCGTGTACGACGCGGACCGCGGGCCGCGGTCGTCGCTCGCGGATATCGCCCGCGACGTGGACGGGTAGCTCCCGGAGCGCGCCGGGCGTCGACGGTCACCCTCCGCCGCGGCGGCGCGGCGTCAGGTCGGATCGCTTATTCTCGCGCGGCCCCGAGATCGGTCCATGCAGGAGGTCGACGCGGACCTGACGGCGCTCGACCGCGCGATCATCAACGCGTTCCAGGGCGGCTTCCCGGTCGCGGAGCGCCCCTTCGACGCGGCGGCGGCCGCGCTCCGCGAGCGCGGCGTCGACGTGACGGGACCGGAGCTGTGCGAGCGCGTCCGCGAGCTCGACGAGGAGGGGATCCTCTCGCGGTTCGGCGCGCTCGTCAACGCCGAGGAGATCGGCGGCGCCGCCTCGCTCGTCGCGATGCACGCGCCCGAGGACCGCTACGACGAGGTCGCGGAGACGGTGAACGAGTTCACCGCGGTCGCACACAACTACGAGCGGGAGCACCCGCACCTCAACATGTGGTTCGTGGTGAGCGTCGCGGACCACCCGGACCCCGACAAGGACGGGAGCGACCGCGTCGAGGAGGTGCTCGCGGAGATCGAGGACGCGACGAGCCAGGAGACGTACAACCTCCCGAAGCTCCGGGAGTTCCACGTCGGCGCGAAGTTCCTCGTCGACGGCCCGGTCCCCGACGGCGACGTGGACCTCTCGGGGCTCGGGCCCGACGTCTCGCCCAGCGACCGCGGAACGTTGACGCCCGACGAGCGCGACCTCGTCGTCGAGATCCAGGGCGGGCTCCCGGTGACCGAGACGCCGTACGCCGACGTGGCCGCCGCGGTCGGCGCCGACGTGGACTGGGTGATCGAGACGATCAAGCGGTTCGAGCGGGAGGGGAAGGTGCGCCGCGTCGGCGTCATCCCGAACCACTACGCGCTCGGCTACACGGAGAACGGGATGACCGTCTGGGACGTGCCCGAAGACGCCCTCGACGAGGTCGGCCCCGCCGTCGCCGACTTAGGCTTCGTCACGCACTGCTACGAGCGCCCGCGCCACGCCGGCGTTTGGGAGTACAACTTCTTCGCCATGACGCACGGCCGCACCGAGGCCGAGAGCGAGCGCCGGATCGCCGAGGTCAGGGAGCTGATGGACGACTACTGGGACGTCGGCGCGGACGACTGGGACACCCTGTTCTCGACGCGCATCCTGAAGAAGACCGGTATCCGCATCGCGGACCGGGCGGACAGCAACACGGCGTGACTCCCCGAATCGCGGGGACCGGAGGCCGTCCGTGACGCCGCTGTACCACGACTTCGCGGGCGAGACGGTGGTCGTCTTCGGCGGCGGCGCCGTCGGCTCGCGGAAGGCCCGCGGCTTCGACGAGGCCGCGCGCGTCGTGGTCGTGAGTCCCGACTTCGACGAGCGATTGCCCTCGCCCGACGACCCCGCGGCGGAGCGCGACACCGCGATCGAACTGCTGCGCGCCGCTCCGGACGCCGACGCGGTCGCCGGCTGGATCGATCGGCTCGGTCCCGCGCTCGCGGTCGCCGCGACCGACGACGCCGCGGTCAACGCCGCCGTGGAGTCGGCCGCGCTCGACCGCGGGATCTTGGTCAACCGGACCGACGTCTCCGGGGGTCGCGACCCCGGGAGCGTCGTGGTGCCCGCGACGGTGGAAGACGAGCCGGTGACCGTCGCGCTCTCGACGGGCGGGACCAGCCCCGCGCTCGCGAAGGCGTTACGCGAGCGGATCGAGGCCGAGATAGAGGGGGCGGGCGAGATGGCGGCGCTCTCTGGCGAGATCCGCGAGGAACTGAAATCCGAGGGTATACCTCCCGAGAAACGCCGGGAAGCGGTTCGCCGCGTTGTCAGATCCCGGGGGGTTTGGAAGGGTTTACAAAAGGGGAGATCCAACGGACGGCAAGAGGCCGACACCGTGATCGAGGAGGTACTCGACCGATGAGAGAGACGGGTGCGATCGCCGGCGTGAGCGTCGCCCACGCCGATGCGACCGTCGACGAGATCGAGGCCGCCGGCGGCGACGGCGTCCGCGCGACCGTCTCCGACCTGCTCGCGCGAGAAGGGGTCGAAGAGGCGTTCGCGGTGCAGACGTGTAACCGCTCGGAGGCGTACGTCGTCACCGACCGGACCGTCGACGGCACGACGGCGCTGTCGACGTTCGCGCCGGACGTCCGCGGCGGCGCGGTCCGCCGCCTCGACCACGAGGAGAGCCTGGAACACCTGATGCGCGTCGCCTCCGGGCTGGAGTCGCTCGTGCTCGGCGAAGACCAGATCATCGGGCAGCTGCGGGAGGCCTACGAGGAGTCGAAGTCCGCCGGCGGCATCGGCCCCGTCCTCAAGGACGCCGTGACGAAGGCGCTCCACGTCGGAGAGCGGGCGCGGACGGAAACCGAGATCAACGAGGGCGTCGTCTCGCTCGGTTCCGCCGCGGTCCGGCTCGCGGCGGACGAGATCGACCTCACCGACGGCTCGGCCGTCGTCGTCGGGGCCGGCGAGATGGGGACGCTCGCGGCCCGGGCGCTCGACGACACGCCGGTCTCGGACATCGTCGTCGCGAACCGCACCGTCCCGCACGCGGAGTTCGTCGCCGAGGAGGTCGACACGCCCGCGGAGGCGGTGCCGCTCGCGGACCTCCCCGCCGTGGTCCCCGACGCCGACCTCGTCGTCACCGCGACCGGCAGCCCCGACCTCGTCGTCCACCCGTCGTACGTCGACGGCGCCGGCCGGGTCGTCTGTATCGACATCGCGCAGCCCCGCGACGTCGACCCGGCGGCCGGCGCGCGCGAGGGCGTGACCGTCTTCGACATCGACGACCTCGAAGACGTGACCCAGCGGACTAGGGAGAGCCGCGCCGCGGAGGCGCGCGAGGTCGAGTCGATCATCGACGCGGAGCTCGACCGCATCCTCGAGGCGTACAAGCGCAAGCGCGCCGACGACGCCATCTCGGCGATGTACGCCGGCGCGGACCGGGTGAAGGCGCGCGAGCTCGACCGCGCGATGTCGAAGCTGGAGGCGCAGGGCGACCTCACGGACGAGCAGCGCCAGACGGTCGCCGACCTCGCCGACGCCCTCGTCGGCCAGCTGCTCGCCGCCCCGACGCGCTCGCTCCGAGACGCGGCCGGCGAGGACGACTGGGAGACGATCCGCACGGCGCTCCGGCTGTTCGACCCCGACTTCACACCGAAGACGGGCGACTCGGTCGAGTCGGACGCTCCCGACGCCGGGGTCGGCTCCCCGGACGCGGTCCCGGACTCCGTCGCCGAGGAGCTCGACGACTGACCCCCGACCGCCGGCCCCGACGTTCTCGACCGCGCCCGCTCCGCGCCCTTTATTCGCCGACGCGCACACCGACCGGTATGAGGCTCTCCGAGTACGTCGACCGACTCGACGAGGAGCTCGACACGGCCGCGTACGCCGACGTCGACGCGAGCGCGAACGGCCTTCAGGTCGGCCCGGGCGGCGAGGCCGCTAGCCCGGGCACCGGACCCGCCGACGACCCCGAGGTCGAACGGGTCGCCTTCGCGGTCGACGCCGCGACGGCGACAATCGAGGCCGCCGCGGACGCGGGCGCCGACGTCCTCGTGGTCCACCACGGGCTCTCGTGGGGCGGCATCGAACGCGTGACCGGTCGCGTCCACGACCGGATCGCGGCGCTCATCGAGCACGACATCGCGCTGTACGTCTCGCACCTCCCGCTCGACGGCCACCGGGAACTGGGCAACGCGGCGGGCGTCGCCACCGAGATCGGACTCGAAGACCGCGACCCCTTCGGCGAGATCGGCCCGGTGACGATCGGCACGATCGGGGAGACGGCGGCGCCGCGCTCGGCGGACGCGCTCCGCGAGACGCTCGACGGGTTCGAGGGCCAACCGGACGGCGAGCCGTCGCCCACGCGCGTCCTGGACTTCGGGCCCGACGAGGTCGAACGGGTCGCGGTCGTCACCGGCTCCGGGGTCGACTGGCTCGACGAGGCGGTCGCGGCGGGCGCGGACGCGCTGATCACGGGCGAGGGGAAACAACAGGTGTACCACGACGCCCGCGAGGCCGGGCTGACAGTCTTCCTCGCCGGCCACTACGCGACGGAGACGTTCGGCGTTCGGGCGCTGGAGTCGCTGACCGCCGACTGGGGCGTCGAGACGACGTACCTCTCGCATCCGACCGGGCTCTGAGCCCCGCCCGCGCCGGGCGGCGGCCCCTGCGGGCGCGCTCGCCGCCGAACGCAACCCTTACCGCTCGCGTCCGCGCAGTCCGGGTATGCGCGATCACTTCGAGATCCGGGACCACGACGCCGCCGGGCGGATCGGTCGGCTGACGGTCCCCCGCGCCGACGTCACGGTCGAGACGCCGGCGCTCCTGCCCGTGGTCAACCCCAACGTGCTCACGATCGAGCCGGAGCGGCTCCGCGAGGAGTTCGGCGCGGAGATGCTGATCACGAACTCCTACATCATCCGCAGCACGGACCGCATCCGCGACCGCGTGCTCGACGAGGGGCTCCACGAGTTCCTCGGCTTCGACGGCGCGATCATGACCGACTCGGGCTCCTTCCAGCTGGCCGAGTACGGCGACATCGACGTGACGACCGAGGAGATAATCGAGTTCCAGCGACAGATCGGCAGCGACGTGGCGACGCCCGTCGACGTGCCGACGCCCCCGGACGCCGACCGCGAGCGCGCCGAGTCAGAGCTCGAGACGACGAAGCGGGCGCTCGCAGACGCCGAGGCCGCCGAGACCGGCGAGATGCTCGTCAACGGGCCGGTCCAGGGGGCGACGTACGCCGACCTCCGCGAGGAGGCGGGGCGCCACGCGGCCGCGACCGACCTCGACGTGTTCCCGGTCGGGGCGATGGTGCCGCTGCTCAACTCGTACCGCTACGCCGAGGTGGTCGAGGCGGTGCGCGCGGCGAAGCACGGGCTCGGGCCGGGGGCGCCGGTCCACCTGTTCGGGGCCGGCCACCCGATGATGCTGGCGCTCGCGGTGGCTGCTGGCTGCGATCTGTTCGACTCGGCCGCGTACGCGCTGATGGCCCGCGACGGCCGCTACCTGACGGTCTCGGGCACCGAACACCTCGAAGCGCTCGACTACTTCCCCTGCTCGTGTCCCGTGTGCGCCGACCACGAGCCGGCGGACCTCCGCGGCTTCGACGACGGCGAGGCGGAGCGGCTGCTCGCCGAGCACAACCTCCACGTCACCTTCGAGGAACTGCGCCGCGTGAAGGAGGCGATCCGCTCGGGGACGCTGCTGGAGCTGGTCGACCGCCGCGCCCGCGGCCACCCGGCGATGCTCGACGGCTACCGCGCGCTGCTCGACCACGCCGACGAACTGGAGCGGACCGACCCCGGGTCGAAGGACGCGTTCTTCTACACCTCACGGGAGGCGGCCCGTCGCCCCGAGGTGATGCGACACCACGACCGACTCGATCGGCTGGCGGCGCCCGACGACCTCCTGCTCACCGAGTCGAAGGCCCCCTCGAATCACGCGTACGACGCGGTGTGGCGCGTGAAGCCACCGTTCGGGCCGTATCCGCCCGCGCTCTCGGAGACGTACCCGCTCACCGCCGAGGTTCCGGAGCGGACCGACGATGCGGCGCAGGTCGCCGCGGCGGCGGGTGTGGCCGCGCTCGCGGCGGCGAACCCGGAGACGACGCTCACGCTCGGGCACGACGCGTGGTGCGACGCCGCGTTGGCGCGGCTGCCGGACCGCGTCGAGACGGAGAACCTCCGGACGCTCGGTTGAGCCGGCGCTGGCGCGTGGATTCCGACGCGGCGAAAACCGCAGCCGTGACCGGAGTCGTCGGTCGGTTCGGCGGCGTCGAGCGACTCAGTCGCGCCGGTGACCGAGCGGTTTCTTCTGGCCGACCTCGACCTCGACGTGGATCGAGTCGGGGAAGCCGCGCGCGACGACGGACCGCGCGATGTCGTCGGCGCCGTGGATCTCCATCGAGCGGTGATACACGTCGTAGCGCCACGGCGAGAACTCGTCGCCCGGTGAGAGGTCCTTGTACAGCGGCACGGTGACGCGCTCCGAGGGGCTCGCGTGCGGGCCCTTACACTCGGCGCCCTTGCGTTCGAGCGTCTCTTTGAGCTCTTGGACGGTCTCGGCGAGCACGTCGCGGTCGCCGGACGCGAAGTGGAGTTTCGTGACGAAGGTCATGGCTGGGGGTCGTGCGTGAATGACCGCCGGAGCGGTAAAAACGCACCTACCCGCGGTCGCCGCGCGAGACCCCGCCGCGAATCCGGCCGAAGACCGGTCGACGCGGCCGAGCCGTTCGGATCCGTTCGGGAGTCCGACACGCTCTTTAGGGGTGATCGCTTACCTGCGGCCAATGACGGTCGAAGCGACCAGTGCCGGAGCCATCCTCTTCCGCGATACCCGCGGCGAACGGGAGTACTTGCTCCTGAAGAGCCGACCGGGGGACTGGGAGTTCCCCAAAGGCGGGGTCGAGGGGGACGAGGAGCTCCAGCAGACGGCGATACGAGAAGTCGGCGAGGAGGCCGGGATCGAGGATTTCCGGCTGATCGACGGGTTCCGCGAGGAGTACGACTACGTGTTCGAGGCGAACGGCAAGACCATCCACAAGACGGTCCACCTGTTCATCGCCCGCTCGTTCGAGGCGAGCGCCGAACTCTCGAAGGAGCACCGCGACCTCCAGTGGCGCGACTACGACCAGGCGCTCAACACGATCACCCAAGACGGCCCGCGCGAGATCCTCGAGGAGGCCCACGTGTACCTCGACGAGCGGAAAGACGAGGAGGACGGGAAGTACGTCTGATCGGGGGGCGGGGACGGGCGCGCGATCGATCGGCCGACAGCGGGCGCCCCCGCCCCGAGCGTTTCGCTTTTGTCCGCGCCCCGCGACGGTGTGGACAGTGACGCCCGACGCCGAGTTCGGCTACGAGCTGTTGGTCTGTCGGTACGCCGAGCTGGAGTGGCACCCGAGCGAGGGACGCCGTCCCGCGCTCGTCGCCCGCCAGCTCGGCACGCAGGCGCGCCGCTGGGACACCGTCGTGATCGAGGTCGACCCCGCGGCGTTCGAACGGCGGCGCGCGTTCGGCGACCGGGCCATCGACTCCGACCTCCTCCACGTCGTCCGCGGCGCGCCCGCCGCGTGGGCGTGGTACCGCGACGCGCTGCCCGACCCCGGCTACCCGTGGCGCTACGTTCGACAGGCGGTCCACCGGGCGGCGGGCCGCGGCCTGATCGAGAAGCGGCGCGACGGGAACCGGATCCAGATCCGCCGCAAGCGACCGTATCCGGACTGGGTCGAGCGGATCGTCGCGGTCGAGAACAAGCCGGACCTAGACGCCAGCGCGGCCGACAGGCTCGCCGACCAGCTCGAACACGACGTCGAGACCGCGCTCGCCGACGAGGTCTGGCTCGCGACCGAGACGACCGGTGAACGCGTCGAGCCCGCCCTCCTCCGCGAGATGCCCGTCGAGGCCGGGGTCCTCGCGACCGACTTCTCCGCGGGCGTCGACGCCGACGCGGTCGACGTGGCGTGGCACCCGAGCGCCCTCTCTCCCGGACCGGGTGAGCGACGTGACGCCGCGACGGAGACGCTCCGCCTAGAGATCGCCGAGCGCGCTTACGGGAAGGGGTGGCGCACCTTCCACGACACGATGCGGCCGGACTGCCGACACTTCGAACTCCGCCGCGAGGGGCGCGCGCTCGTCCCCTACTGCGCGGCGAAGGGGAAGGTCCCCACCGCGCGGGAGTGTTCGGGGTCCTGTCCGGAGTTCTCGCCGGAACCCCCGCAGTGGCGCACGAATGGGTGGCCGATCGAGGGCGGACCGGGGAAGGGTATCGAGCGGCTGCTGGCGCGGCGTCGCGAGCGCGAACGAGATCGGGTCGAAAGCGTTGAGTGACCGAGGGCGCCAGCAGGTCGCATGCGGTTCCCGAACCCTCCGCTCTCCGAGTACGCGCTCAACACGGCCGTCGTGGTCCTCACGCTTGGGGTCCTCCAGTACACCGGTTGGCTCTCCGAGGACCCCGGCGGGCTTGACCCGGCGTTTCTCGCCGTGGTCGCGGTGACGTTCCCGGCGTTCTCGTACCTCATCGCGCTCGCCGGGGCGAACGTGTGGTCTGACGCCGGGTGACCGCCCGAACGAGCCGTCCCCCTACGCCAGCGCGGCCGCCAGCTTCTCCACGGGATGCGACGGCTCCGGCACTTCGCCCGGCCCCTCCTCCAGCTGCGTCCGGCAGGACGTTCCGGGGGCGACGAGACCGTCGCCGTCGCTGGCGTCCACCTGCTCGAAGAGGTTCTCGCCGATCGCCTTGCTCATCGAGTAGTGCTCGGCCTCATAGCCGAACGAGCCCGCCATCCCACAACAGGAGGAGTCGAGCGGGTCGACGCCGTAGCCCGCGCGCCGGAGGACGCCGACCGCGTGGTGGTCCTTCTTCGTCGCCTTCTGGTGACAGTGACCGTGGTAGGTGAGCGACTCCGTCGGGGCGTCGAGGGAGAGAGTCTCGTCGAGCCGGTGGGCGTCGACGTACTCCATGACGCCGTAGGCGTTCTCCGAGACGGCGGCCACGTCCTCGTCCGGCACGTCGCTGGCCTCGCCGTCGAGCAGGTCGTGGTAGTCGGACTGGAGCATCACGGCGTCGGACGGTTCGACGACGACCACCTCCCAGTCATTCCGGACCCGGGGGGCGAGCGTCTCCACGGCGTCCCTCGCCGTCGCGCGCGACACGTCGAGCATCCCCTTCGAGTGTGGCGGCCGCCCGCTCCCGTCGACGTCCGGGATCTCGACGTGGCAGTTCGCGGCCTCCAGCACGCGCACCGCGGCCTTCCCCGCGCCGGGGTTCGTGTAGGTCGTGTACACGTCGGGGAACAGCAGCACGTCGCGGTCGGCCTCCTCGCGCGAGACGCCCGCGCCGCCGCGGGCTTCGAACCAGTCGACGAGGGTCTCAGAGCGGAACTCGGGGAGGTCCCGCTCCCTCGCGATCCCGAGCGCCTTCTCCGCGATGAGCCCGCTCCCGGGGATCTTGTTCGGGAGGTTCGAGAGCGGCGCGAGCTTCGAGGCGAGCGGCGCGAGCGACTCGAAGCGTCCGAGCAGCCGCGTCCGCAGATCGATCCCGTGCTTCTCGTGGTGGGCGTGCTCGACCTCCGCCTTCAGCTTCGCCATGTCGACGCCGCTCGGGCAGTCCACCTTACACCCCTTACAGCCGACGCAGAGGTCCATCACCTCGGTGACGAACTCGTCGTCCGTCGGGTCGTCCGGGAGCTCGCCGGAGATGGCCCCGCGGAGCATGTTCGCCCGCCCGCGGGTCGACTGGACCTCTTCCTCGGAGGCGCGGTAAGTGGGACACATCACGCCGCCGGTGGTCTCCTGCGGGCCGCGGCAACCGCCGCAGCCGTGGCAGAGCTCCACCATCCCCTGCATCCCGTTGTCGACCGCCCACTCCATCGCGGGGTCGAACCCGGCGTCGTACTCGTAGTCGGCGTCGAACCGGAGGTTCTCGCCCATGTCGACGTCGCCGCAGACGTTGCCCGGGTTGAGCAGCCAGTCGGGATCGAACGCGGTCTTGAGGTCGCGGAACGACTCCCAGAGGTCGTCGCCGTACAGCTTCCGGTTCCACTGGGTCCGCGCGCGGCCGTCGCCGTGTTCGCCCGAGACGGAGCCGCCGAGTCGGACCACCGCGTCGGTGACGCGGTCGGCGATGTCGAGCATCGCCTCCACGTCGTCGACCTCCTTCGTGTTGATGAGCGGACGGATGTGTAACACACCCGGGCCGGCGTGCGCGTAGAAGGTGGCGAAGGTGTCGTTGTCCTCCAGAATCTCTTGGAACTCGCGGGTGTACTCCGGGAGGTGTTCCGGCGGGATGGCGCAGTCCTCGATGAAGGAGATGTGCTTCTCGTCGGTGGTGCGCGAGAGGAGGATCGGTAGCCCCGCCTTCCGCATCTTCCAGAACCGGTCGCGCTCGTCCGGGTCGTGCGCCTCCAGCGCGTCGACTGCGCGGCGAGGGTGGCTCGTCGTCTCTGCGGCGCCCGCGCTCGGGTCTGTCGTCGTCTCGACGCGGGCTCCCGCGGCGCCGTCGGCCGCGCCGACCCGGTCCGCGATCAGGTCCGCGACCTTCTGTTCTCCCGTCGCGTCGTCCTCGGCGTAGAACTCGATGAGCAGCACGGAGTCGGTGCCGTCGGGTAACATTCCGACGACGTCCTCGAACTCCGGCGTGTCGGCCGCGAGCCCGAGGAGGACGTCGTCCATTACCTCGACGGCGGCGGGGTCGTGTTCGAGGCACGCGGCGACGTCCTCCATCGCGTCGAGGAGGTCCTCGTAGGTCAGCAGCGCGACCGCCTTCGTCTCCGGGATCTCGACGAGCGAGACGGTCGCCTCAGTCACGGTCGCGAGCGTCCCCTCGCTGCCGGCCATGAGGCGGCCGAGGTTGACGACGCCCTCCTCGCCGTGCTCGCCGCGGTACTCGGCGAGCAGGCGGTCGAGGTTGTAGCCGGAAACGTTCCGCTTCAGCTCCGGGAAGCGCTCGTCGATCTCGTCGGCCTCCTCGTCGAGGATCCGCACGACCTCGGCGTGGATCCTCGGGAGGAGCCCGTCGGCGTCGGGGTCCGCTGACTCGCGGAGCTCCTCGACCGCCACCTCGCCGAACGTCGTCACGGTGCCGTCGGCGAGGACGACCTCCAACTCCTCGACGTAGTGGTCCGTCTTGCCGTACTTCAGCGAGTGCGCGCCGGTGGAGTTGTTGCCGATCGCCCCGCCGACCGCGGACTTGTCGCGCCACGCCGGGTCGGGTGCGAACTTCAGCCCGGCCGGTTCGACCGCGGCGTTGAGGTCGCCCACGTACGCGCCAGCCTGAACGCGGGCGGTCTCCGCGTCGGGGTCCGTCGACAGCACGCCGTCCATCTCGTCGGTCAGGTCGAGGACGACCGCCTCGTTCACGGTCTGGCCGGCGAGCGAGGTACCGCCGCCGCGGGGGAGGACGGGGATCCCCTCCTCGAAGCAGTACTCGTGGACCGCGGCCACGTCCGCGGTCGACTCCGGGATCACGACGCCGATCGGCGTGACCTCGTACGCCGAGGCGTCGGTCGCGTACAGCCGCTTCGAGTAGTCGTCGAACCGCACGTCGCCGTCCACTCGGCGATCGAGCGCGTCGACGAGATCCGGCCGTTCCACCGTCCCGCCGGTGTAGTCGAAGTCCCCGCCGTCTGTCGGGTCCGGCTCCGAGGTGTTCGTCGCCATACGAATCCCTCACGGTCGAATTATGAAAAACCTCCTGCCGTCGGCGCGCGGCGGGAACCCGGGCCGCGGGACCAGCCCGCGCTCACCGTCCGACGCGCGTCGTTCGACAACGAACGCTTAATAGGCGCGCTCGTGACCGTACCGAGTATGAACGCAGCCCCCGAGGAGATCACGTCGCTCGTCGGTCGCGAGGTGTACTCGAGCAACGGCGTCTTCGTCGGCGAAGTCGAGGACATCCAGCTCGATCTGGACGCCCGCGCCGTGACCGGACTCGCGCTCGCCGAACTCAACCACGAGCTGTTCGCCGGGCAGGTGGGCGGCTCGACCGGCGTCATCGTTCCGTACCGCTGGGTCCGCGCCGTCGGCGACGTCGTCCTAATCAACGACGTCATCGAACGATACGACGCCGGCGAGCCCGACGAGGAGGCGCCGGAGGTCGAGGCGCGCTCGGAGGCGCGCTAGGCGCGGCCGGCCGCTCCCAGACCCCCTTGGCTCCCGCTCAGAACGGCAACGCGTCGCGGAGGCTGGCGATCACGCCGCGCTCCTCGCGGCGCGCCTCGTCGAACACCGGGTACAGGGCGTCGAGGAACTCGGTCTCGTTCTCGAACTTCTCTTGCGGCACGCGGTCGAGCGCGTCCGCGAGCGCGAGGGAGCGCCCCTGCGCGTCGTAGGGAACCTCCTGATCGCCCAGCGCGTCGCGGAGCTCCGCGGTCGTCGCGGGGAACGACACGTCCGCCTCGTCGAGCCGGGCGTCGAGCGCGGCGATACCGAACTCGATAGCCTCGGGCTCTTTCGTGTCGCCGCCGCCGGGTGGCCGTGCTGCCATTACGCCGGGGTATTCCCTCCGACGGCTTGAAACCCCTGTTCTCCGCTCACTCCGGCACGGATTCGCTCGGCGGAGCGGCGTCGACGACCGCCAGTTCGACTCCCGTTCCGGAGCGGTCGAAGGCCGCGACAGAGTCGCCGTCGTACGGCGGGACGGCGACGATCACCACGGCCGCGAGGTCGTCGGTGCGCGACACCCCGAGGAACCCGTCCGGGTGCGAGAGGAACCGCGCGCCCCCCTCGCCGGCCGGCGTGCCGAGGTCGACGCCGAACACGGAGTTGACCGAATTCCCGACCGACGGCAGTGTGAAGTGAGTCACCACCGGCGTCTCCGGGTCGAGCCCGATGTCGGCCTCGAACTCGCCGGCCGGCGTCGCGGAGAGCCGGACGTTCACACCGTCTGGGTCCTCGCTCGCGGCGCGCTCGCGGAGTACGGCCAGTAGGTCGCGGGTGACGTAGATCACTGTTCGACCTCCGCTATGGGACGGATTGGCAAAAGGACACGCACGGGTCGTCCCGCTCGGTCGCGTTCAGAACGGCAGCGCGGACGCGAGCGTCTTCGCGTACAGCCCGGGCGCCTTGCGCCGCGAGTCCGAGATGGCGTCCTCGACGGCGACCGCGGCTCGCTCGTGGACGCCGACGCCGTGACCGACGAGCACGCGCTCGGGGTCGAGCCCGGAGAGCGCGCTCGTCGGCGGGGTGAGCCGCAGCATCGGGTGGACGCCGAGGCGCTCGCGGTCGCCGCGGAAGTACGACGCGGACCCGAGCGACTCCGGGACGATCAGCGTCTCGCCGTCGAAGAGCCCGACCTCCTGCCACGGCGGCACCGACGAGTCGCGGATCCGGATCGCCTCGAAGCCGGTGTCCGCGAGCCGCGACCCGAACCGCTCGACGTCGACATCGGGGCCGAGATCCTCGGTGACGCCGGTCATCCACTCGGGGACGTACACCGGGGCGTCGTGGCGGGCGGCGAGTTCGCCGCTGTCGCGCACGTGGCGGTCCAGTCCGACCACGACGCCGGCGACGGAGCCAAGCCCGTCGAGGAGGTCCTCGACACCGGGCGCGTCGACCGGGTCGACGACCCACACGTCGTCCGCGTCCGCCTCCTCGTTCTCGACCGCGAACGCGTGGCTCGCGCGCTCCATCGTCTCGTCGGGGTACGCGATCCAGCCGACGCCGCCGTCGTACCGGTCGATCTCGTGGAGGTCCGGCTCGTCGCCTTTCATGCTCATACCACCCGTTCGACCCGGTCCCTTGTTAAGTCGTCTCTGTTAGTGCGGCGTTCCGACTTCGGGAGGGCGTCGGTCGCTCACTACCGTCCGCTACTCGCCGGGCCACTTGATGGAGCAGCCGCGCGAGGGCCGGTCCGGAATCTCGACGTCCTCACCCGCGAGGACGGCGTCGACTGCGTCGCGGATGTAGAACTCTGTCGGCTCGTCGTCGGGGTTGAGCGCGTCGTCGAGCCGGCCGTGGTAGCGCAGCCGCCACTCGCCGTCCTCGCGGCCGAAGAGGAACGGGTCGGGCGTACAGACGGCGTCGTAGGCGGCCGCGACCTCGCCGGTCTCGTCGCGAAGGTACGCGTCGTACGCGACGGTGCCGTCGGCGACGGCCTCGCGCATCGCCTCGAAGGAGTCCTCCGGGTATGCGTCGGCGTCGTTGGGGTTGATCCCGACGACCGCGAGGTCGTCGTACTCGGCCGCAAGCTCGTTCAGCAGGTCGATCTTCGCCTTCGCGTACGGGCAGTGATTACACGTGAACACGACGAGCAGCGCGTCCGTCTCGAAGTCGTCGCGCGCGTGGGTTTCGCCGTCCGCGCCGGGCAGTTCGAAGTCGGGCGCGGCGTCGTCGCGGTCGAGTTCCGAGTCGGATTCCATCTGGACCATACGCGGCCGTACGGGCGGACACTGAAAAGGCGTTGCGAGCTACTCTAGGTGTCGAGTCAGGGTCCACGACGGGCCGCACACTCGAGACCGGCGAGTCAATGTCCGATCTGATCTATTAACTACCTAACTCAACGCTAGCGTTTTATATGACCAAACAAAAGTATTAATAAGAAATAGTATGAGCGAGACGGAGTCTGAAAAGGTGGTGTCCGTATCGTCGCGCGGGCAAGCCACAATCCCGAAGTAGTTCCGTGAGGAGTTGGGTATCGACACGCCCGGCCGTGTGAAGTTCATTCGCACTGAAGAGGGCGACATCGTTGTCCGCCCCATCCGCTCGGTTACAGACCTGCGTGGGGTTTTGGAATGAAAAACCGATGAGCAGGGGCGCTCAGCAACGGAGCGCCTCCAAGAGGAACGTACACCGGACAAAGCCAGTGAAGAAGAGTTGCGACAGCGCTACGCCGGTGACGACGAGGCTGACGAACGACGGACTGCGCTGAGATTCCCGAAACGATCGTCTTCGACGCTGAACCACTAATCGCGTGTTTTTGTAACGAACCAGGGAGCGACACCGTCGAGACGTACGTTGACGCCATTGAAGGCGCAGCAGACGGTTACATCTCGGCGATCAATCTTGCCGAGGTCCACTATATCGTGCGGGCAATCGACGGCGAGGACCGGGCTGATGCCGTCGTCGACGTCCTCGAGGAAAGTGGCATCCGTCGCATCGACACCGAACAGACATGGGCGCGAGCAGCCGACTTCAAATTCCGCTACTCGCCAGCACTCGGTGATGCTTTTGCGCTCGGGACAGCAGCCCACGTCAGCGGGGTGCTGTTGGTCGGTGCCGACGACGGCTACGACGATGTCATCGATGTTCCGATCACTCGGTTCCGGACCGAACCAGCTTGACTTCCTCCACGACTGTTGTGGGCTCTCCCCTCTGTTCTCTGTAAGGTCGGCCAGAACCCGGGCCACCGACAAGGCCACCCATTTGGGGGTGGTTGGTGACGGCAGACTAGCTGTGACCCGCTTTCCCTTCTTGGCCGCGACCGGACCCGCCGCTCAGTACTCGATCGCCGCGGAGTAACGATTCAGAACGGCCACGAGCCCGGCACCGACGAGCGCCGCCAGCGCGAACCGCGGGGCGGCCGCCCGCCACGACTCGCCGCTCTCGGCCAGCCGGGCGGACACCTCCACGAGCGGCGCGCGCAGCGCCCCGACGATCAGGCTCACGAGGAAGGCGAGCGTCGCGGCCCGCGCCCGGGCCAGCGCGTATCGGACGGCGTGGGCGATCGTGAAGAGCCCGCCGACGCCGCCGAGCAGGAACGCCGCCACCGCCGGCAGCGTCTCGACGAGCGCGTCTCCCCCGTTTCCGAGCGCGAGCGCGCCCGCGCCGTCGACGAATCGAGACACGACGCCGGACATGTACTCGTACTGGCCGAGGACGATAAGCAGCAGCGAACCCGAGATCCCCGGCAGCACCATCGCGCTGACCGCGACCGCCCCGGCGACGAAGACGACCGGCAGCGAGCTCCCGAGCGCGGTCGCGGCGACGCCCGACGCGAGGAACGCGAGCGCGAACCCGGCGACTGCGGCGGACTTCCGGCGCGGCGTCGAGAGGTCGACATCGCCGAGCAACACCGCGGCGCTCGCCGCGATCAGCCCGAAGAAGAAGCCGTACGTCGCCACCGGTTGCGTGGCGAGCAGGCGGTTCACCGCGCTCAACACGGTCACGACCGCGGTCCCGATCCCACCCCCCAGCACGAGGAGGAAGGCGCCGTCGACCTCCCGGAACGCGGCCCGAGCGTCGGCGCGGCGTCCGGGCCGCACGCCCGCGAGCACGCGGCGCGCTCGCTCGGGGTCGACCGCGGTGACCGCCGCGATCAGGCGCTCGTAGATCCCGACGATCAGGGCGATGGTGCCGCCGGAGACGCCCGGGACGGCGTCGGCGCTGCCCATCGCCACGCCCTTCAGATACAGCGTCGCCCAGTCGCGGAGTCCGGCCATTCGTACGATAAAAAGCGGAGCGTCCGTAATGAAAGACCCGAGATCAGGCGGCCGCGGGCTCGGTGGGGGCGACCAGTCCGCTCGCGGTCGTCGCCGCGGTCGGCTCGGCGCCGAGCGGCGATCCCGCGTCGGTCGAGTTCGTCGAGCCGCCGCCGTCACTCCCGCCGCCGACCGGGCAGTCGGCGTCGCCGCTCGGACAGTCCACGATTTGCTCTTCGAGTTCGACGGTGGCTGCGGCGTCGTCGGCGCCGACGACTTGGCCCTCGGTCACCTCGACTTGGCCGACGCGCTGTGTAGTGTAGAGGTCGTCGCCGGTCGTTCGCTCGGTGGTGACATTGTACGGGCCGGTCGCGCGGACGCTCGTGTTCGTGTACCCGTTCTCGGGGCCGAACTCGTCGTACCCCGTCGTCGAGTACGGGAGCGTGAACTCGAAGTTCCCGTCGTCGTCCGCGGTCGCGTACTGCGTGTACTCGAACGTCTGTCCGTTCGGCTTCTCGAGTTCGACCGTCGCCTCGACCTCCTGACCGGGGGCCGCGCCCGATCCCTCGACGGTCGCGCCCGGCACCCGCTCGAACGTCTTGACGAAGTCGTCGCTGAACGCGCCGAACAGCGACTGACCGAACGTCGCCCGGAGGTCGACGCCGAACCGCTGGGCGAGTATCTGCGCCTGCTGGGCGTACGGAGACCGACCCGGCGCCTGCGTGGCGTGGACCAACCGGTAGTGTTCGAGCGCGTCGATGCGGTCCGTCGGGACGCCCATCACGCCGCCGATCTGCGCCGAGCCGTCTTCCTCGACGTATGACCGCGCGGCAGAGAGGTTGTCGAACCGCTGGACCGGCTGTCCTTCGCTCGGCAGGACCTTGATATCGACCTGCTCGCCGGACTGGGTCTGTGCCGTCTGCGGCTCCCAGTCGAGGACGACCGGGTCCGGCTCGACCGCGCTCCCGTAGTGCTGGTAGAGCCGGATCATCTGGCTCTCGTGGTAGCGCTGGGTGCGCGTCTGGAGGGCCGGCCGGAGTCCTCCCTGCTGCCCGTTCTGCCCTTGGACCCGTTCGTAGAGTAGCTCGTTGAAGTCGTTGACCGTCTCGTTCCCCGAGTAGAAGGTGACCGGCGCGTTGAACTTGGAGTTCGGCGACGCCATCTGCCAGTCGACCATGACGTAGCGGGTCTCGTTGCCCTCGGTGCTCTGGCTCGCGAGCACCTCCGCGGCCTCCTCCTCGCTCGGTGCGAGCAGGTAGTCGGCCGCCTCGCCCGCGTTCTGCTGGAACGGGTTGGCGTTCGGAATGCGCTCGGCGCGCGTGGTGATCCAGTGGCCGTAGTCCCACCACGACTGGACGCCGTACGCGCCCTCGGGGTACTCGAAGTCGCCGTCGGCCGGCCGCTCGTAGGTGCCGTACAGCTCCATGGGGTCGTCGGCGCCCTCGAGCTCGCCCGGCGCGGGCGTCTCGTCGTTCATCCACTGGAGGCTCTCGTCCCACTGGACGACGCTGCCGGGACTGCTCGAGTTGCCCTCCACCCAGACCGGGGCGGCGCCGGCGGCCGGGAAGAGGAGCGGGAGGAGGAGGACAGCGAACACCGCGACCGCCGTCAGCACCTGCCATCCCTCGATGTCGCGGAGGGCGTCGAGGGAGGTGAGCTCGATTGCGTCGAGCGCGACCTGGATGAAGTACGCCGTGCCGACCGCAACGACGACGGCGAAGTAGTAGTTGAAGCGGACTTGGGTGAACGCGGCGCTGCCGATGAACGCCGCCCACACGACGAAGTACAGCTCCTCGGCGTCGTACTCGACGAGCAGCGTCGCACCGACGAGGAAGGCGGCGGCGATGAGGAGACCGATCACCTGCCAGTCGACGCCGACGACGCCGCCGATCGCGCTGTACGCCTGCGGGACGGCGTAGACGGAGCCGATAACCGCGAGCGCGGCCGGGATGTATAGCGTGTGGTTCGTGTCGTCAGAGCGGTACAACGGCCGCGCGACGATGTAGAGGACTGCGGCAAGGGCGAGGAAGAAGGCGAGGCCGTACTGCGAGAGGACGAAGTTCGAGAAGGAGGCGCCTTGGAGGGGCGGTTGGGCCTCGCCGATCGTGCGAGCACCAGCGCTCGCGGAGAAGGCGACGGTGTTGAGGAGGCTGTTAATGACCGTCGACCACAGCGACGGGAGGGCAAGCCAGACGAATCCCGCAGATGCGAGGATGAGCCCGCCGACCGCAGCAGGGTAGGTATTGCTCCCGAGGTCGCGCGCCTCCCACTGACGGGCGAGCCACGCGAGGAAGACGGCGCCGAGCGCGACGGCGAGCGGCGTGACGATCTGTAGGAACGAGTACTCGCTCACCGCGAACCGGAAGGTATCGAGCGGGATGACCTGCATCAGGCCAGCGACCGACAGTGCGACCGCGCCGGCGAACGCGACCGGCTCGGGACTTTTGCCGTGGTAGGTGTCGCTTGTGAGTTTGACCGCGAGGAAGATCCCAGTGAAGCCGACCATCAGGATACCCGGCTGCCACGTCCACATGTAGAGGCCGAGCGCGACTCCGGCCGCGGCGGCGTAGGTGATCGGTTTACGGAGCGCGTCCCAGTCTTGGTCGACCACGAGCTCCCACACCGGCTTCTCGCGTTCGGCGACGCCGAGCGCGACGAGGAACGCGAGAATAGCGGTGCTCTGGAAGAGGACCTCGGCCGCGCTGTGGTCCGGGAACCCGACGAGGCTGTACCGGAGGAACGTCCCGGAGAACAGCGCCAGCGTCGCGGCGCCGACGAGCGCGGGCACGCGGTCAACGAAACGACGCGCAATGAAGTACGTCGGCACCGCGACGAGCGCGCCGGCGATTGGGGCCATGACGAGCATGACCTCCTCGGTACTGCCCATGATCGGTCGGGCGACCCAGATGCCGACCGCCATGATGTGATCCCAGAGAGTACCGAACTGGCCGGCGTTCGTTCCGAGCGGGAAGCCGGTCCAGACGTCGAACGGGAGCGTATTCGGCCAGTTTTCGAGGAGGTAACTCGTCGTGCGGAGGTGGTACCACGGGTCGTTCCCCCGGAAGTACACCTCGCCGTTCTGTACGAAATTCCCGTACGAGCGCAGTCGCGTCCACAACATGAATGCGACCACCCCGAGGAGGGCGGGAACGTGATACCACCGCGCGAGGAGATCGGACGGGGACGAGTCCGATTCGTCCGGCGGATCGTTCGAATCGCTCATTGTCCCATGGCACTGTCAAAACGCGCATAAGGCTTGTCATCTACCCGCGTCCGCCGCGCGTGTTCGGGCGTGTTTACCCGCAGACACGTTCCGGGCCCGAAGCGAGGCGGAAACCCTAAGCGCGCGGGTCGAAAGCGTCTCGGTGTGAAGGTCTCGGTCGTCATCTGTACGTACACACTGGACATGTACGAGCACTTCCGCGAGGCCGCCGACAGTGTCCTCGCGCAGACGTACGACGATGTCGAGCTCGTCGTGGTCGTCGACGGGACGCCGGAAGTGTACGACCGCGTCGTTGAGGACTACGGCGACCGCGAGGACACGGTGATCGCGTGTAACGACGAGAACGTGGGGCTGCTGGCGAGTCGGAACCGCGGCGCCAAGCTGGCGTCCGGCGACGTGGTCGCGTTCATCGACGACGACGCGGTGGCGAACGAGGCGTGGGCCGAGCGGCTGGTCCGTGCGTATGAGGAGGAGGACGCGATCGCGGCCGGCGGAAAGATGACGCCGGAATGGATCTCCGGGAAGCCCTCGTTTCTCCCCGAGGAGTTCTACTGGCTGGTCGGTGTGACGCATCGCGGATTCGCGGACGGCCCGGGCGAGGTGCGCAACACTTTCGGCTCAAACATTTCGTTTCGGGCGGATGTGTTCACGGAGTTGGGAGGGTTCGACGTCGACGTCGGCGGGCGGAAGGGCGACAAGAACCTCCAAGGGGGGGAGACCGAGCTGTGCGCACGGATGCGAGAGGAGTACGGGCAGGGCGTGTGGTACGACCCGGAGGCCGAGGTTGCTCACAAGGTGTTCGAGTACCGGACCGAGTTCCGGTGGTTACTTGACCGGGCGTTCTGGCAGGGGTACTCGAAGCGGGCGATGGAGTCGTTCGTCGACGATGAGGGTGGGGAAGAGGGAGCGTTTCTCAGCTATCTCATGATGAGTGCAACACCGCGTCGAGCCAGTCGGTTGGTTACAGCACCGTCTGTATCGGGTCTCCAGCGACTTGTGACGCTTTATATACTCACCGCACTGGTTGGTTTTGGCTATCTCTACGGAGTTATCAACTACTCGGCGTAGCCGAGCATGCGAAGTCGTTCCGAAGTCGCCTCGTCGACCGTGGTGGATTCGGAGTCCGGTGGCTCCGCAGTTATCTCTTTTCGCGGTTCGTTGGTGTGCGTGAGCCAGGGCACCTGAGTGAGCGCCGGGATCAACATTCCGAGCGGGTGCCCGTACACGCGAATCGGGAAGGGCCACGCACGCTCTCCCAAGGCGTTCCCGTGGTCGGCGGTGACCGCAGTCAGTCCCGGAAGTTCCGAGAGAAGCTGTTCGACGGCGGGCCATGCGAGTTCAAGATTCGAACGGTACGCTTCCCAGACCTCCTCGCGCGTTACCTTTCCCGCATCGAGCAGTTCGAAGGGCGTCTGATGGCGCGTTCTCGCCTCGTTGTTTCCCATTGCCTGCTCACGAATTGCGAACGTCTCTCGTTGGCCGAGTCTGACGTCGCCGACAAACGGTGCGTGTGGTTGAAGAAAGTGACTGATAATCCGCTTATCCGGATACTGTCTAGCTATCTTTACTGTCCGCTCAGCCATCGTGTCCGGGTGAACTGTGTGTAACTCCTCGTCCCACCCGTCTTGCCATACGGATTCTACAGCGTGAAATGTCTCTGATGGCAAGTCCGCATTCACGTACGGATTACCCGTCACGTACACGATGTCGTGGAATTTGTCGTTCGCGAACGTTTCAAAGAGAAATCCAGGTGTTCCCGACTGGACACTCGTTCGCGATCGTAAGTCTCCTTGAAGAGGCTCTTCCTGATACAGCTCCTGAAAGAGGTCGTACCGGCAGGCATCTAAAATGATCAGATTGTCCCACTCCCGATCGGTCACGGGATCACTGTCCGGCTTTCTGACCTTCGTGAAGTACTGACTCACCACATGGGTGAAAAAGCGTTTCCGCCACCACGTCCGGTCAAATCCGTTTTTCCGGATTTCCCTGATCGCGTATCGGAGATTCATATCGAGTGTTTCCGATGAGAGAGGTATAAGTGCTTATCACCGACTGATTCGTAGCGTCGCGCAGAGGCTAGATCCGTGTCGCAACAGAACTTGAGTGTCAGATGGTTCACCCCGGACAAACCCGAAAATATTAGCGTCGGTCGACAGCGGATCTCATCACATCTCCGAATAGCCGGATTCGACGTCAAAACCGTTGCCACGACATCGGAGACGACTCAGGAAGCGTTCGCCGAACGTGGACAGTACGAGGTCATTATTGGTACGACCCGTGCCGGTGCGTTCGCCGCGACGCTCGTGGGAAAACTCACTGGGAAACCCGTAATCGTCGATCACGTTGACCCCCTTCGACAGTTTCGTGAAACGCACTCAGTGGGTGCCTCCATCCCGGTTCGGTTCGCCGAAAACGTCTGCTTCGCGCTTTCGGACTGCGTCATGTACGTATACGAGGAGGAGCGATCACGCGTTGAACGGTACGCGAAGGAGATCAGATCGACGAGTTTGGGAGTTGACTACGATCGGTTCGTCGACCCGGATCGAGACGCAGTTGAATCGGCGCGGAGCAGACTGTCGTCGCTTCCGCTCCAAGACAATATCGCGATATATGTCGGTGGTCTCGAACAAATATATCACGTCGTAGAAATGATGGATGCGATGGAATCCCTCCCGGAATGGTCTCTGATCGTACTCGGAGAAGGGAGCTTACGGAACGCGGTAGAGCGAACCGAATCAGAGACCGAAAATGTCCACTATCTCGGTACCGTACCACACGAAGACGTGCCGGGATACCTCTCTTTAGCCGATGTCGGAATATCATTAGTGGACGATCCTCACACACTCAAGATGTTAGAGTACGGCGCCGCCGGTTTGTCCGTCGTTCAATTAGCTGGTAGATCCGAAGAGCGGTTCGAGGGAATGGTAGAATTCGCACGTCCGGAAGCGGAGGCAATCGCACGGGCAATCGAAGACGCGGGACAAAAAGAGTCGGATTCCGCGTTGGCGTCGTTCGCTGCGAACTTCAGTTGGAAGAGCGTGGCGTCGGACTACGCGGAAGCGCTCAAAAGCGTCAAATAGTCTGCGGGCGACATCGGTGATATGCGCGACATCGTTCTCGTGACGGTCGATTCGCTCCGCGCGGATCACGTCGGCTGGCACGGCTACAATCGGGATACGACTCCGAATCTCGACGAGCGCGCCGCCAGCGCCGAAACGTTCCAGTCCGCTTTTTCGCATGCCTGCTCTACTCGGCCCTCTTTCCCGTCCATCATGACGTCCTCGTACGCGCTTGAGCACGGTGGATTCGAACGACTCTCCCCGAAACGAACCACAATTGCCGAACTTCTGAAAGAGGCAGGCTACGAGACCGCTGGCTTCCACTCGAACCTCTATCTCTCTGCTGATTTTGGCTACGATAGGGGATTCAATCGGTTCTTTGACTCGAAATCGGATCCGGGAACGCTCGCTAAACTTCGACAGGAGGTTAAAACACATCTTGACACCGATGGCCGTCTCTACGGTTTTCTTCAGCAGGTGTTCAACGCAACGGAGAAACGAGCAGGTATCGAGCTCGGTTCTGCCTACGTTGACGCCGAGGAAATCACCGACCGTGCGCTCTCTTGGGCGTCTTCGACGAGTAGCAACCCTCGTTTCCTCTGGGTACATTACATGGATGTCCACCATCCCTACGTCCCGCCGTCGGAGCATCAGCGGCGATTCCGTGATGAACCGGTCAACGACCGTGACGCCGTTCAGCTTCGAAGGAAGATGTTAGAGTCGCCGGGGGAGATAACCGATACCGAATTTGACACTCTCATCGACCTATACGACTCCGAGATCTCCTACGTCGACGCACAAGTCGAACGGCTGATAGAGACGCTTCAAACGGAGTGGGACAACGACCTCGTAATCGCGTTCACCGCCGATCACGGGGAGGAATTCCTCGATCACGACGGGTTCAGTCACAGTGCCACCTTCCACGACGAAGTCGTTCACGTCCCGCTTTTTATTGAGACTGGAGGAGAGGAAACAGGAGAAAACGACAATCTCGTCGGATTGATGGATCTGGGACCCACTCTCGCGGATAAAGCGAACGTTGATCGACCCGAAACCTATCGGGGTCACCCGCTGAGTCAGGTCGACGACCGGTGGAATCGGTCAGAGGTCATCGCCGAGTGGGCCGACACCGACACAGATGACCGTCGGTTTGCGATTCGGACTACGAACTGGAAGTATATCCGTGAGGAGAGTGGCGATGAGCAGCTTTACGACCTTACTACTGATCCGGATGAAACGAACGATCTATCTACTGAAAATCTCGATGTGGTATCAGACCTCCGCGGAACGCTAGAGGACCATCTGGCGATGTTAGACGAAAGCCGCGAGGACATCGGTGATGTCGAGATGGACGAGGAGGTTCGCCAGCGCCTCCGTGACCTGGGATATCAGGAGTAGCGCAGGTTCGGTCGCTGGCTACGTATCGAGTACGCGTTCCCAGACATCGACGTGATCAGCAGCGCGCTCCTCGTTGTAGGTTGTCATCTTCCTGCGGCTCTGGGTCGCGAGCGACTCGCGGTGATCGTCGTCAGTGAGGAGGCGTTCAATCGTACCGCGGACGCCGTCGGGCGTCGGTGGACAGATGTCACCAGCTTTGCCGACTGCGTCTGGGACTCCCATCGCATCGCCCCCGATGACGGGAAGGCCGGCGGCCTGTGCTTCCAGCACCACGGTCCCGTAAGAGTCGAGGAAACTCACGTAGACGAACACGTCGGCGCTGGCGAACTCGTCTTCGACGGCGTCGACGAACCCGAGAACGGTCACGCGGTCGGCGTATTCGTAATCGGTGAGGTACTCGCGGAGCGCGTCCAGATACTGTCCGCCGCCGGCGACTCTGTATCGGAGTGTCGGATGCGCTTCGAACAGCGGTCGGAGGGCGCGCAACACCGTCAGAACGCCATCGTACTTCTCCTCGTAGCGTAGGTTCGTGACGGTGAGGAGGTCAAACGTCTCCCGGTCACTCGTCCGGCCGGTACCGTACCGGTCGGTATCGACAGGCCGGCCGATGACAGAGTACTGGGAAACCGGGTACCGCTCGCGAAACGTCTCGCTAGCCGTGTCGCTGATGAATATCACCTCAGACGCTTGGTGAAGAGCGAGGCGGGTTCGGGTCCGGATGGTGGCGTCTTTAAACCAACCGTACTGTCCGTGGGCGTTCGTGTAGTCCGCCCACCCGCGAATCGTGACGACGAGCGGGACATCAAAGACCGCCGACGCACCGGTAGCGAGTATTCCATTGGCTATCAACTCGTCCGTCTGAATAAGGTCGTACTCGCGTGCGAGGAGGGCACGAAGCCGTTCCGGAACAGGGACGCGAGAGACAACATCGACATCATATGACGGATACTCGGCCGAGACGTAGTGGGCTAGCGTTTCTGCGTATGACTCGTTCGTGTGAAGGAGGAGAATCTTGACCACGTCATCAATACCTCATAGGGTAGGAACTTCGGTTTCAGACTTCAAGATGTCGGTACGAATAGTCGAATACGATTTATTCGTATTCCGAGATTAATAGGTATCTCCCATATTATAGAAAAGGTACGCTACCCCGTCGACGAGATCTCGGCGAACTTGATCGTCCGGCGTATAGCGTCGCGACTACCGACCTCACGGCGCTGTTTTTCGATTCCACGATTCTGCTGTTCGGGATAAATATCGCCGTAGACCGCTTTCTGCCATGTTTTGACGACGAGATCGGCAGCCGAGGGAATCAGAACGTCCAATCTATAGGTCGTGACAGGGTTCTCCGTCAGCTGTGCTGCTCTTCTGTTTGTCTTCGTTGAGTTGGCTGAAATAAACACCCTCTATCTGCTGGCACTACTACAAAATTAGAATGGATAACAAAAGGACTTTAGCGGGAACTGTGAATTTTTCTCATACTTATGAAGCTCGGACAGATCTCGGCTATCTCTTTTATATCACAGGTAATTGGCGCTGCGGTCGGCTTTGTTGCCACCTTGTACGTTGCTAGGTCGATCGGGGCCGAACCCCTCGGAATTTACAATCTTGCACTAGCGGTGGTGTCTTGGATTTCGATTGCGGGAACTATCGGTTTTTCAGGGGCGATATCGAAACGTGTTTCTGAGGGGTCAGATCAGGGTAAATTCGCCGTTGCCGGTGCCACAGTAGTCATTTTATTGTTCGTCGTATTATCTGTCGGGTTTCTAATTACTCGCACATACCTGAATGACTACATCGGGTTTCCGGCGACGGGATTTCTGGTTCTGATTCTTTTTAGCAACTTGGCTTCTGCAACCGTGAACCCATTATTGGTCGGGTTACAGCTTGTTCATTTGCGGGACATCCTGAGTACCGTCCGGGTCTTTATTCGAAGCGTTCTTCATATCAGCCTCATTACAGTCGGTCTGGGGGTGACTGGTTTATTTATGGGGCATATTGTCGCCTACCTCTTGATTATTGGTATCGGCGGATATATAGTGGTGCGCAAACTCCCGGAGCTATCACGCCCGGAGGAGCAACATCTTAGAAGCTTAGGAGATTTTGCAAAGTACGCGTGGGTCGGACGACTCCGAGGTCGCATGTTCAATTATACCGACGTCATCGTGCTTGGTTTCTTTGTTCCACAATCTCTTATCGGAATATACTCCGTGGCTTGGACTATCGGGACGTTCCTCTCGATATTCACTGGGTCGTTACAATCAACCCTATACCCCGCCTTGAGTGAAATTTCCGCGAAAGACGATGTACAGGCTGTCGAAAATATTGTCGAACAATCGCTCACTTACGGGGGTCTATTTCTCATTCCCGGGCTGTTTGGCGGCGCGCTTCTCAGTGAACGTCTCCTCCGAATCTACGGGCCAGAATTCACACAGGGGACAACTGTACTCGCTATCCTCATATTGGCAAATGTCGTAATGGGATATCAGTCACAACTTCTTAATACTCTTAATGGAGTTGACCGTCCGGATCTCGCATTCCGCGTGAACGGAACGTTCGTCGTCGCTAACTTGGCCCTGAACGTAATTTTCGTTTACCTGTATGGCTGGGTCGGCGCAGCCGTCGCAACGGCAACTTCGGTATCGATTAGTTTGATTACTGCTTACCGATATGTGTCTGCGATTATTAACTTTGACTTCCCGGTGATAGCGATAACAAAGCAGTTTATATCGGCTGGCATCATGACAGGCTTTGTTTACGCAGGCCTCTGGGTAGAAAACACTCACAGTGTAGTTAATCATAATCTTGTATTCATTATATTGCTGGTACCGAGCGGGGCCGGGGTGTACTTTCTTTCTTTACTGTGGATATCTCACGAGTTCAGGGAAACTGTAAGTCAGAACCTGCCCGATGAGATCCCACTATAGTAATAATTGTGTTATACACGAGCCGCACCGCTGTTATGTGGTTCGGTGTATATCGTATTTTCAGCTGTGGATAGTAGAAATCGCACTCATCTCACTTTTCACGATTAACTAAACACGACCTTCCCACCGATGTCTGCCATTTTCAATGGTAGTATCCCTCGCTACTTATAAGTACACACGATGTAGTGAACGAACATATGGAACGCAATGTTATTTTGATAATCCTTGATACTGTTCGAAAAGATTACTTTGATAAGTTTGCTGAACGTATACAACATAAATCACAGACCTCTTTTGAACAGTGTCGGGCGGCCGCGTCATGGAGTACTCCCAGCCACGCAAGTATTTTGACAGGGCAACTTCTCCATCAGCACGGAGTTCACTCTGAAAATCAATCATTTGACAATATTGGTGTAGGTGAAACTTTCTTACGCCGACTACCAGACTACAACAAACTCTGTATCACGGATCACGGACTTCTACAACCGGACTACGGATTCAATAAATTCTTTGACCGACACAGAACCACCGGATGGGAACAGATCGTAAACAATGCCGATATGGATGCCGGCGTAGAGAAGTACTTGATCGCACTGAAAGAAACACTCGCGTCGGGCGACCCTTTCACGATGTACAAAAATGTAGAACGTGCCCTGTGGAATGATCTTGAGGATCTGATGTTCAAACTGCCAGTTAATGGGCCGCCAGATCAAGGCGCTGCCGAACTGAGTCGGATAGCGAAAGAAGAAGCTGAACAGGCTAAAGAGCCATTTTTTATATTTATGAATTTCATGGACGCCCACACAAAACACAGAGTTCACAAGAATCTCGATCACTCACTTCATTCGGCCCCTGAGAATTGGTCGAGCGAATCACACTATGTGTGGGAAAGCGATGAGTTCGAAGAATCGTACATCAACCACTATCGAGACCTGTACGGAGCATCCATCGATTATCTTGATCGCATCGTAGCAGAGTTGTACGAAAATATTAGCAAAGTGACTGAAAATGAAACAACCGTACTAATAACGGCCGATCACGGTCATAATTTGGGATACTCCTACGACGACAACCTCCTCGGTCACATGGGTTCCATGACCGAATCGGTATTACATGTTCCTTTATCAATCATAAATCCGCCCGAAGGGTTCCCGGAGAGCGTTGATAAATATTTTTCTCAATTAAACTTGGGTGAATTAATAACCCGTATTGCCCAGAACAAGAGTGAGGTGGACGATCTCACCGGTGGCCCGATTGTAGCCGAACATGAAGGTCTTGTTGGTTACAGAGAAAAGAAAAATAAATTTCCGGGAACGGACGAGGAATTCGAATATTGGAATCGGATGATGAGAGTTCAATATGACGACGAAATGAAATTTATCTGGGATACTCTCAGTAATATACAGAAATACAATCTCATGTTCGGTGACCCTTGCTATCAAGAACTGATCGAAGAGCGATCGGGGAATCTGGACGACGAGAGCGGATTTTTCGACGTGGGGATGGAAGAGTATCGTCGACAATTGAAAACGAGGAGTGTAGATGATGCTGTTATGGAGGACTTGGAGGATCTCGGTTATCTATGAGTGAGTTCATTCTTGGCACGGATATGTCAATTGGCTCTGCCAAATTGACATAGAAAAAATAACCAGAAAATATAATCCACCGAGATTACCAGAGGCACACGGTGAACCGAATTATTAGCGCACTGCGACGATTCGCTCGGCTCTGGGTACTCGGCGTTCACCATACCCTCGCCAGCCGGAATCGTCGCCCCTTCGAACTCGGAACAACCGACGTACAGACTGCGCTGAACCGCCTCGAACACGCCCAACTGCCTGGACCTGTTTTCCGCACCAGCGACGTGACGAACCACGGTAACCTCGGATTCGTCGCTGACCCCTTTCTCCACGTAGAAGGCAGGACCGTTCACCTCTTCTTTGAAGTGTTCAGTCCACACCGCGATCCGACGGCGGCAATCGGGCACGCCGTCAGTGACGACGAGGGGAAGTCATGGACGCACACGGGTCTAGCCCTCGAAGCCGACCACCACCTCTCGTTCCCGTACGTTTTCACCGCCGCCGATGAGATCTACATGGTTCCGGACATTGCGAACTCGGACGACTACAGAGCTCCGGCACGGCTCTACCGGACGACATCGTTTCCGCTCAAGTGGGAGCCTGTTGCCGACATAATCACCGGGCCCGACAAGTACCAAGACACAATCGTCTTCCAGTGGGGGTCCCGGTGGTGGGCAATCACAGGTACCGGCTCAAACGACGAACTCAGCGTATACTACTCCAAGACGCTGACGGCTCCCGATTGGACGCCACACCCGGAAAACCCGGTGGTCACAGATCGCCCGAGTGCTGGACGTCCAGCAGGCCGCCCACTCATGCGAGAGGACAGCATCGTCGCGTTCTTCCAAGATTGTACCGCCGAGTACGGCGACAAACTTCGGGCCTACGAGATTACTTCGTTGGATACGCTGACGTACGAGGATCGACCGATGTACGACGGCGCGCTGCTAGAAGGAAGCAGTGGACTGGGATGGAACTCCGGTCGAATGCATCACCTCGACATCCAATCAGTCAACGGGAAAATCCATTGTGCGTACGACGGTGACGTGGGTGTCGGCCGGAACCAAATCAGTGGGTCGATGTGGGCTATCGGAGTCGGCACGACGGACTCGACGGGCAATGGCCAGTGATTTCATGAGATGATATTAATTTCGATCATGAAAATATACGGATATTACACAATAACACTAGCGTACAACACTGGATGAAGTCGTCCAGAATATTGTTCTTCCGATAATACATTATTTGTGAACAGCTTTCGTCACCGTTGAGGCTTATTTAACGGTGCCTCGATGACTTACGAGTCGGGTTTTGAAGTCAACAGATGTCGAACTGATCCGTTCACACTCTCATCCGGATCCCACCCGAGCTGCTCTCTCGCCGCCGAAATATCCACTCCAAACTCCTCTACCATCGTCTCTCCACTCCGTGGATTTTCGACTAACTCCACGTCCACGTCGATCCCGCGCACTTCACGCGACACTTCCCGCACGATTTCCGCGACCTCCATCACGCTCATGTCCTCGTCACTCGCAATCTCATACGTCTCCGTCCCCGTCTCACCGTTCGAAAGGTGCTCCACCAACCGCTCCGCGCTCCGCACGTACGCCCGCGCTACGTCCTTCACGTGAACGAAGTTCCGCGCCTGCGTCCCGGGCTCGTACACCGTCAACGTCTCACCGGCGAGCGCCCGGTTCACGAAGAAGTTGATCACGGTCGGTTTCCCCACCTTCGTCCCGTCAACGACGTGCTCGCCGTAGAGGTTCGACTTCAAGAAGAGGTGCGCAGGGAACGCGCCGTCCGCGAACGACTCAATCGACCGCTCGCCGAGCAACTTCGTCCGCCCGTACCAATTCAACGGATCCCGCGGCTGGTCGGCCGTGATCGGGAACTCCTCGGGATCGCCTAACACGGCCATACTGAACGGGAAGGCCAACGCGGCGCCCGTCTTCCGGCAGAACCACGCCACGTTGTTCGTCCCGGTGACGTTCACCTCGTACGCGAGGTCGGGGTTCTTGTCGCAGTCGTCGACGCCGCTGATCGCCGCGAGGTGACACACCACGTCCGCGCCAGCGAGCGCGTCCTCCAGCCGGTCGCGGTTCCGAACGTCCACGTGCTCGATGTCGACGTCACCGATCGAGTCCACCTGCCCGCGGTACTGGTTGTCGATCGCGATGAGCTCCCAGTCGGGGTACGCCTCCTGGAACTCGACGATCACGCGACTGCCGATGTACCCGGCTGCGCCAGTGACCGCGATCGTCGGCGTCTCGGTTGACCTGCCGCTGCTCTTGCTGTCCGCCTCGGTGCCTGTTGTATCAGTCATGCCTGTGTCGCCTCCGTGCCGGTCAGCTCCCTCGCGATATCACGGACCCCCTCCCGCAGCGTCCACTCCGTCTCAAAGCCCGTCTCGGCCAGGCGGTCGAAGTTCACGTGATAGGAGGGGCCGGGCTGTTCGTCCTCGAGATACGTCACGTCTAGGTCGCGCTCCAGTTCCTCGCGGACGATTTCCGCGATTTCGCTGATGCGGTAGTTCCCCTCGTTCGATCCGACGTTGTACACCCGCTTGGGCCACGCGTCCGGATCCAAGGCGGCGTCGAGGTACGCTCTCGCCGCGTCGCGCACGTGGATGAACGGGCGCCAGTTCGAGCCGTCGCCGTACACCGTCAGCGGCCGGTCAGTGAGCCCGCGGAAGACGAAGTGGTTCACCACGAGGTTGAAGCGGACCCCCGGCGACCACCCGTAGTTCGTGCTCATGCGGAGCGCGGTCGCGTCGAAGTCGTAGGCGTCGACCGCCTCGTCGAGCAGCCGCTCGCAGGCTACCTTCGACTCGGCGTACGGGTTCAGCGGGTTCTGCTCTGTCGTCTCGTCGATGTCGCGGCTCGCCGCACGCCCGTAGTTGTTACACGAGGAGGCGACAACGACGCTGTCGACGTCGAACTTCCCCGCGGCCGTGAGCACGTTCTCGGTGCCGTCGCGGTTCACCGCGAACGTCTCCTCGCGCCGGTCGTGCGTCGACGCGGCGCCCGTAATCGCCGCGAGGTGGATCACGGCGTCGACGCTGCGAGTCGCGTTCTCGACGGCGCCGTAGTCGCGGACATCACCCCGGCGGAAATCTAAATTTGGCCCGACATAGCCCGCGAGATGCGCGGGCGAACCGTCAGCCAGCGAGTCGAGCATGACGGCCTCACTCACACGTTCGTCATTGAGCAGTCGCGGGACGAGCGCGCTGCCGATGTAGCCGCAGCCGCCCGTAACGAGGACCCGTTGGCCGTCGGTGGCAGCGTGGTCTCCCGGTTTACTCATCGGTCAGCACGCCGGGTAGGAACCGGTCCTCGTGGGCCGCGATCCGGTCCTGCTCTTCGACGAGCGTGCCGAGCACGTCGCGGATGCCGGCTTCGAGCTCCTGCCGCTGGCCGCCGACCAGCTCGAGGAACTTGTCGTTCTCCATCTCCATTTTGTGTTCTTCGTCCTCGTTGCGCGGGTTCTCGTAGTGTTTCACCTCGGCGTCGAGGTCGAACTCGTCACCCACTTCGGCGATCGTCTCCGCGAGCTCGACGATGGCGACCGGTCGGGTGACCTGGTTGTAGATGTCGATCCCGTCGTCACCGGAGTGGCCTTCCTCGACGAGCCGGACGAGGCTCTCGACGGTGTCTTCTAAGCTCACCATCGGCTTGCGCTGTTCGCCTTTCCCGTACACCGTGATCGGGTACCCTGCCACGGCCTGCGCGCAGAACCGGTTGACGACCGTCCCGAAGTAGTAGTCGAAGTCGAACCGCGTTGGACTCTCATGGGCGCGGGTCTCTGCGGTCTCGGTGCCGTAGACAATAGCGGTCCGGATCTCGCTCATCGGGAAGTCGAACTGCGACTCCGCGAGCCGCATGTTCGCCGCGTCGAACGACTTCGTCTGGTGGTACCAGCTACCGCCCATCGCCGGGAACGGCACCTCGTCTGTCCCCCCCTTCCGGTCGACTTCGAGCCCGCCCTCCGGGATCGGGAAGTGCGGCGCACCGTAGATGCCGGTGGTCGTCGTCTCGATGAAGTGGGTGTCCGACAGCCCCGTCTCGTGGAGCCCGTGGAGGAGGTTCAACGTCATCGAGACGTTATTGCGCTGGGTGTACAGCGCGCGCTCGCCGTTGATCGACGAGTAGGGCGCGCTGGGCTGAGCGGCCGTGTGGAGCACGGTGTCGGGCTCGTGAGTGTCCAGCAGTTGGAGGACGAAGTCGCGATCGGCGAGGTCGCCCTCGACCAAGCTGAGGTTCTCGACGCGCTCGAAGCGCTCCTCGGGGCTCTCGATTCGCGTCGCGGAAACGCTCCCCGACTCGGCGACCCAGTCGCGCCGCGAGAAGTCGTCGACGCAGACGATGCGCTCGTCGAGGCGATCCGCCAGTCGCAGCGCGGTCGGCCAGCCGAGATAGCCATCGGCACCGGTGAGTAGGACCGTCATGGTTACTCGATAGTCGAGTAACTACGAGTAAAGGCTTTCCGGTTGATCCTGTTCGCTGGTAACGCCCCATTCAGAATCGCGGCGGTCGCCTCACTCCCTAACGGTATCGCTGGCTGATGGGTCTGGGTCAGCTGGAACGCTCTCATGGCGCCACAGTAGGTCGAAATACTGCCACATCCCGGCTACGAACGATGGGTTCTCGGTAACGGCGGCCTGTCGATGGTGGTTCGGCACCTCTTCTTGTTCGACCATAAGCAGTCCTTGGCCCGACTCATACGAGAGACTCGGGTCAACGAACGTGCCCCGCCATGGCAGCATGCGGTCGCTAACGCGGACAGTAACTGACGGGAACTCGTTGGCGAGCAGTTCACGGATCTCGGCCTGCCGTTGCCGATTGTCTGGCGACAACGAGTCAGGGTGTAACAACAGGACGTCGACCGTGACGCCGCGGTCAACCGCATTTCGGATCGCAGGCCGGACCGCGTCAATGTACCCAAAGCTCTTCGAAAGCACGTACACCGCCTCCGCTGCGTCGCGAAAGAGCCGCCGCGTCTCCCGTTCGCTCGGCTCGCCCACGTCAACCACGTAAAATAGGTCCTCTGTCGGGCTGAGTTCATCAACGCCGCGGTCCCGGACTGGTGTGTATTCATCAACGAACGCTTCCTCGACGGCCTCAACATCCTCACGGAACCGCTCATATGTGTGCCGGCGGTTTTCGACCGCCCGCTCAGCGATCGCTGCCGGCTCGTGTGGCTCGTACTGTTTCGGCCGACCCGGAATCACCTTTAGGTACCCCGCCTCTGAGAGCGCGTCGAGTACGCCGTAGATCCGCGCCTTTGGGATGCCAGTCGCCTCAGCGAGGTCGGGCGCTGTTGTCCGCCCCAACAGTAGCAGTTCCTCTAACGCGTCGGCTTCGTACTCCGTCAGATCAAGCAACGAAAAGAGGTCGTCTGCGGAATCAGTCATAGATGCTCGTCCTCATTTGTTCCATAAGTACGTACTGGTGGTGCCGGAACAATTATATGCTATCCACTAATACGGTTACTCAGAAGATGAGTAACCAGACGCCCTCTGAAGAAGATGACGCTCACCTCGCTGACATTCCTGATGGAGCGGGCTGTACTGAGATCTGGGAGCGCCTCTCGGACGATCGCGATGAAGAGCCAACTGGAGAGTGAGCTCGCCACCGATACCGAACTGACGGCCGTCTACCTGATCTAGTGTACAGTCCTCCTCAAGCGCGGTGAGCGTCTGGGCCACTTGTTGTAGATGAACCCGCGAATGCGGGGCAGCCGCAAGTAGCAACAAGACGGCCCGCTTGCGATGATGGCTCAGCAAGTAGAACACGTCATCATCGCGGAGCAGTGAGAGTTCCGACCCCTCGCCGGGTCCGTCGTACGTCTCGTCACTCATCACGACGGTCTGTAGTTGCTTCACTCGAACCCCCCAGATCGCTGACCCGTCCGTCGTGGAGACAGATATCCTCAACTGGTTCACGGCCGACCGGCCGCCACGTACAGCCGGTCCACTTGTCTTCGATCCGCCACCAGCCCGGGCCGTCCGAGCGTGGTTCAAATCGTGTTCGACATCGACCTGCGCGTGTAGGCGTGTACTCGATCGCGAACGGTTCGTCATCTTGCTTTTCATTGTTGACGCCGCTGTCCGGCGTCTGTTCTGTATGGTCGCTCATCACATAGCGGGATTTTCTTGTCAGCCCGCCACCCCCACCGGGCTTATAAACAGGACTCTCAGAGCATATCTCCTGAAACAACTTACAGCTCACGCGGATGCGGCCGAGCCTGACCCTTCATCGCGCGGCAGGCCAAACTCAAACTCAAGCCGGACCGTGTCGTACGGGACATACGGTTTCTTCGCACGACCCCCCTCTTCGAAGTGGATGATGTCGTACTCAGCCAGCAGGTTGAGATCGTCGTGAACATCGTGTACGTCACGATCGAGTCGGTCGGCCGGTGAACGGATGCTCTCCGGTGGTCGCTCCATCACCTCTTCGAGTAGCTCCATCTGCCGATCCGTGAGAAGCTGACGAAGCCGAGCACGATCTTCGAAGTTGACGACGTGTGGGATATCATCGCCCTGTTCCCACTGTTCAGCGCGATTTACTGCCGCCGCCTGCGCCTGTTCAGCTGGGAGCGAGGTGATACGCAGCGTCGATGGAAACTCGACCTCCTCGCGAGCCTTCCCCGCGTCGTCACCGTTGCTGCCGTCGAACGAGAGTTCGAATCGGGGGTCGAAACGCACCCGTATCTCGACACGGCCCTCACGGCCCTCGACGCAACCGTCCCGGTCGTTGCGCCGTCACTCGCGGCGGCGCGTATCGAAGCGGAACTGCGTGAGACCCTCGATCCGGGAGAGACGCAAGCGCTGGCGGTCGCCGACGCGAGCGACGGCACGATAGTCACCGACGATGGCGACGCACGCGAGATCGCGAGCCGACGCGAAGTGGCGGTGACCGGGTCGACCGGCGTTCTCATCCGGGCCATCGAGTCAGGCGACCTCGATGCGGAGACCGCAGATACGCACTTCAAACGCTGGATCGACGAGGCGGGATTCCGATCGCCGGCCCGCGAATTCGCTGCGTTTCTCGATCGGTACTGAAGATAGGGTCATCCCTGTCGTACATATATAGCCGCCGCGTCGAGAGGTTCAGAATCTCCTGTTGGGCGCCGGACGGACGTCAATATCTGGGCACCGTCGGCCCAACGCCGATCGGAGATCGCAAGGTCGCTCACCTCGATATCGAGACTTAGAAGCGATCGACTAATCCACGACGGACCGATTGAGTTGCCAGTCAGGTTCGAATACCAGCGATTCAGGCCGTCGGACAGCTCGTCAATACTGAGTGACTCCCCCTCCGCGTGCTCGGTGAACACGGAGATGAACTGTGCGACGGCAGTCTCATATGCCTCTCTCTGTGAGCCGTCCGTCTCCAAGAGCTGGAGGTCGCGGATCGTGTCATCGTCTGCGTAGCAGATCCGCACCTCCGTGTTGATCGTGTCTGGATGAGCGACGACCGTCTCAGCGATCTCGACGGCCGCCGTGATATCGTTGAGGCAGGGTTCGATCCGCCACACCTCTGTCCTCTCAAGCAGACTCTCGATGTGATCGACTCCATCGTCTTCGAGCGCGGTCGTGGTAATTTCCGATCCGGTAACGTGCGATACGGTGTGCGGTTCTTTCGACATCTCCCGCATAGTCCGTGTGAGGGACTTCCGGGCCGCGTACTTTTCGACTGTCTCAGCTGTGTGCTTGCCGTTCATCGGCACTCGAAGGATCAGGCCATAAACACATGCGGGTTATGACGGATCGAACATCGCCGATCGGTCGACACATTCATAGATCCCCATGCTAAAAATACTGTTTCACGATACTGGTGAAAAAATGAATATCGACGGTTACACAACCCTTTAGGGACCATTTTCACCTAATCTCGTAGTCGTTGTCACGGGCGCCGACGTCCTCGCTGTTGCCCGTCCGATCGGGGAGGTAACACGGGCCGTAGCTTGCTCCAGAGAACACCGGCGCCTCGATGTCGAGGGAGCTTCGACGGTGCAACAGCAGCAGCCGATCACGCAACTCCCGGACGAACGGTTCTCGCCGCGCGCCGAGCGTTGTCTCGAGGTCGATCGCCGGGCCGCTCATTGCGGATCCTCGCTCGTCGTCGGCTGTGCGTTTGTCGTCGATGCGACTGTCGTCGAGGTGGGTGGGTTCGTCATTGGATGTTCGAGGGAGTGGTGAGCGATCTGTGCGACTCGCGACGGCTGGTCGGGGTGAACGCTCGCGACTGCCCATGGGTGCCAGTTTTGACCCGCCGGAAGCGACGTATGCCTTCGTGGCTGGAGCTCCGTCTGAACACCACGGACTTCCACAAGAGTAGCTGGCCGCCGAGACGGCACCAGCGGCGTCGAGGTGGAGCTGCCCCTGCCCTGTATGAACCCCTTGCTGGTGGAGCGTGAGTGACCGACCGGCGCTGGCGCCGCGTCGCCGGTGCTCCACCGGCGGTGGCCATCCACCTGGACGGCAACCACTCGACCGAGATTGCGGACGGCACTCAGACGGCGATCGTAGCTATTCGCCGAGATGCCGGCTCGCTCGATCAGGTCGGTCCGACCGAGCGGCCGGCCGGCGCGAAGCAGGGCGGCGTACAGGGTGGTGGCCGTCGGCGTGAGATCGGGCCGGAAGCGCGTGGGCGGGAGCGTGGCCGCCGCCCGTTCCACGTCGAGACACATCGGCGTCCGAGACTCGTTCAGCGCTCGCAGGAGGCTCGCTACAACGTCGTACGGACACGCTCTTGGGGTCGTGTCCGACAGGCCGAACGAGCGCAGACACACCCGAACTAGCCGCTGGCGCTCGCGGGCGGTCTACTGAACACTGTGGCTCATCGCAATTTCGTCGATCACCCGCCGGATGGCGGGGTAGGTCATCCCGTCGACGACCGGAATCTCGAGAGTCGGTGCGGCTTCGGTGCCATCGGCGATCGCCTCGCGGACCGTCGTGAGCTCTGTCGAGAGGGTGTCAGCGATCTCGTCGCGGAGCTCAGTGACCGTCGGACCGGTGAGCACCCACGACATCGTGAGATCCATCGTCGCGTTGCGATCGATTTCGGAGGGGAGCCGCCGGCACAGCTTTGCGGGCCGGTCTTCGAACAGCATCCGGTACCCAGAGTGGATCCCGTAGACGGACTGTTTGGGCGCCGTTTTGGCGAGGAACCCACAGAGGTCCGCACGCCGAGTCTCGTTGCGAGCGAGCGCGTCGGTGTCGGAGATCCTGATCGTCGTTGTGAGATCGATGCCGACCGCGTGGTACAGCTGCGTCGCCGAGGCGATGAGGCTGTGGAGATCTTCAAACAGTTCGCTGCGCGCGGCGGTGTCATCACTCCCTATGAGCGCGGCGACTCGTTCAAGGAGGCGGTCGCGAACGGTCGTGATCCGATCGCGCCACGCCCCGTAGGTGGTTTCCTCGTCGCTGTACCACCCGACTTGGTGGCCCCGGCGGAGGATGCGGTCGGTGGGATACTCGTGGGTGCCTTCATCGATCGCGTCGAATTCGTGGCCGAGTCGCGAGGGCGTCAGAATTGTCGAGAGTGCCTTCTCGCCCAGTAAGGTGCCCGCGAGACGTCCCAAAGTGGCGAGGGGCCCGCCCCACTAGAGGACGATGAGCGTCTCACCGTTTCTGTGACTGAGGTACGCGACACGGCCGTCGTCGAACGAGTGCGGCTGGTCGTCGACGAGCGTGAGCGCGTCGTCAGTGGCGACGGTGGCGAATCGCTCGTGAAGCCGGTGGTCGCAGGTGCGCTCCGGGCCGGTGAGCTACTGGACGTAGTCAGCGTCCGCGTCTGGGTCGCCGGTCGTCGCCAGCCACTCGTCGCTACTGGGAGTCACTTCTGGTCCCCTCCGGTGGGACGACACTGTACTTGTGAGTTCGTGAGGGGTTACAGTAAGACCCCCATCGAGTCGAGGCTGATTCGGGTGAACGAGGGCAGAGTCGCCGTCGAGGCACTCTTGGACGGCCAAGTGGCCCAGATCGGTGAGCCGGACGGTGTTGTGCTGGCCGCGACTGTCGACACTCGCAAGGCCGCGCGCTTCGAGGTCGAGGACGTACCGGCTGACGGTGCCGTGAGCGATATCGATCGCGTCGTCGTGAGCGAGGTCGCGATAGGCTCGACCGTTGGCGCGCTTGAGATTGCTGAGGAGGCGTCGTTTTCCCGGCTCGCTATCGAGATCACAGATCGCCTCCCAAACCGTATCGACCGTGGTCTCGGTGGGAGTACACTGCGTGGAACGCCTACCCTGTAGGGACCGATCCCGGCGCTCAGTAAGACCGAGGTGAATCCCGGTCCACTCAGGATACCGCTTGGCGAGGTGTCGTCGCACGGCGGGCGAGGCGACGAGTCTCACATTGAATCCGTCGGCGAGCACGGTGATCGCCGCGACTGCGCGGACGCCCGTGCGTCGACCCGTGAGCGTGGTCCACGCCTCGCCGTCCAACAAGAGTGTGAGGACGCGAGGCTGGTCGGCGAGTTCGCGGTGTACTGCGACCGGTCCCTTCGCGAGTGCGCCGAGACCGGCATTGACTGGGCCACGGCCCGTCCCGATGGTGGTGACGGTGTCAGCCAGCTCGTCATGTCGGTGGCGGTGATGCGATGAGCATTCCTTGACGGGGTCATCCTCATAGGTGAGCGCGAGTGCCGTGACCGCGCGGGTGTACGCGACGCCTTCGGCGACATCATCGGTCCACGGCTGGTCGAGATCCTGCCACGCTGGGCAGTTTTCCGAGAGGATTTGTGTACTTGCGCGTCACGGATCTGTGTCGGTAGCGGAGGTACGGATCGTCCGTTCGGTGTGCGGGTGGAGCTCACTGAGTAGCTGTGGAACCCACTCGGTCAGCCGCGGCGAGACCGCTGAACAGACGGGTCCCTCGGTGGAACGCTCCGTCTCATGGCTAATGAGCCGGATCCCCCGCTCACGACCCGCAGGCTGGCGTGGTCCCACGAGCGATCACCGACGAATGTGCTGGTGGGCGACAGCGGCCAGGATCATTCCGATCCTCCACGTGGCGTACCACCATCAGAGCGGGCGTGCTCGCGAACGGCAGTAAGCAACGGCGTTGGCTCCTGCTGTGGTGGGTGGATTGGGGTGCGGGGTGTTGGAGCGGCCGACTGGACGTGCGGCTCCGAGCTCCTTGCCGGACTCCTGACGACAACGGTTGGATCGAGGAGGATGTACGTCGTCGACTGGGTACGCACGTCAGCACAGGTTCCGATGTGACCTATGAGAACCTCCTCGCGAACCCCGCGGGTGAAGACGGTCGGATGTTCGTGACCGTCGCCTCCGCACATGACGTAGCCGATTTCGTACGCGGGGTCACCTGCCGCTCGGTAGGCGTAGGCGGTGACGTCGGCACCCTCCTGAAGCGGTTGCCCGCACACTTGGCAGATCAGGTTGTCGGTATCGAGTGAGATGCGTGCGAGTTGCTGGCGATCTGCGACTGTCCTGTCGGCGGTGGGCCGCGTCATTCGTCCTCCCTCTCCGTGGTGGAAAGATTGCCAGCCTGCCACGCTTGCCGGGCAGACAGTGCGCGTCGAGCCGACTCGGTGAGCCGGTACGTGGTGGTGTCGTAGGTCTGTTTGGCAATGAGGTCGCGTTCTCTGAGAGCCTCAAGTGTGTCACAGCAGTGGGTTCGATCGATACCGTCGGTGTAGTAGTCGGCGAGTGCTTGCCGGAGTGGAGGGAGTTCACTCGGGCCAGTCTGTGAGAGTAGCCAGAGCAGGTCGCGGTGGGTGGCTGAGAGACCGGCGAGTGGATGTGCGGTGTCGCTTTCGGCGTGGGAGTTAGGCATCGTCCCCCTCCACGGTCTCTTCGTCGACACTGCGTGTTTCAGCGCATGTCGTACAGAGTGGGCCATCGACGACAACGTCGTACCCATCAGCGGTGTTTGTACAACGGCGACAGGTGGTGCTGTTGCTGTTCGATCCGTCAGTCGTCTCGCAGGGCTTAAGCCCCGCAGTTGCCAGCGTTAGCATGGTTCTGTGTTACTGCACAGAACCCGTCCCGGCCGGGTGTTGGAGCACCGCGGTCGGGGTTTCTACACTTTCTCACGAGCCGAAGATTCGTCACTTGGGTTCCGTGATTAATCACATACGCTCTTGTCTTATTAATATGACGGCGACAATTCTAGTAGCCACCAATACTCAAGAGTGCGATCCGACCGTAATATAGACCTTGGAACAACAGAAAGACCTATGAGATATGCGGGTAGTTGGATGACTGCGGCAGATGACCGTATTCTAGAGTATCTATCTGAGCATAAATCTGGGTCACCCACCAAGATGAAGCGAGAAGGTCCAATCCGATATTCACGTCAACAAGTGGATCGGAGATGTAAGAAATTAGCTGAAGAGGGATTAGTCGATCATCTTGGAAATGGGGTCTATGTGATCACTGAAGACGGCGAGGCGTATCTCGAAGGTCGTTTGGACACTGAAGATTGGCGGTATCTCGACGAAGAGACGGGAGATCACGACACGGCCTGAACGGGAAGCTGAATGTACTGATCACGGTGGCTGACCAAACTACCGTGTTCGAAACCAGTACGACTGCGGTGACTCAAAAATGCCTCGTGCGATCTCCACTCTCGGGCTCTAGATCTGGGTCTTTTCGCTGAGGAACCGAATATACTACAGTATCGATTCCACTTGGTCCTCCCACCCTCCTTCACTATAGATATCATCATCGGGTGTATATTCAAACAGACGTACCACAGCATCAATTGATTTGAGTCTGCGTTTGAGTTCAGGTCCTTGATCTGGATCGACGTAGTAGGTCTCCGCAGAGTGGCAGATGAGTTGGTGTTCGAGTAAGTACTCCATCGTTTCGGAAATTTCTCGTTCACTAACAGTCGTCTGCTCGACGATCTCAGGTGGAGTAAAGCGCTCACCGCTGTATCGGACGAGAAAGCTGAGGACTGTATACTCGTCCGTATCAGGAAGGACCGGGAATGGGGTGTGATCATTAGATTCGCTCATACATGTTGGGTTTTATAGTACAGATCCGTGAATCCTAGCATGGTACTTTGATCGCTCAGGAGTATCGTTAGACTGCGATTCCACGACTACTGGAAGCGGATACGATCGGACCCTGTGACCTGTACGGGCTAGCGGAGCGACGGCCCGTTACACTTAGTGTCAGATATGGCACCCACTATTCAAACTAGTTTATAAATAGTATGATTAAGACACGTCACACAAAATCTAATTCAAAATGAGAACGCAATATTTGCTTTCGGAGGCACCGGGACACTACCGGGAGTCACATCCTCGTCCCTACTACATTCCAGAGAAGTTGTCCGTCTAATCCCCAATCGAGATCGATGACGAGTTCACAGCGACGATATCGGACGCGACGTTTCCGCTCGGTCGCATTGATGGAGTCAGTCCAACAACCGATTTCTCGTCGGTGTTGTACACGTCGCTTCTCAGCCTCGAGGCTCTCGAAACTGCCGAAATTGAAGGCGCAGATGTCGATATGGATGAGGTGTACGCGTATCACACACGAGGCAAGTCCGGCGACACCGAGAATGTAAGTCGTGACTTACAACAAGCACTCAACGCTGAACAAGCTCTCAGAGACGGGGCTGATGCGATCAAAAGCGGAGTGTCGATCTCGGTAGCACTACTCAAATCCCTCCATGAAACACTTCTCAAAGGGGTCCGGAATGAAGGTGAAATTGTCGGAGAGTGGCGAGATAGCGACGTTCACATTCCGTCACCACACCGAAGTCAGTCGCCGTTTGTCCCGCCGCCAGCAAGTACCGTCACAGAGTTAATGGACTTACTGGAGGCGTACATTCAGATAGGGGGCGAGTATCACCCGTTAGTTGACCTGGCGATCACTCATTACCATTTCGAGACAATTCACCCCTGTTCAGATGTCAATGGGCGCCTTGGACGCATCTTGATCGTGTTACAACTCCTCGAGGCCAGCTATCTGTCCGATCTGTATCTCTATCCGAGTGCCTATTTCAATCGGAACAAGCAGGAGTACGTTGTAAAGATGCGGGCGGTCAGCGAAGAGGGCAACTGGCGTGACTGGATTACGTTCTTTATTGACGGCATTGAAGATCAAGCCCGCAATTCCTACGAGCGGACGTTCGAGCTGATCGAACTTCGCCGAGAGTACGAAACATAATATTCGGCTCAAAAGACGAGTCACAAACTCGTGTGAAATCTATTCGAGCTTCCCTACTTCACTGCGAACGATATTACGGAGCGATTTAATGTGAGCCGACAGACAGCCTACAACTCGATCGAAGAAGTCGAAACAGAGGGCTTGATTATCGAGGTAACTGGCCAACAGCGCAACCGGGAGTACAAAGCAGTCGACATCTTCGATATCCTAGAGCGCGCCCCACACCGTTGACTGGGTTTCCGGAGGGTTCCGGAAACGGTGTGGTTCTACTCGGCGTCCTCGATAAAGGACAGATCCGGTGACTCGAGCCCCTCAGAGAACCGGAACGTCCGACCGACGAGGGTCTTGTTGTGATCGTCCTCGTCGTCAACCTCGAAGTAGGCGCGGAGTGCGCGCCCGAACCAGGTCTCATTCGGCTCCTTCAGATCGGTCTGTTCGGTGTACCAGGCTTTGAACCGCCGGCGAAGCGTGGGAATTGGGATCTCGGCGCCTTCGTCTTCGATCGTGAATAACTCGACGAATGCTTTCGCAGCATCTTCGTACCGAATTGACGCGTTTTGCTGTGGTTGCTCCCACAGCGGGGGCTTCTCGAAGATCGTGAAGCCGTTCTCCGACTGGAACTCGACGGTCGTGTTCGCGAGGTACTCGAACTGCGTCGGAATAAGCGGCTTCCAGACGAACGTGTAGCCGCTTGTGGCGGCGTCTTTTGTCCGTCGCCGGCGAAGTTCCTCGCCGGAGGCCGACTCCAGTACCCAGTCGCTGCCGTCTTTTTTCACGCGGGGCGTGTGGAACTCGTACGACTCAACCGGCTGTTCCGCGTCGCCTTCTGCGAGGATGGATCCGTCTTTGCCAACCAACTGGACAGTATCCGTTGGTAGTACCCGCCACGTTGATTCGGAGAGATCGCGGGGCAAGAGATACCAGCACGCTTCAGTCGAGACATCTTTCTGTTGGTTGTACATGATTGTCCCTCTCTCGTCAGTGTCTTTGAATGCCATACTGACAGGACCATCTTTGGCGGTGGGCGGATCCGACCACAGTTTGCCTTGCGCCTCAGACTGGGATTCGGTGATGACGTGAACAGGATGATCGTGATAGACGCCCCGTGCGAGATTCGTGAGCAGCGCTGCCGGCTTCGAGTCGTTTTCGACTTCGATCTCATGAAAGAGAATCTCGCCGTCTTTTTTGCTCACAATATCAGGCCGAGACTCGCCGCTCAGATATTGTGACTCGGTTGGATCGGGATCTGAGAGGTCAACCTCGATAACGTCCTGATCCACGGCTATAATCTTGTGACCGTGCCGAAGGAGAAACTTGATCCGCTCGATGACCAACTCTTTGTGCCTGTCTGACTCTTCGTCAGAGCTGTCAGACAGTGTTGTCGAATCACCGGGATGATCCGTGCCGTAGGACTGACGCGTACCGGGTGCATGGCTCCCGAGTTGCTCCGTCGAGAAGTCTGGTTCATCGATGGTCGTGAGTCGGCCAAACGAACTCGCCTCGAAATACGTGGGGAGGGCGGCGAAGAAGTGTTTCAGTTCGGATTTCTCAATTGGGATCCGGCCGTAGGCCCCGAAGAGTTCTTCGTAGCGATCGTCGTTATGGACGCGCCCACCAAGCATCGCGCGGAACTCGGGGTCGCCCGCAGCAAGTGCTTCGATCGATCCATCGCGGAGGCTCATCTCATCGAGCTGTTCGAGTTGCGACGGGTGTGTGGTCTGCTTGTTCGCGTATCGCTTGTGTTTCTCGATTGGGAGCCCCCAGTTATCTGTGGACGGCCCCGGCACGTAATCGGAGATTCGGTAGTCGTTGTCCGCCTCAACATGCCGCGTGAGGTCGTCTTCGGTGACGATCCCGTGGCCGGTTCCAAACGGCGCGAGTCGTGAGGTAATGAGATAATCGTGCGGCGCCGAACTCCCGGCCGGCCCCAGCAGACTCTGGTGTAGATACGAAATCCGTTCGTCGTTGAGGTCGTGAACGAGGTCAGCCGTCGCGGACTTTCGAGAGACCTCTGGCGACGTGATCGAGAGATTTGCCGGTTGGAGCAGCCGACTTGTGGGAACCGGCATCTTCCCGATGGGGCCGAGATCGACGGTACAGATCTCAGTGCCGAGTTTATCACCGTAGTGATCGTCGACGATCGCTTTGATGCGCTCAGCCCGCGTGTCTCGGTCTCCGTCTCGCCCGTCTGAGACGGGTTGGTCGGGCTCTCCGTCCGACGATCCCGTAGTGTCACCCTCACTGTCGGCATCGTCTTCACCGTTGCCACCGTCGGTTGCGGCTGAGAGCGTCGTTTGCGTGTCCGTGGTACTCACATCAGCGTCATCGGTAGTGTCTGATTCCGATTCCTCCGGATTCTTAAGTCGGGAGTCTGCTCTGCCCTGGCTACTGTGGCCGATCAGGAAATACTCCTGCTGGGCTTTCCCGGGCCACGTCAACAACTCAAGCAGGTCGATCCCGTACTCGTCAAGAATATCTTCGGCGACATCGTCCAACGGCAGCAGGCCATCGAGGCGCCGCTCGTCGGTATCGTCGGCAATCCCAGGGAAGATCAGTCGAACGGCATCAAGCCGATACGCCCGAAGATTCCCGTTTTTATCAACATACAGTCGGCTGCTGGGGTTTCGTTGCATTATCTGATGGTGGATTCCTGCGTCGGTATCACGACGGCAAGCACAGATAGGCACAGCAACGCCTGATAGCTGTGCCGCCGATCGGGGACGATACGTCGTGCTACTGATGTCCGCAGAGCGTGGAGCCCCCCCAGCCGTGATAGGCTGTGGTGACTCCCGCTTAGCAGATCGATCAATTCGAGTTCAGTGTTGTTCATGAAGTGGTTAGTTTGTGTTCGGGTGGTCAGCTGCGACGATTGTGTCGTCAGCGTGGCCGTGTGCGAGTGCGAGCGGGAGCGAGTCAGCCGGGGTCCACCACGAATGGCGGGTCAATGCCCCGGCGTCGGTGATCTCGCTGCGCCCCCGGAGCTGATCTATCTGATCAGCAACGCGCAATCGCGACGGTGGTGATCGGGTCGAATGTCCGTCATACCAACGCCGGAACTGCTCGACGAACCGCGGTGCGGTGCTGGTGTCAGCGGACGGTTGCGTCGATGTCCGTCGCGTGTAAGTCTCGATGAACTCCACGAGTCCGCGCTTGTAATGTTCTGGGCGGCGCTGGTGATCCGACCCCTCGAACTGGCCGAATGGGACGGGCGGTTCACGGAGAGAACTGCCATCCCGGGCGGCGACCGTGACATCCGTACAGAACAGCGGTCGGACTGGCATGATCGGACGCGGCACGCCCAAATACTCGGCATGGAGAGCCTCGGCAGAGGCGAACCGTTTTCGAACGTCTCCCTCGGGAGTCATGACGTACAGCGAGCCGTCGCGCTTGCGCACCCGCGGCGCCTCGAAGGCGTACGAGGCGATCGGCTCCGTCACCGGCCCCGACGCGAGACACCGATCCGCTTGATAGACCGCTCGGCGGCCAGTATCGGAGACGGTCCAGTAGACGGGGTCCGACTCCCGGGGAGCAACGACGACATCACCTTGTACTGTCTGGATGTCCATCGGGACGGTGTACAGCTGCGCGGTATCGCCCTGACGGCGAAGATAAGGGACTGTCAGCACGTCTCTGGCCCACTCGGCAGTCTGCTCTGAGGGCGTGATCACGAGGAGATGTGCGTCTGATCGGCGCGCCCGATTCGCCGCCATAATGAGTCCCCCAGCAGACGTGAGGATATTCTCCGTCGGGTCGGCCTCCGGGTCGGCGACCACGACAGGTCCCTCCGGGTCATGCGGATGTCCCCGAAAGTGCGGGTCACCACGTGAGCGGTCAGCGACCGACTCGTGAGTAATACCGCTCTCCGAGAGCCACCCGTCGACAAAGTCGGGAATCGAGTTCCCGTCTTGGACGCCAAGCAACGTCATGAGCCGTTGTGGACCGGCGAGGACTGACTCGTTGTCCGTCCCAGCGGCGTCAGAATGGACCGTGTCGCGGATGAACCGCGGCGCGAACCGTGACGGTGCTACCGGCCAGTCGCAGGATTCGTAGTGCGGCGTGACGTCAACAAGCGCCGCCAACCCCGGCTCCGAGAGGGTCATCGTCGGCGCAACCCCCAGCGATGTATACGGTTCCGCTCCCGCCGTCCCCGCCAGCAACGACGCGAACTCGTGGGTGCTGGTCCGGAGCTCTAAGGCCGTCACCGCCGCGTCCGATGCGGGCGTGAGTCCGTCGCTCGCCGCCAGCCCTGGTGTCCGAGTATGACCGGACTCAATGCTGGTCTCCCACCTGTCGGTCGCCAGACACCGACTAGAGGTGATCTCCGACGGCGTTTCGCGATCGATCGGACAGGGCGTCGGCGACGCCAGCGACGACGCCAGCCCGTACCGACCGAGGGGGCGGCACGGGACCCCGAGTTCGGCGACGCGAGCCGTCACCTGATACTGATCGGTTCCTGCGAGACGGACGAGCAGCTGACAGAGCGTCGGGACGTTGCGATTGTGGTTACGGGTGAGAATCGTCCGCAGTAGCGAATCGAGCGTTGCCGCATCAGGTGCCCCCTCGCGAACGACGAGCCGACTTGTCGGGACCGCGGCCAGCCCGACCGTATCGAGAACGAGCGTTCCCGTTTCGATGCCGTACCAGTCCGGGAACTCCTCGGTACAGATCGCCGCTAACGCCTCGCTCGGCTCTTGTGTCGACGGCGTCGACACGGGACCTATCCACCCCGTATTATGCATCTCTGTTCCGCTCCCGTGGAGCACGACAGTGGGAACCTCGACGCCGGTCAGCCCGAGCAGCTCGATCGACGGATACCCTGTTTCTCCGAGTCCGCGTGTCAGGACCCGGGATAGTGCCAGAGCAAGCGACGTAGAGATCCGGTATGAGGGATCGTCGACACCGCTTTCGCAAGCGTGAACTGCGCCATGTCGCGCGATCGCTGGCGTCTGTGCGTCCGGCGGATCAGCCGCGTTTGGAACGCGTTTGAACATCTGTACAGTGTATCCGTGCTCGGTTAGCGGTGCCCGAGGCGTCCGTCGGTGATGGTGTCGATCCTTCTCGCGAGCGCGGCGTTCTGGTCGTTGCCGATCGTGTTCCCCGGTGCTGCCAGTTGGGTCATCCTCGCCGCAGCCAGCCGGCGTGGGGGGAAAGCGACAGTGTAATTGGTCATGTATATCGGAGTGTCGGTGCGTTAGAGTCTGCCGACGCAGTCAGTTGTGAGCTCTCGGTTCGTCCGTTGGTGTGGCAGTTGCCCTCTCGTGTGACTAGAGAGAGTGACGGGAGGAAGATAATCCGCGCCGACCGATCGACGAGTCTCTATTAGTCGATGTATTTATATTGATAGAGGACACTAACCACTCATTAGTTTAGTGAGCAAAGAGAACCGATACGTCAATATTCAGAAGGAGAAAACGACAACATCCGATTTTCTCGGAGAACTATCTAGTGATAGAAATAATCTTCTGTGAAATATGGAGAGTCTGTTCTCAAGACGATCGAGATCAAAACCCGCAGCACACATATGCGGGCTAGTCACACGTCTATCATTTTCAGAAAAAGATTCAAAACGACGCACTGCGGTACAGAAACTAATGACTACAGACACTATCAATATTGATCGAGCACTCGATCAGGATCTGGGCGATCACTTACCAGACTGGGTCTTCGATGAAATTGACCAGAGCGAGACACACGCCCTCAAGGATATCTTTCCGAGCCTAGCAGGCATCCGTACGGAAGGACAACGCCACCACTGTTTCTATCCAATAACCGCCTTCCATTTAGTCCAACTGCGGACGGGTGCGACAGATCAACGGTGGTTTCGGCTCCAGACCCTCATTGATCAACACAAAAAGTTCCAGCTCAACCATACAAAAAAACCAGGGAGAGACACCTACAGGACGACATTCAAGAATTTGGTTGCGGTTGGGATTCTCGAACAGGTCGAAGACGGCTCAGATAAGAAATTGGGGCTCCCAGCGGAACGGGACGTCGCCCCAGCCTTTGATCGAACACACCCTGACGACATCCGAGATCAGATCACGATGGACGATCCGAGCCCAAGAGACGACGTCAAGACGACAGTCTGGCCCCTCCCTGAGACCGCTGATCGACCAGCAGTGATTCCCGCGCAACTCGCGGGTGGTCGGCTTTCGAATCCTTGGGGCGCTGGGATGAGCTTCAGCACCGCCGGTGTGGCACTGACAGCCCTATCCGTTGGACTGATCACGATCGCTGACGGAACTGTGACACTCCCCGTCGCCGGTGTCCTCTGGGCGATGTTCTCGATCGGAATCGCTGCCGCGTTTGTCGAGATTCTCGATCAGCTGAAGGCAGGATATCAATATTCTGAGTCGTGTTGATATTGCCGTCATCGAATCGTCGTCTTGTGGATCGACTATTGGCTTAGACAGCGCTTGGTGACAACTGCGACGACAGCGAGGGTCCAGACAGCAGAAACATATTCTCTTTCGGAGACGATCAGCTGGACATACTACTGTGAGGCCTCCATATACTAGGGTGAATCTACGACAGAGTAGGGTGTACACGCGTCACCCTACAGAACACTAAACCGCAAGACGACAGCGAGTCATCCTAGCTGGAACCGATTGGATATAAGAATAACAATGACCAACCAGCCAAAGGAATCCACCTGCTGTCGCACTATATATCTGAGATGTGATATCAAAACCAAAAAGGGACAACCAACACAACCAATGGTAGATGCTGGCGGGCGCCAACGCAGATCCGATTCGGGTTTCACCCGCGCTCTTCAGGAAAGTTCTGAGTCTCGATCCCGTATCTATAAAATCTGAGTATTTCGCTGATCTAAACCGCAGTTGTTGGTGCACCCACCCCCTAGTGAACGGATAGCCGATGTCGGTAATCGGAGGGGAGATCGAGGGTCGTCGCAGTATCTCAACACGCAGCAAAAAAAGTAACACCACGGTGGTTCTCAGATCGGTGTGAATGCCCTTCGCAAGCCAGGATTGGTGAACACGCCGCCACCATCATCGATGCGTCTGTGTCATGCGTCCAATCGGTCTCTCTGAGTCAGGACCGCTTTGGGAGCACGGGGATTCGATTACCCAGTCCGTTCGTGAGAGCGGGGGCCCGTCAGGTGGGATGTCTATCCTTGCGTCGCAGTACAGTCGTGGGGTCGTTTCTACGGGTGTCGATCCCGTCAGCCTGTACGGACGCCGTCGCCGACGCTAGTGGGAGGGTTTTCTAGATGGCGGTGTCTGGGTGCGTTCGATCTGTTTCTTTTTCCCTCCGTGGTGGCCCGCTGGCTTGGTGGCTTTCTCACACTCAGTTCCGGTAAGGGGGTTGTTATTCTTATATTCAATCGGTCACAGATAGTGTGTGAACCACCCCGTCATGGGATTTAGCGTGGAATGGTACTCACCCTTCTCACACTAAGTATAAGCTTAACACATACTAGAAGTACCGCTGGAGTACCCTAATTTGAGTGGTATTTTTCGACTATCTGTGAGTATAGTACAGTGAGTGTTCTCTTCTGATCGGCCAAAAAGAAAGAGACGAACTCGATGGACTGTACTTCCACCTAGAGCTGGAGGTATCAGCCTGATCTCTATATATAGGTGGATATCCCGTATTTCGAGATCGGTCCAGCCGATCTGTTTGTATCCCTCGGTGAAAGTGAGAGGGCGAAAGAAAGGGGAAGCAAAGCCTCCCGTTCGCCCCCTCAGTGTAATGAGTTGGAACACCCAACGAGTCACGCCTCAAATTGACAGCGAGTGCTCCGTATCTCGTTTGTCGATTTCGGGCGTGCTATGGACACCTGAATCGACATCAACCAACGCGACCGGTACCGTGTGGGGCTCACATCTGAACGGCTCACCAGCTCGATCACGATGACAGACGAATTCCGACAAGCAGTGTATGATGCATGGGGCCGTGAGTGTTTGATCTGCGGGCGGTCGCCGGAAGGCTGGCTCCAAGCGGCTGTCGGCGGGGGACAACAGGACAAACTCTCGTTACACCATCTCAACGGCGACGATACAGATGATCGAGTCGCGAACGCCATCCCGCTGTGTCAGAGTTGTCATGTCCATATCCACCGGGTAGACGAGCCGCCGTACCGGCAGTGGCACCGCCAGCTCCCAATCTCGGATCGGCATGCGTGGAACGCCCACCGGAAAGAATACGCCGAGACGCCACAGCTGACAGCAAAAGAAGCTGCGTGGCGTTACGGAGACGACGACGGCACCCCCCGGAGTACGTCGTATCTCCGATACGAACGAGACGTCACTGACTCCAATGACGAGTTCAACGCGGACGCAATCTGGAGTGACGGCGGCCACCGTGAACAGCCAGCAGATATCCAGGAAGCCACCATCGAGTACACACTCGAAGACTCCGGACGCTACCGAATACGGTTCGTTGAACGTCACGACGGCCCGGGGTGGTGGCGTGTCGTCGATAAATGGACCGATAGTGCCTGGCACCCCGTCGACCGTAAACCGATCGCTGATGTCGACGTCATCCTCGAGTACGGCGCTAACGATGGCAAGCGATCGAACCGAACAGTAGGATAGTCATCAGTTGGTCTCCGAGAAGACGGGATCGTCCTCGTGACCTGCGAGGTCATGGGTTTCAGACCCACCGCCCTCCATCGAGACTGGATCGAAGTCGTCGAACGAGCCGTACCACTGCTTGACGATCTCCACAGAGAGGTTCCCTTTTTCATCAACGTTCCACCGGAGTTTGTCGCCGGGCTCGATGTCAAGACGTCGACGGAGGTCCGCCGGGATCGTGACCATACCCCGATCGCTGACCTTGGTTTCCTCGGGAGTTCCTTCAGTCGCCATACGCAGCAGTCCAAGCTCACACACAATACATGTTGCGCCGCATGTGGACGTTTGGAGAACGGTCAGACCTCGCACCCATGCAAGCAGTCGTCCTCGCCGCGAGCAAGAGTACGCGCCTCCAGCCCTCACGGAAGACAAGCCGAAGGCGCTCGTCGAAGGTATCGGAACGTCCCTGATAGAGGATGTCTTCGAGAGCCTGATCGACTCGGAAGCCACCGAACTCACCGTCGTCGGCTACGAGGTCGAGCAGAGTATGGAACTTACAAGGCTATAGTAGTTGCTAGAAATAATTACTCACTTTTGGAATCGAGAGTTGATCAAGAGCACTGTCGATTGCTGTTGTAAGTTCGTCGAGTGAGTCGAAAAAGCGGTTGCTGAGAGCTGCTTGGAGCTGTCTCCAGCATTCCTCGACAGGATTCAGTTCCGGCGAATATGATGGGAGCGTCACAAAGGCGAGGTCGTCACGGGCCACGAGGTCCGTGACGGCCGATGCCTGAAAATACGGTGCTCCATCGAGAACGACAATCAAATCATCTTCAAATTCTTTACATAGTGCTAAAATGAAATGTTTTGCGTGATCAGCGGTAATGTACTCTGTAAATCGAGAGAAGAAGCGATCACCGTTTTCGGTGATCGCGCCCAGCAGACACGTCCAGTCCCGTTGACCAGATAATTCGACAGAAGGCCGCGTGCCGCGCGGAAACCACGCGGCACGCGGCTCAACTTGGACAGATTTCTTGGTTTGATCAATACAGACTACTGTGGCGTCCATTTCGCGCCGCTTTTTTTAATCTCGTCGTAAAACTCATCTTGCTCGTCTTCGTCGGATTCAGACGCTGAACGGCGTGGTTTTTGATAACTCAATCCCGCTTCTTTCAATAACCGCCGGCAGCTTGGGATTGAGTAGTCGACGCCGTACGTTTCTTCAAGATATTCTTGTGCGAGCGCCGGCGTCCACGCCGGCGCGTCAACGCCGATCTCTTCGGGTGATTCGTGGACTGTTTGTTCAAACTCTTATTGCTGTTTTTCTGAGAGTTTTCGTTTCCGACCAGATCGGTGAGCATCTGTAACAGCTTGTTCAAGCGGTTCGTCGGTATCGAGTCGGTTGAGCCAGTTATAGATCGTTTTTCGCTCTGTGTCGTACCACTCGGCAAGTTCGGTTTGCGTGACGCCGTTTTTGTACGCGATCGCAGCTAACAGCCGTTGAGTCGGCTTGTTTCCATCAACATTGTCAAGCGCCTCTTGGAGTTCTTCGACGGAGATCTCGTTGAGGTGATCCATTACAGGCAACATATATCTCTGAGTAAAAAGTTCTACCGACTACTATAAAACCCCGCCTTCAGGGCGGAGAAGATGCCAATTCGTCTGTTTCCGTGTTAGTAACCGAGGGTCGGGGCATGTCGGGCAGACACCCCTCATTTCGTCTGTTCTCGCAGTAGGGCGATGGGGTGCATCACTGGTGGCGATCAACCTCACCCCTCATTTCGTCTGTTCTGTATCACGGAGTTCGGGTACTGATCCTCCCTCCGGCTGTATCGAGAAAACAGACGAAACACAGTAAACAGACAAACGTCACTCTTAAGTTAGTAAGTAGTGTTACTCAGAATATCAACAATGTCTGAAGATCTCTTCACGGAGATGACTGAAACCCTTTTTGAGGACAAATCTATTCTCTCGGAGGAGTATCGTCCGGACGTTATCGTCGAACGAGACGATGAAATTGACGCGTATCGATCGGCACTCAAAGACGTGCTTTTCGGCCGAAATCCCGCAAACGTGTTCATTTATGGGAAAACCGGTGTCGGGAAGACGGCGGTCACGGAGTACATGATGAGCGCCCTCCAGACGGAAGTAAAGCGGCGGGATGAAGCCGAGGAACTCCACGTTCATTTCCGGAACTGTAACGACGACAGCGTGTACAGAACGGTTCGATCGCTTATAAATAGTCTCCGTGGAGATGCCGGAGAGAAATTTCCGGAAACCGGCCTCTCGACGTCGCACGCCCTCGAAACGTTGTACGAGGAAATGGAGTCGCGTGGTGGCACGTTTCTATTCATTCTGGACGAGATCGACCACCTTTCTGATCCTGATTCGTTACTGTACGAACTCCCTCGTGCACGAGCGAATGACCACCTCAACGCGGCGCGAGTCGGCGTGATCGGGATCAGCAATAATTACACGTTTCGCTCGTCACTGAGTCCCAAAGTCAAAGACACGCTGATGGAGAAGGAACTGGCCTTTTCGCCGTACGACGCAGATGAACTCCAGTCGATCCTCACCGCTAGAGCTGAGAAGGCACTTGTTGATGGAGCATGTGAAGACTCCGCTATTAGGCTCGCAGCCGCGAAGGCCGCGAAAGATACCGGAAGCGCACGGCAGGCGATTGACCTCCTCCGCGAGGGCGGCGATGTCGCTGAAGAACAGGGAGCGACGGCGATCACCGACGACCATATCGAGGTGGCTGCGGCGCGTGTCCAGCGAGGCCGTGTCCAAGACAAGCTGCGCGACCAGACCATGCACGGGCAGCTCATCTTAGAGTCGCTCGCACGGATCGAAGTGAACGAGGATATTCCTGCACGGTCAAAAGAGATTCAGGCGGCGTACGAACGCGTCGCACGAAACTGGGATCACGATCCGCTGACTACATTAAAAAGTATCCAGAACCATCTCGCGGATCTCACGATGCTCGGGTTTCTCGAACGAACCGAACAGAACGAAGGACGCGCAGGTGGTGTTCACTACCGATACGAACTCGCGTTAGATCCCGACATTATCTTGGAGACGCGCGAGTCGATTGAGAATCAGCCGTAGCTGTTTAAACCGAAGAACAGACGAAACGAGGGGTGTGATTCGAATGAGACAGAGCCACCACTCATTGTAGAGAACAGAACAGACGAAACGAGGGGTGTGATTCGAATGAGACAGAGCCACCACTCATTGTAGAGAACAGAACAGACGAAATGAGGGGTGTTCGAGACCTCGAGATCACTATCGACCGGCGGTAGAGTGTTGTAGTCTTTAAAAGTAAAGTACTCTCCCCGTCCCCACAATAGAGAGTACGTTTCGTCTGTCTGTGACAGCGATAGCGGGATGACAGCAAAAAGCTACTCACAAAGACAGACGAAACGTACTCTCTCACTCTTGGGTGACACGCTGTCAAAAGCCGAGAGACACTTCACCTTTGTAAGTGAAGTTAGTTCTTCAGGTCCACTCGTCCCAGTTTCACTTGTAAAACTGGGTGTATCTAGCTTGTTCTTCCCATGCTGGCCGACTTCGATCGAATCATACTAGTTCTATACCGGAGAACAGACGAAACGAGGGGTGTCCGAGAGCCATAGTATCGCTGCCAAGCAGACTTACCCACAACAAAGATGGTGTTTGGTACTGCGGGTACCAAGCCGATCTCGATCCGGAGATTGCCCTCGAAAAACGCCATGAAGCTGACACGGCTCTCTCTGTGACACTCGGCAAAGACAAACGAAATGGACTCTTTCAGTCCCAGCTGCCACGCGCCAAAACGTAGTCGTAGTCCAGTCGATCACCCGCATGTTCTCGAGACGCTCGAAGTGATCGATGTTCGCCGTCAGAACCGATCCATACTGTGCGCGGGCGGTCGCACCGATTTACACGCCGTGTAGGCCATCGAGTCGCTGCCCGCTGTCCTGAAGATCCGCAACGACGCTGATCCTGACGGGTTCTAGCGATCCAAGCGCAAATTTTTCGAGGTGGCGACGGAATATTCCTTGCGACCATGGGCGTGACCGAGGATGCGATTCGGGAAATCTGTACGGATGCGGTCTTCGAGCGCGGTGAGAACTACCTCACCGAGGGTCGTATCCGCGAGATCCACCGCGTCGACACTACCGTAACCGCCGTCGTGAGCGGGAGCCGCCAGTACGACGTTCGCGTCGATTTCGCGGCCGACGGATTCGACCCGTGGTGCAATTGTCCGTACGACGGACCGGGAGCATGTAAGCACGTCGTCGCCGTATTGCTCTGCTGTCTCAACGACCTTCCGGCCGACGAGGGAGACCGTCTCGACGCCGCGCTCGACGCTGCTGACCCCGACGCCTTGCGAGAGTTCTTTCGCGAGGCGTTGGCGACCGACGCCGCCCTCCGCGAGCAGTTTTTCGCCAGCTTCGGGGAGTCCTCGACGCGGTCGGTCGACGAGCTGCGCGCTGCCATCGATCGGCGGTTCGAGGAGACGAACCCCGAGTACTACGTCGTCTTCGAGCCGATCGACTTCTCGGAGTGGTTCGATCTCGCGGACGAGTACCGTAAGCAGGGCCGTGACGCGTCGGCGGCTGCGGTCTACCGGGCGCTCGTCGAGTCGCTTGACGACAACATGGAGCGTGTCGACGGCGCGTACGACCACTTCTCGCGGGCGTTCACGCGAGCGCTCGATGGGTACGTCGACTGCGCGGCGGCCGCAGACCGAGAGGCCGACGGAGCCACGGACGCCGTCGCCTTCCTCGAGGAACGGATAGAGTCGGGGACGCCGTATCTCGCTGACCAGTTCGAGCGGGCGACGGCTGACCTGAAAGAGGAACTGGTAGATGGATCGGACGGGTGAGACCCGGTACCAGCCGCGTGATCGGGTGACCGCTCGAGGGGATCGTCGTTCGTAAGCGTTTCTACGAATACGGTACGGTCGCCCGACTAACCGTACGGCCGCTCCCCCGATCACACGTTTCTTATCGGTGATTCCCGAAGGGACGGCAAAGATGCGCATCTCCATCGTCGGCAGCGGCTACGTCGGGACGACCGTCGCGGCGTGTTTCGCGGACCTCGGCCACGACGTGATCAACATCGACATCGACGAGACGGTCGTCGAGACGATCAACGCCGGCGAGGCCCCGATCCACGAGGAAGGCCTCTCGGAACTCATCGTCGAACACGCCGGGCCTGAGGGCACCGGTCGCCTCCGCGCGACCACCGACTACGACGCCGTGGTCGACACCAAGGTGACGTTCCTCTGTCTCCCGACCCCGCAGAATGACGACGGCAGTATCGACCTGTCGATCATGGAAGCGGGAGCCAGCCAACTTGGCGAGACGCTCGCCGACGCGGCTGACTGGCACACCGTCGTCGTGAAGAGCACAGTCGTTCCCGGCTCAACCCCGGACACGATCACGCCGATCCTGGAGGTAGAAAGCGGCAAGACCGCCGGCGAGGACTTCGGCGTCGGGATGAATCCGGAGTTCCTGCGCGAAGGCACGGCTGTCCATGACTTCCTCAATCCGGACAAGGTCGTCCTCGGCGCGGACGATGACCGCGCGCTCGAGGACATGCGATCGGTGTTCGACCCGCTCGTCGAGGCGGCTGACGCGCCGGTCGTCGAGACCGATACGCGGACCGCCGAAATGATCAAATACGCTAACAATAGTTTCCTCGCGGCAAAGGTGAGTCTCATCAACGACATCGGGAACATCTGTAAAGAGCTGGGTGTCGACGCGTACGAGGTGGCCGACGCGATCGGTTTGGATGACCGGATCAGCGAGCAGTTCCTTCAGAGCGGCGTGGGGTTTGGGGGGAGTTGTTTTCCAAAAGACGTTCGCGCAATAATCTCGGCTGCGGAGGGGACGGGCTACGATCCGGCAGTCCTCAATGCGGCTATCGATGTTAACAATCGACAGCCGGAACGGTTAGTTGCCCTGCTTGCGGACCATCTCGACGGGGAGTTCGAGGGCGCACAGATTGCCGTCCTCGGCCTCGCGTTCAAGCCCGGCACCGACGACATGCGGAACTCACGCGCGATTCCGGTGATCCGCGATCTTCAGGCGCGCGGCGCGACGGTCACCGCCTACGATCCGGTCGCGGCCGACAACGCTCCCGACTACGTCGACGACGTGACCTACGCCGACTCGGCCGCGGCGGCGCTTGAGGGCGCCGACGGCGCAGTCATCGTCACGGACTGGGACGAGTTCGCCGCGCTCGACGAGGAGTTCGACGCGATGGCGACCCCGATCGTCGTCGACGGGCGGCGGATTATCGAGCGCCGCGACGGGATTATCTATGAAGGGCTGACCTGGTAAGAGCCGGAATGCTGTTCGACTACTCCACCGTCACGCTCTTCGCGAGGTTGCGCGGCTTGTCGATCGACCGACCCTTGTCGTTGGCCACGTGGTACGCGAACAGCTGGAGGTAGACGTTCGCGACGAGCGGCTCGACGAGCCCCACGTCCGGAACCGGCAGCGAGACGTCCAGCGTGGCGTACTCCTCGCCAGCGGACACACACCCGATCGCGGGCGCGCCGCGCGTCTGCGCCTCGGTCACGTTGTTCATCGTCTCGTCGGCGCGCGCGCCGTCGGTCAGGACGGCCAGCACAGGCGTGTCGGGCGTCACCAGCGCGAGTGGGCCGTGTTTGAGCTCGCCGGCGGCGAACCCCTCTGCGTGGTCGTAGGAGATCTCCTTGAGTTTCAGCGCGCCCTCCAGGGCGACGGGCACACCGAGCTGCCGCCCGACGAAGAAGAACGCCCCGCTGTCGCCGTACTCGGTCGCGGCCTCGCGCACCGCGTCCTCGTTGTCAAGCACCTGCTGGACCGCGCCGGGGAGGTCGCGGAGCCCCTCCAGCACGGGCCGCGCGTCGGCGGCGGCCAAGGCCCCGCGCTCGCGGCCGATCGCCACCGCGAGCATCGTCAGCGTCGCCACCTGCGAGGCGAACGTCTTCGTCGCCGCGACGCCGATCTCCGGGCCGGCGCGGATGAACGCGGTATCGTCGACCTCGCGTGTGACGGTACTGCCGAGGGTGTTCGTCACGGCGAACGTCCGCGCGCCGGCGGCGTTCGCGCGCCGGACCGCGCCGAGCGTGTCCGCGGTCTCACCGCTCTGTGTCACCGCGACCACGAGCGTCCGGTCCGGACTGCGCCCGGCGCCGAACTCGTACTCGCTGGCGATTTCGACGGTCGCGCGCACCCCCGAGAGCTCCTCGAACAGCCGCGCGGCGTACCGCCCGGCGTAGTTTGAGGTGCCGCAGGCAACGATCTGGATCTCTTCGAGGTCCGCGAGGAAGCCCGGCGGGAAGGAGACGTCCAGATCGACGCCGCCGCCGTCGACGTCGAGCCGGCCCGCGATGGTCTGCCGGAGCGCCTCCGGCTGCTCGTGAATCTCCTTACGCATGTAGTGCTCGTAGCCGCCCTTCTCGGCGGCGTCGGCCTCCCAGGTGACCGTCTCGGTGCCGCGGTCGACGGACTCGCCGTCGGCGTATATTTCGACGCCGTCGGCCGACAGCGCCGCCACGTCGCCGTCCTCGAGATACGTCACGTCGCGAGTGTGCTCCAAGAAGGCCGTCACGTCACTGGCGACGAACGTCGCGTCGTCGTCGCGACCTAACACGAGCGGGCTCCCGCGGCGCGCGACGACGATTTCGTCTTCCCCTTCGCGGACCGCGCAGATCGCGTAGCTTCCCTCTAAGCGGTCCTCGACGGCGCGGACTGCGTTGAGGAGGTCGCCCTCGCCGCGCTGCGCAGCGAGTTCCTCCTCGATCAGGTGGGGGATGACCTCGGTGTCGGTGTCGCTCGTGAACTCGTGGTCAGCCAGTTCGGCTTTGAGCGCCTCGTGGTTCTCAACGATCCCATTGTGGACGACCGCGACATCACCCGTACAGTCCGTGTGCGGGTGGGCGTTGGCGTCCGTCGGCGGGCCGTGTGTGCTCCAGCGCGTGTGGCCGACGCCGAGCGTCGCGTCGGGCACGTTGGGGACGGTGAGGTTGTCGACCTCGCCCGACCGCTTCGCGACGGTGAGCCCGCTCGCCTCGCCGACGAGCGCGACCCCCGCCGAGTCGTAGCCGCGGTACTCTAGATTGCGGAGCCCCTCGTGGACGATGTCGCCCACGCGGGCGAACCCGCCCCCGTCGCCCGCGGCGTCGCCGGTCGCCCCGTCGTTCGCGGCCGACTCTCCGTCGTCCAGCGCGATACCGTCGCCGATGTAGCCGGTGATTCCACACATCGTTATCCCCTCCGAACGACCGCGCCCGACTCGATCCGCCCGTCGATCACGACCCCCGCGTCGGCGGTGACGTCGTCGCCGACGACCGCGCCGTCGGCGAGCGTCGCGCCGCTCCCGACGGTGGCGTTGTCGCCGACCACGCCGCCGAGCTCAACGCCGCGGTGGACGGCGTCGCCCACGACGACCGTCGCCGGGCCGCCGGCGACCGTCGCGTTCGGACCGATCCGGGCGTTGCCGGCGACGATCGCGTCCCTGACCACCGCCCCGGCGCCGATCACGGCGTCGGGGAAGATCACGGCGTTCTCCACGACCGCGCCCGCCTCGACGGTCGCGTTACTGCCGACCGCGGTGCTGCCGCCGATCGTCACGTTCGGGCCCACGCGGACGTTGCCCGCGAGCGCTGCGTCGTCGGCGACGGTCACCGAGTCGCCGAAGGTGGGACCGTCGGCGTCCGACGCCCCGGAATCGCCGATCAGTGCCGCGTTCACGGTCAGGAGGTCCCACAGGTTCGACACGTCGAGCCAGCGGCCGTCGTACCGGACGGCGGACAGCGTTTCGGTCGCGGCGAGGTCGTCGAGCGTCGCCGTGATCGCCAGCTCGCCGGCCACGTGCGTCTCGCGGATCGCGTCGAAGACGGCCGGGGAGAAGGCGTAGACGCCGGCGTTGATCTGGTTCGTCTCGACGGCCCCCTCCGGCTTCTCGTCGATGTCAGTCACGCGGTCGCCGTCGAGCGTCACCACGCCGTACTGGCGCGGGTTCGCGGCGGTCGTGACGGCCATCGCGGGGAGGTCGTCGTCGATCGCCCGGTCGCGGACCTGCGAGACGACGGCGGGGTCGACGATCCGATCGCCGTTGAGCACGACGAACGGGCCGTCGACGACCGGCTCGGCCTGTAACACGGCGTGGCCGGTTCCCAGCTGGGTCGACTGCTCGACGTACTCGATCGTCACCCCCCAGTCGTCGCCGTCGCCGAAGTGGTTCCGGATGCGCTCCTGCTCGTAGCCGACGACGAGGACGATCCGGTCGATCGCCGTCGCCGTGATCGCCTCGACCACGTGTTCGAGCAGGGGCCGGTTCGCCACCGGCACCATCGGCTTCGGCCGCCGGTTCGTCAGCGGCGTCAGGCGCCGTCCCTCGCCCGCGGCGAGGATCACCGCGGTCACGGATTCGCTTCCCATACGGGAACGGTCCGTCCGCCGCGATTTAAATCGTTCGCGGGACCGAGCGTCGGTGCCGAAAAGTAAAGTGGCCAACCGAACGTATTTCTGACGTGGCTAAATCGGCCGTCATCGCGGACGACGACGAGACGATCCGGTCGATCCTCCAGTACAAACTGTCGAACGCGGGGTACGACCTAACGGTGTGTCTCGACGGCGAGGAGTGCCGGCAGGCGTTAGACGAGGCCGACGCCGCCCCCGACGTGGTCGTCCTCGACGTGATGATGCCGCGGATGAAGGGTACTCAGCTGCTGCGGACGATCCGGCGCGGCGAGCTCGCGGTCGACCCCGAGGTCCCCGTCGTGATGCTCACCTCGCGCGGCCAAGAGGCCGACGTGTTGAAGGGGCTCGACTCCGGCGCCGACGAGTATCTCACGAAGCCGTTCAGCCCGAACGAACTGCTGGCCCGGATAGACCGACTGGTCGAGGCGTAACCGTGCCGCTCGCGGCCCCGACTACGGCGACGTCCGTGTACGGTCCGCTCGCGGGTCCTCAGTCGGGGACGCTCTCGCTCGCCGTCGTCGTGCTCGGCTCGCTGCTGTTCGCGGCCGCGGTCCTCACGCTCGGGTACTCGCTTCTCGCGGCCCGGCGACGTCGACGTCGCGTCCCGATGCGCGCCGCGCTGCGGTCGGAGCTCCTCGACCGGCTCTACGGCCGCGACGACCCGGCGTGGGACGAGTGGGTCGCCGGCCTCTCGGCGGCGGAGCGGGACGAACTGGAGTCGCTGCTCGACGTGTACCTCCGCGAGCTCGACGGTCGCGACGCCGACGCGCTGGCCGGACTCGGGCGAGCACTGGGCGTCCACGAGCGGGCCCGCCGCGAGATCGCGAACGGCGGCTACTGGGACCGCACCCACGCGCTCGTCTGGCTCGCCCTGCTCCGCGACGCGCCCGACCGCGACCTGCTCAGAACGCACTGTACCGAGACGCCGCGGGAGCGCGCCGCGGCCGCTCGGATACTGTACGCGGCCGAGACGGACGACTGCGCGACGACCGGCGTCGACCTGCTCCTCCGCGACGAGCCGGAGTCGTTCTCGGTGTTCGGCGTCGACACGCTGTACCGCGTCGCTGAGCGCGACCCGAGCCCGTTCTTCGAGCGGGCGGCCGCCGACTTCGCGAGGTGGCCGCCGGCGCTCCAGCGGCAGGCGCTGCTCGTCGTCCGCCACCTCACCACCGTGGTCGGGGATGCCGATCTCTCGTGGGTCGTCGGGTCGCTGTCGAGCCCCGACCCGAGCGTCCGGTCGGCAGCGTGGCGGGCGCTGGGCGCGTACGGGTGGAACCGGGCGGTCAGGGACACTGTCGACCTCGCCGCGATCGCCGCCGACCCGACCCCGCCGGTCCGCGCGAGCGCGTACCGAGCGCTCGGGACGTGGGGGGACGCGGAGGCGATCGCGGCGATCGAGGCCGCCGGGACCGCGGACCCCGACGCGCGGGCGCGGGTCACCGCGGCCGAGACGCTGGTCTCACAGCGGACCTCGGCGGAAGCGGTGGACCCGAACGACCCGCCGCGCGCCGACCTCGGGGCGGGCCGAACCGCGTCCGCCAACGGTCGCTCCGTCGACGAGACCGCCGCATTCGACATCGCGTGGGCGTGGGCGGTCGAGCACGCCCGCTTCGATCGGCTCGCGCGAGACATCTCTCGCGACCGCGACCGGCTCCACGACGAGGTGCGCGGATGACGACGCTCGAAGCCCTCGGGACGACGCTCGTCGTCGGGTCCGGCGTGTTCATCGTCACGTACTACCTGCTGATCAACGTCGGCTACCTGCTGATCCACGTGCTCGCGCTGTTCCAGCTCCGGGACAGCGTCCGCGAGTCGGAGTGGACCCCGTCGTTCCGCGCGTTCGACAGCCCGTTCTACCCCGGCGTCGCGATGGTCGTGCCGGCGTACAACGAGGCGGCGAGCATCGTCGAGAGCGTGCGCTCGATGCTCGCGCTCAACTACCCCGACCAGGAGATCGTCGTGGTCAACGACGGCTCCTCGGACGCCACGCTCGAACGGCTCGAAGAGGCGTTCGGGCTCCGCCCGGTCGACGCCGAGGTGCCGTACGACGTGCCCTCGGAGCCGATCCGGGGCGTGTACCGCTCCGCGACCCACGAGGACCTCCTCGTGGTCGACAAGGAGAACGGCGGGAAGAGCGACGCGCTCAACGCCGGCGTCTGGCTCACCGACCAAGAGCTGTTCTGCGCGGTCGACGCGGACACCGTGATCGACCGCGACGCGTTGTTAGACGTCGTCGCGCCGTTCCTCGAGGAGCCCTCGCGGACGGTCGCCAGCGGGGGCACGATCCGTGTGGCGAACGAGTGCGTCGTTCAGGACGGACAGGTCAAGGAGGTGAACCTCCCGAAGACCGGGCTCGCGGGCGTTCAGGTGATGGAGTACCTGCGGGCGTTCTACTCGGGGCGGCTCGGACTCGCCCGGTTGAAGGGGCTGATCCTCATCTCCGGCGCGTTCGGCGTGTTTCGGACCGACCGCGTCCGCGAGATCGGCGGCTACCGCCACGACACGATCACGGAGGACTTCGACGTGGTGGTCCGCCTCCACGAACACCTCTCGGACAACGACATCGACTACCGGATCGAGTTCGTCCCAGAGCCCGTCGCGTGGACCGAAGTCCCGGAGACGCTCCGGACGCTGGGGCGCCAGCGGCGGCGCTGGTACCGCGGCATGATGGAGACCGTTGTCGCGAGCCGGCGGATGTTCTTCCGTCGGGCGTACGGTCGCGTCGGCACGGTCGTGTTACCGTTCTTCACCGCCGCCGAGGCGCTCGGCCCGCTCATCGAGGGGTTCGGCTACGTGTTGCTTCCGCTGGGGTGGTACCTCGGCATCCTCAACGTCGAGTTCTTCCTCCTCTTCCTGCTGCTCACGGTCGGCGCCGGCGTGTTCCTCTCCTGGTTCGGCGTGTTCAGCGAGGTGTGGAGCTACAACCGCTACGAGTCCCCGTGGGAAGTCCTCCGACTGCTCTGGTACGGCGTGTTAGAGAACTTCGGCTACCGCCAGTGGAAGACGATCGTCGCCTGGCACGGCCTGATCGAGTACCTCCGCGGCGACCAGTCGTGGGGCGCCATGGAGCGGCGGGGCTTCGGCGATGCGGGGACCGACAGCGCCGAGGCGGCGGGCGCCGCCGGGCCAGGTGTCGCAACGGCCGCGGCGACGGACTCAGAGGCCGGACCGGACGATTCGGCGTCCGAAACGGGTGCCGCCGCGGCGGCGGCGGACGACGGCGGATTCGTCTGGGTCGACCGGCTCGTCGACGCGTCGGACACGGACGGGTTCCGCTGGCTCGCCGGGGTCGCGGCCGACGAGAGCACCGGCCGGTTCGTCCCGAGCGGGGAGCTGACCGCCGGCGCCGGCGACGGAGGATTCGTCTGGACGACCGACTTCTCGGAGGGGGTCGGCGACGGGGGATTTGTCTGGGTCACCGACCCGTCGCTCGGCGCCGGCGACGGGGGGTTCGTCATCGCGCTCGACGACGACGAATCCGCGCGGCTCGCGGCGACGACCGACTTCTCGGAAGGGGTCGGTGACGGCGGGTTCGTCTGGGTCACCGACCCGTCGCTCGGCCCCGCTGACGGCGGATTCGTCTGGACTCGCGACCCCTTGGACGGCGCCGGCGACGAGGAGTTCGTCTGGGTCCTCGACGGGGGCAGTTAGTCCGAGCGCAGCGCCTCGTGGACCGGCTCCGCGGCGTTGACGTCGCTCACGGCGAACCGCGTCCCGTCGTCGTCGCTGTCGACGGCGAGGTCCCAGCCGTGGCCCGTCACCACGCGCTGGACGACCAACAGCCCGAGCCCGAACGACTTGACATTCTCCGCGTCGGCCGCGGTGAGCGCCGCCTCGACCGCCGGCGGGAGCCCGGGCCCGTCGTCCGCGATCACGAAGCCGTCCGCGTCGCCGGTCACGGTCACCGAGACGCCCGGCCCGCCGTGTTCCACGCTGTTGCGGAAGAGGTTCTCGAAGAGCCGTCGGAGGCGCATCTCGTCGGCGACGATAGCCGTCTCGGAGGCCACGTCCACCGTCAGCGTCGCGTCGCGCGTCTGGACCGTGTCCCACGCCTCTCTGACGAGGGGTTCGAGCGCGACCGAACTCCGCTCGCCCACGTCGGCGCCCTCCTTCGCGAGGATCAGGCACTCCGCGATCATCGACTCCATCCGGTCGAGCGCCCCCCGGACGCGGTCGAGGAACTCGGCCGTCTGCCCGCTGACGCGCTCCTGCGCGAGTTCGACGAAGCCGATGGCCCCCGACAGCGGGTTCCGGAGGTCGTGCGCGACGATCCCGGTGAACTCGTCGAGGCGCTCGTTCTGTTCGCGCAGCTCCGCGTAGTGTTTCCGCCGTTCGAGCTCGGTGCTCACCCACCGCGCGAGCACCGAGACGAAGTCGCGCTCGGCGTCCGTGATCGGGTCGTCTCGCGGAACGTCGTCGGAGAAGCAGAGCGTTCCGTACGTCTCTCCGTCGACGGTCACTTCGGCGCCGACGTAGCAGTGGAGCCCGGTCGTCTCCAGCGCGCGGTCGTCGCGGTACTCGGTTTCGCTCGCGTCCGCGAAGCCCATCGCCTCGCCGCTTTCGACGACGTGGCGACACCACGTCCCGTCGAGGTCGACGACGCCCCCCTGGGTGTAGGGGCCGGTCTGGATGTTCGTCTCGACCACCTCGTAGCGCCCCTCGCCGGTGTACGAGAGCACGCCGTTGTCGACGCCGAGGTACTCCCGGCCGACGTCTATCGCCTTCAGGAGGCGCTCCTCGGTCGACTGGTCGGTCGCGGTCAGCTGTAGCAGGCTCTTGAACGGTTCGGAACGGGACGTGTCAGATACCATGGTGAAGCGGGTCGCTGGCTAGGATCCGGTTTGTCGCGGGTCCGGCATAAAACCGCATCTCGAACCGGGCCGAAGACAGCCTTATTCCGGTCCGCCGACACGTGCCCTCATGCGCAGACGCCGATTCCTCGGTCGCGTCGGGGTCGCCGGTGCGGTCGGGACCGCCGGCTGCGGCTTCCGCGGTCTCGGCTTGAGCGAGGGCCCGCCGCGCCGGTTCCGCGTCGGCGACGACGGGTTCGAGGTCGCGGTCGACGGCGGGGCGTTCGACTCTCTGTCGGTCCGCGGCGTGAACCTCGGGATGGCCAAGCCCGGCCGGTTCCCCGGCGAGGCGGCGATCACTCGCGCCGAGTACGACCGGTGGCTGGGGCTGATGGGCGAGCTGAACGTCAACGTCGTCCGGGTGTACACCGTCCACCCGCCCGCGTTCTACCGGGCGCTCGCGGCGTACAACCGGTCGCACGCGGACCCGATCTACGTCATCCACGGCAACTGGATCGGAGAGGAGACCCTCCGGGAGGCGGGCGACGCGACCGCGCTGTCGCCCTCGTTCGACCGCTCAATGCGGCAGGTGGTCGACGCCGTCCACGGCGCGACGACGATCGACCCGGAGCCCGGGTACGCCAGCGGCACGTACGACGCCGACGTGAGCAACGCCGTCCTCGGCTACGTCGTCGGCATCGAGTGGCCGCCGGCGGTCGTTCGGGAGACCGACCGGCTCGGCGAGGCGACCGGCTACGACGGCGAGTTCTTCGCCGCGCCAGCGGCGAGCCCCTTCGAGGCGTGGCTCGCGGCCCGCCTCGACGCCGCCGTCGCGTACGAGGCGGACGAGTACGGCGCGCAGCGCCCGGCGGCGTTCACGAACTGGGTGACGACCGACCCGCTCGAACACCCGTACGAGCCGTTCCACGACGAGGACTCCGTTTCCGTCGACCCCGACGCGATCCAGGCGACCGACGCGTCCGAGGCCGGCACGTTCGCGGCGTACCACGTGTACCCCTACTACCCGCCGCTGTTGAACGAGACGCCCGAGTACGCGAACTACGTCGACCACCGCGGCGAGCCGAACAGCTACGCCGGCTACCTGAACGACCTCGTCGGCGCGACCGACCACCCGCTGCTCGTCGCCGAGTTCGGCGTCCCGGCCTCCCGCGGCATCGCCCAGCGCGACGTTCACGGCCGCGATCAGGGCCGACACACCGAGACGGAGCAGGGAGAGATCCTCGCCGCCATGTACGAGGACATCCGTGAGGCCGGCACGCTCGGCGGGATCGCCTTCAGCTGGCACGACGAGTGGTTCAAGCGGACGTGGAACCTCGCCCCGTTCTCCGACTCCGACCGTCGGCCGTTCTGGTCGAACGTCCAGACGCCCGAACAGCGGTTCGGCCTGCTCGCGTTCGACCCCGCGGGCGCCGTTCCGCTCGACGGGTCGGCCGACGCGTGGGCGGACGCGGCCACCGCGACGCCCGAGCGCGACCCCGTCCGGCTCGGCGACGGCGCGGACGCGAGCCGCGAACTGACCGGGCTCCGCGTCACGAGCGACGCGGCGTACCTCTCGGTCAGGATCGAAGCGGACGCCCTCGGCGGCGGGGTCGACTGGGACGCGACCAACTACTTCCTCGCGATCGGGCTCACCGACCGGGGCGAGCGAGCGCTCCCGCACGGTCTCGGTGCGGCGGCACCGGCCGACTTCGTCGTCCGCCTCGGCGGTCCCGATGCCTCTCGAGTGACCGTCCGTCCCCGCTACGACGCCTTCGCGTACGAGTACGGCGCAGAGGCCGGGCTCGACCTCGACCGCTACCGGGAGCCGGACCCGGGCGTCTTCTCGCCGCTGCGGCTGGTGATCAATCGCGGCTACACGGTTCCGAAGACCGGCGAGCGCGTTCCGTTCGAGTCGGTGGAGACCGGACGGCTCCGCTACGGTAACGGGAACCCGGACTCCGACCGGTACGACTCGCTCGCTGACGTCCACGTCTCGCCGTCGAACGACGCGATCGAGGTCAGGCTCCCCTGGCAGCTGCTCAACGTCGCCGACCCGAGTCGCCGCCGTCGGCTGGGCGACTTCTGGAGCGAGGGACTCGACGACTACGAGACGTTCGAGGCGATCGACGTCGCCGCGGCCTCCTACGTCCCGGTCGACGCAGACGGGACCGCGGCCGAACTCGACGCCAAGACGAACCTGACGCACGCGGTTCCGGGCGTCCCTGACGGGAGCCTGCGCTCCCTCCGGTTCGAGCCGCCGACGTGGGACCGACCGGCGTACACGGAACGGCTCAAGGAGTCCGGTCGGATCGTGGGCGACGTGTTCGGGCGCTACGCGAACGGAGAATAACGCGAGCGGTCGCCGCGCAGGCGTCCCGAGCGGCCGACCCCGGTTCACGCGTCGACGAGCGCCGTGACTCCGAGCCCCCTATTCGGAGAGCCGGTCCCGCGTCAGCGACTCACCCGGCCCGGTGGTCTCGCCGGCCCCCAGTTTGACGCCGGCGTTCAGGGCGGTGTTGATGCCGGTCTTCGCACCGCCGCCGACGATCGCGCCCAGCTTGCGGCGCCCGGTGTCGACGCGCTCGCCTTTCACCGTCAGCCGCACGTTCTCGCCGTCGTGGCGGAGGTTGGCGACGTTCGTTCCCGCGCCGAAGTTGACGCCGCGGCCCAGCACGGAGTCGCCGACGTACGAGAGGTGCCCGACCGACGCGCCGGCCATTAGCACCGAGTTCTTCACCTCGACGGCGTGGCCGACGTGGGCATCCGGTCCAACAACGGTGGCCCCGCGGAGGTAGGCGTTCGGCCCCACGTCCGCGCCCTCGCGGATCAGCGCCGGCCCCTCGACGTACGCCCCCGAGCGGACGCGCGCGCCGTCTTCGACGACGACCGGGCCGCGGAGCTCGACGCCGTCCTCGACGGTACCGCCGATCGCCGTTCCGTCGTCGAGTGCCGCCAGCGCCAGCTCGTTCGCTTCCAACAGCTCCCACGGGCGCCCCACGTCGAGCCACGTCCCGTCGTAGGTCGCGACCGCGATCCGCCGACCGTCACCGAGCAATCGGTCGATCGTCGTCGTGATCTCGTACTCGCCGCGCTCGCTCTCCGGGGTGTCCTCGATGTACTCGAACACCTCCGGTTCGAACGCGTAACAGCCGACGTTCGCGAGGGTCGTCGGCGGGTCGTCGGGCTTCTCGACGATCCCGGCGAGCGCTCCGTCGTCGCCGACCGAGAGCACGCCGTACGCCCGTGGGTCCTCGACCTCGGTGGCGGCGATAGCGGGGGCGCCGGCCTCGGCGAGCGCGTCCGGGAGCGACGCGTCGACGACCACGTCGCCGTTGAGCACGAGGAAGTCGTCGTCGACGACCGGTTCGGCCTGCGCGACGGCGTGGGCCGTCCCCAGCGCCTCGGCCTGCTCGACGTAGTGGACCGGGCGGCCGCGGTACGACTCGCCAACGGCATCGCGGATCGCGTCGCCGCGGTACCCCGTCACGACGACGAACTCGTCGACCACGTCGCGGGCCGTGTCGAACACCCGTTCGAGCAGCGAGCGGTCCCCGACCGGCAGCAGCGGTTTCGGGCGGCGGTCCGTCAGCGGTCGCATCCGAGTCCCGCGGCCGGCCGCGAGCACGACTCCGTACATGTGCGGAGCCGACGGCGGGCCGAGGTTTATTGACTGCGGTCGGATCCGGGGCGTCAGTCGAGGCTCGCGTCCGCTCGATCGATGAGCCCGCGCGCCGTCTCGAACAGCGCGTCTGCGTCGGCCTCGTCGCGCGCTTCGGCCGTGATCCGCACCAGCGGCTCGGTCCCGCTCGCGCGCACGAGGAACCAGCCCGCGTCCGTCTCGACACGGACGCCGTCGAGGGTCGACACGTCGTCGTACTCGGCGGCCGCGGCCTCGCCGACGCGCTCGACGGTCTCGGACTTCCGGCCCGTGCGCACGGAGTCGCGGCGGATCGGGTACTCGGGGAGGCCGTCGACGAGCGCCGCCAGCGATCCCTCCGCGCCGACGAGCGCGGTCAGGATACAGGCCGCGAGCGGGCCGTCGGGACACAGCGTCCGGTCCGGCCAGATCCACGCGCCGCTCGGCTCGCCGCCGAAGGCGACGCCGGGCTTCGCCGCCTCCGCGGCCACGTACGCGTCGCCGACGGGCGTGTACGTGACCGCGGCGTCGACTTCGCTCAGCGCGTCCGCGACGAGGAGGCTCGTGTCGACCGGGACCGCGACGCGGTCGCCCGCGCCGGCCTCGCGGCGGGCGAACAGCGCGAGTAGCGCGTCGCCGGCGACGAACCGCCCGCGCTCGTCGACCGCCATCAGGCGATCGGCGTCGCCGTCGTGGACCAGCCCGAGGTCGGCGTCGGTCGCGGCGACCACCTCGCAGGCGGTCTCGCAGTTCGCCGCGGTCGGCTCGCTCGGTCGCCCCGGGAACCGACCGTCGCGCTGCCCGTTGAGCGTCTCGACGTCGCAGCCCGCGGCGTGGAGCGCGTCGGCGGTGACGCGCCCGACGCCGTTGCCGAGGTCGACGACGACAGAGAGGTCGTCCGGCAGCGGAACGGTCTCGCGCAGCGCGCGCTCGTGGCGTCGTCGCGCGTCGCCGCCCGCGACCGCGTCGCGCGTCTCGACCGTGCCGATCCCGTCGTGGCTTGCGAGGTCGAACGCCTCCGTCCCGACGATCTCGGCGATCCGATCGTTCCGGTCCTCGTCGAAGGCGCGCCCGGACGCCGTCCAGAGCTTGATACCGTTGTCGGGCGCGGGGTTGTGCGAGGCCGTGACGACGGCGCCGGCGTCCGCGCCCTCCCGGGCGACCGCCCGCGCAACCGTCGGGGTCGCCTCGACGCCGACGTCGATCACGTCGCTCCCGCACTCGGTGAGTCCCGCGGCGAGCGCCCGCGTGAGCATCGCGCCGCTGTCCCGGGCGTCGCGCCCGATCACGACCGTCTCCGCGCCGTCCGTCGCGAGCGCGCGCCCCACGTCGAGCGCGAGGGCCGCCGTGACCTCGTCGCCGACCGGGCCGCGAACGCCGCTGGTGCCGAACATACCGAGGCGATCGCCGGCCACCGCAAAGACGGTTCGGGACGGCGGCCAGAACGGAATCGCTCCAAGGCTTTTACTGATCGAACCCCGCAGCCTCGCGCATGGTCCCCGACCCCTCCTCGGTTAGCAGACGGACGGTTTTGGCGACGCTCGGCGGCGGCGCCGCGGTACTCGCCGGCGGCACCGCGGTCGTCGGCGTGACGGAACCGACCGCGCTGCCGGACTCGATCACGGACGCGGCGACGACGCATTACCCGACCCCGCCGGAGGTCGACGCCCTCTGGCGGCCGCCGGTGACCGAGGCGCACGCCCGCGAGGCCGTCGAGACGCTCGCGGAAACGGTCGCGGAGAGCCGGCGCCGGTGGGCCGAGATGGACTCCGTCGGGGACGACGCCGCGCCGATCACGACGGATGCGGGCGGCTGGCTCGAGGACGCCCGCGAGGCGCTCGACGAGGCCGACCACGACACGGCCCTGTTCCGAGCGCGGTACGGCCTCCAGTTCGCGGGCGAGGCGCTGGGGTACGCCCGCGCCGAGCAGGACGCGGTCGACCGGGCGACGCTCCGCGACCGCGCCGCCGTACTGACGGACCGCGCGCGGGCGGTCGCGGACGACCTGAAGCCCTACCCGACGACGGATCCCGCGCGCGACCTCGGGTGGTACGTCCGCATCGAGGGCGAGGTGCAGTCGGCGAGCGCGCTGGCGGCCCGCGCGCTCCCGGACGATTCCGACTCAGGGCAAAACGCCGATTCCGGGGGCGAAAGCGACGCCTCCGCCGACGCGGTCGACCCGGAAGTCGCAGGTGAGGTGACGGCCGCGCTGCTCCGAGGCGAGGTCGACGCCATGACCGCGGAGCGGTACCGCGACACCCTCTTCGACCGCCTCGGGAGCGACACGGGCCCGCACGCGGAGGCGCTGCGCGCGGCCGCCGAGCGCTTCCGCGCCGACCTCCGCGAGTACCCGTCCCGGGACGATGTCCGGGACCGGTACGTCGGGGAGGTCGACGAGTACGGGCCGTGGGAGTTCGCGCACTCGCGGCTGGCGCGGTGGTGTCTCGGATCGACCGCGCCCGTTCCGTGGCGGACGCCGATCGACACGGACCTGCTCGCGTTGCGGACCGTCGCGCTCTCGATCGGGGTAGCGCGCCGTCGTGCCCACGGGACGGCAGTCGACCGGCTCGTCGTCGAGCCGGACGACACCGCGTTCGACTCGGGCCACACCCTCGCCGCGAAGCGCCGGGCGCAGGCGACCTACGAGTCGGTCGTCGGCTCCGCCCCTGAACCCCTGCTCGTCACGCAGATCGGCCGCGCGGTCGAGGACCTCCAGGTCGCGGAGGTCGGGTTCGGCGGCGGCCGCGACCGGCCGATGTGGCGCGAACGGTTGGAGGCGTACCTCTACGCGCTGGTCGGGCGCGCCAAATTAGAGGCGTTCCCGCCGCTACGGGACGCGATTCTCGACCCCGACTGATCGGCCGCGGCGCTCCGGCCGTCGAGGGGGCGACGGGCCGCCGGCACGCCCGACCGCGTCAGTCGGTCACCGACCGCGCCAGCGCGCCGAGTCCAATTAGGTGCGCCACGGTGACGCCGAACACGGTTGCCGCGTCGGAGAGCCCCAACAGCGGCGTCAGGCCGTACGCGACGACGTACGGGAGGACCGCGATACAGGCGACGCCGACGGCCAGAAGCAGCATCGTCCGGCTCTCGTTCCGGCGCCAGCCGTCGTAGGCGAGGTACGACACGTACGCCCCGAGGCAGGCGGTGGCGACCCCGCCCGCGGTCGCGACGACGGAGAGCGTCACCGGTAGACCACCCCGAGGATCAGCAGGAGCCCGCAGAGCTTGCTCGCGGTCACGACCACGGTCCGCTCGGTGGCGGTCACCCACGCGACGTTGCCGGACGCCAGCCGGAGGAACATCGGGAGGGGCGCCAACAGCAGTAGCCCGAGCGTCAGGAACAGCAGCGGCCGGCGGCGCGTTCGCAGGTATCCACGCGCGAAGCGGTAGGTGACGAACACCGCGAGCAGCACCGACAGGAAGAACGCGGCGATCGTGATCGCGGCGAGCCCACCGCCGCCGCCGACCACGTCGACCTGAATCGGGAGACTCTGTCGCCCGATTACCGAGAGGCTCTGCTCCGTGACCGCCGCAAGCGCCGTCGCCACGGGCCACGTTCCGATCATCCCGAAAGCTCCTCGTAGAGCCGCGTCAGTCGGTCGGCGGCCGTCTCCTCGACGTAGTCGACGCTCACTTCGAACCCGCTCGCGGTCAGGTCGACGGAGACGCGGTTGAGCCGAGCGGCGTACACCTGCTGGGGACCGCGGTCCGGGTCGACCTCCTGTACCGTCTCGACGAGGTCCTGCTCGCGGAGGCGTTCGAGCCGGCGGTAGACGGTCGCCTCGGAGGCGTCGCAGGCCTCGCTGAGCGCGCTCGCCGACCGCGTCTCCTCGTAGGTCTCGATGAGGATCTGCCGGGCGTACTCGTCGTCGAGCAGCGAGTACACTTCCCGCGGATCGACCGACGCCTCCGTGCCCATTCGGTCGAACCTCGTAATCGGGAAACTTAGTCTTCCCGCCGAGGACTGAGTTCGGTCGCGCCGCAGTCCGGCGCGCAGCGTCGGTCCGCGTCACGAGAACCGTCGGATCGCTGACGAGACCGAGATTTCTTACGGCTGCTGGCCGACGCTTCACTCAGCCGATGGCCCTCTCGGACGCGCTCTCGGATCCCCCCGCGAACAGACGGGTCGCCGAAGCGGTGCTCTCAGCGCCGTTCCGGATTCGGACCTACGCCGCTGCGGCGTACCTGGCGCTGTCGTTTCCCCTCGGGATCGCGTACTTCGTCTGTACCGTGGTCGGGCTGTCGCTCGGTGTCAGCCTCTCCGTACTCCTCGTCGGCGTACCGATCCTCGCGGCGACGCTGGGCGGCGTGGTGCTGGTGTCGATCGGCGAACGCGTGCTCGCTCGTCGGCTCCTCGGCGCCGACATCGCCGACCCGTCGTGGAAGGTGACGGAGGCGTCGGGCATCGCCGACCGGGCCCTCGCCGCGGCGACCGACCTCGCCGTGTGGGGCGCCCTCCTGTTCGTCCTGTCGAAGCTGATCATCGGCGTCGCCGGCTTCACGCTCCTCACGGTCGTGCTCAGCGTCGGCGCGTCGCTGCTGGCGGCGCCGCTGTACTACGACGCGCCCGGCGCGTCCGTCGGGCTCATCCTCCCGGAGCCGATCCGTCGGGAGCTGTCGGTCGTCGTCCCGTGGGAGCAGTTCGAGGTCGGCGTCTCGTTCATCGTCCGACTCACGTCGTGGGAGGTGTCGACGTTGCCGGGCGCGCTCCTCATGTCTCTGTTCGGCGTGCTGGCGGCCCTCGTCGGGCTGAACGTCGTGAGCGCCGCCGGCTGGCTCTGCGCGCGGTGGGCCGAGTTCGCGCTCGGCGCTGGCACCTCGCCGGTGAGCGACGACTGACCCGGCGTTCGCCCGCTGCGAAAAACATCGTACTTATATTTTTGGTGGCGTTGCCCGCTGAGCAGCGTTCGATTCTTTATATGTGAGCTCGGTCGCAAGCGGTAGGTACAGCATGAGCGATCACCGCTGGTCCCCACGCTCACCGGTCGCGGCGCTCGCGCGCTTCGTCGGTGTGCCGTTCGACGCGCAGACGTATCGCAACCTAGCGTACCTCCTGTTAGCGTTCCCGCTGGGCATCGCCTACTTCACCGTCGTCACGACGGGCCTCTCGACGGGACTCGGGCTCCTCGTCACGTTCGCCGGCGTCCCGATCGTCCTCGCGACGCTGGTCGTGACGCTCGGTATCAGCTCGTTCGAGCGCCGGCTCGCCGACCACCTCCTCGACGTCGAGGTCGACGGCGACGACGGAGGGATCGAACTCGCCTTCGGGTCGGTCGAGGAGGCGATCGGCACGACGAAGCGGGTCCTCACCGCGCCGGCGGCGTGGACCGGGCTGCTGCTCGTCGGGCTCAAGTTCGTTTACGGCGTCGTCGCGTTCACCGCGCTCGTCACCGCGTTCGCGGTGTCTGCGACGCTGCTCGCCGCGCCGGCGCTCTACGACGCGCCCGGCGTCACCTACACGTTCGGCCCGTACGTGGTCGACACGCTGGGCGAGGCGGTCGCCGGGGGCGGCCTCGGCGTCCTCCTCGTCCTCGTGTCGCTCCACGTGACCAACGGCGTCGCCCGGTTCGGCGGCTTCCTCACCGACGCGCTGCTCGGCGGCGCGGCGCGGTCCGCGGAGGCGGCCGATGCGTGACCGTTCGGCAGCCGACGGGTCGTCGACGCGGCGGCGACTGCTCGGCGCGGTCGGTGTTGGACTGGGAACGACCCTCGCCGGCTGTAGCGGCGTCGTCGACGTCGACCGCCGGACGGAGACGGAGCGGCGCAGCGTCGACCCCTCGACGGTCTCGACGCTCGCCGTGACGGAGGCCACCGGCGATATCGACTTCCGCGCGGAGTCCCGCGACGACATCGCGGTCGTCGCCCGGAAGCGCGCCCTCGGCCGCGTCTCGTTCGACGAACTCGGCGCGACCGTGCGGACCGTCGGCGACCGCCTCGAAGTGACGACGGACGAGCCGCGGGTCGTCGGGTTCGGCGGCGGCCGCGTCGACCTCGAGATCCGCGCGCCGCCGAGCGTCGCGGTCGACGAGGTCCGCACCGCCGACGGCGACGTGCGGGCGGAGTCGGTCCCCGACGGCGCGACGCTGGCGACGACGGACGGCGACGTGTCGGTCACCGACGCCCGCGGCGACGTGCGCGCCGAGTCCCGCGACGGCGACGTTCTCGTCGACGGGACCGACGGAACGCTCTCGGCGACGACCGTGGACGGCGAGATACGCGCGCGGGATCCCGCCCGCGTCGACGCCCTGCGGACGCGGGACGGCGACGTCGTCGCGGACGTGCCCGCCGCGGCGTCTGACGCGGTCGTCGCGTCGACCGACGGCGACCTCCTGCTCCGGCTCGGCGACGATCTGAGCGCGACCCTGACCGCGAGAACCGACGACGGGGAGTTCGTCGTCACGGACGGCGGCGGCGCGGTCAGCGTCCGCGAGCGGACGGAGTCTCGGCTCCGAGCGGCCGTCAACGGCGGCGACGCCGCGGTGACAGCCCGGACCCGCGACGGCGACATCACGATCCGGGCGTGAGCCGTCGGCGTCGCCGTTGTCGACAGCGGCGACCTGCGCTCCCGCGCGAAACCGAAGCGCTGAATTGTCGCCTCCGAGGACACTCGATCATGCAAGGCAAACGCGTCCTCGTCACGGGCGGCGCCGGGTTCATCGGCTCGAACCTCGCGAACCGCCTCGCGGTCGATAACGACGTGATTGCCGTCGACGACCTCTACCTCGGCGCCGCCGAGAACCTCGACGACGCCGTCGAGTTCGTCGAGGCCTCCGTGGTCGACGACGACTACCCCGTCGACGTCGACGTCGTCTTCCACCTCGCCGCGCTCTCCTCGCGGAACATGCACGAGAACGACCCCCAGCGCGGCTGCCGCGTCAACGTCGAGGGGTTCGTCAACGCTGTCGAGCGTGCCCGCGAAGCGGGCTGTGAGACGGTCGTCTACGCCTCCACCTCCTCGATCTATGGGAGCCGAACCGAGCCCTCGCCCGTCGACATGGACGTGGAGGCGCACACCGCCTACGAGGCCTCGAAGCTCGCCCGCGAACGCTACGCCGAGTACTTCGCCAACCACCACGACATGAACGTGGCCGGCCTGCGCTTCTTCTCGGTGTACCAGGGCTTCGGCGGCAACGAGGAGCACAAGGGCGAGTACGCGAACACGGTCGCGCAGTTCGCGGACGCGATCGCCTCCGGCGAGGCGCCCGAGCTGTTCGGCGACGGGAGCCAGACCCGCGACTTCACGCACGTCTCAGACGTGGCCCGCGCCTGCGAGCTCGCCGCCGACCACGAGCTGACGGGCGTGTACAACGTCGGCACCCAGGAGGCGTACACGTTCAACGAGATGGTCGCGATGATCAACGACGCGCTCGGGACGGACGTCGACCCCGAGTACATCGAGTGCCCGTTCGACGGCTACGTCCACGACACGATGGCCGACTACTCGACGTTCCACGAGGCCACCGGCTGGGAGCCCGAGATCGGCTTCGAGGAGGGCGTCGAGAGGGTCTGCGAACCGTATCAGTAGCGCGACGACGGCCCGGTAGGGAGGGCCGCGGCCTCCGGCGACGACCGGCCGCTCGACGGCTCAGATGATCGAGGCGACCGCGTCGGAGAGCGACGCGTCGCCGTCGGCGACGTCGCGGCGGTAGTGCATATACACCGCGCCCAGCGGCGGTTGGACGACGTACGCCAACGTGATCGGCAGCACGGCGGTCTCGGGGACCGCCGGCGCGGCGACGACGACCGCCACCGCGATCGAGAGGTTGCGCATGCTCGTGGCGTACACGAGCGCGACGCCGCTGGCGGCGTCCCGGAGCGCGCGTCCGAGCCCCGACCCGACGGCGAGCAGGAGCGCGTAGAACGCCACGATGGGGACGATCGTGGCCCCCGATGCGACGGGGTCGGCGAGAATGCTCTCGGATCGCATCGCCATGGCGATGAACACGATCAGCATGACGCCGAAGGAGCTGAGCCCGCCGAGCGTCGGCTTCAGTCGGCTGAACCCGTCCGCGCCCAGCCGACCGAGCAGCACCCGCCGCGTGAGCGTGCCGGCGATCATCGGGAGGACGACCACGCGGGCGAGCTGCCCGTACAGCGCGGCGGCGTCGAAGCCGACGCTCGCCGGGATCAGCGCGGCGAGGTACGTCGGCAGGACCGCGACGGCGACCAGCAGGTTCACCGCCATCGCCACGAGCGCGGACTCCAAGTCGCCGTTGGCGAGCCCGGTCCAAGCGGCGGTCATTCCGGAGGTCGGGATGAGCGCGATGAAGTAGAGCCCGAACGCGTAGCCGACGCTCCCGTCGAAGAACAGCCGCGCGAGCCCGACCGCGAGTAGCGGGGCGACACCGAAGTTGACGAGGAGACTGAGCGCGACGACCCGCGCGTGGCTGCGGACGTTCACCACCTCCCTGAGGTCGATGTTGATCATCATCGGGTAGATCATCAGGAACAGCACGGGGACCACCGCGGACTGGAGGAGTCGCTTGAACGACGCCCCGGTGAACTGCCCGACGATCAGCCCCGCCGCCAGCGACCCGGCCACGACGTAGATCAGGTTCGACTTGATCCCTGTGAGGAACCGCCGTATCATCGTGTATATTATTGTGGTTACTACACAATAATATTTCGGGCAGAACGCGGGTGACCCGACAATTTCCGGCGCGGCCCGACGCGCACGGCGATGCGGGCCGACGCGCACGGCGATGCGGGCCGACGCGTGCGGCGACGCGAGCGCGCGGGGGCTGCTCCTGTCGAGACGGGCGCGTCGCGGGTCGCGGCCGGGCTAGTGCCCCTCGACCGCGCTGCCAGCGGCGATCAGGAATCCGGTGATCGCGGTGATCAGCGCCACCGTCCCGATCGCGATAGCGCCGATCCGGAACGTGTCGCCGGAGAGGCGCTCGGCGATAAGAAACAGGAAGACGGTCGTGACGAAGCCGATGAGCACGAGCGTTCGCCCGAAACGGCCCGTGTCGATGCCGGGCTCGCTAGACACGATTTAATATCTCCTTGAGCACGCCCTGATACTCGTCCTCGGTGGCGGCGTTGCCGAGCGAGTGGATCGACTGGCAGATCCACAAGCCGGCGGTGAAGTTGATGAACGCCGCCATCGAGACGACGCCGAGCTGTCCGTCGACGAACAACCCCGTGACGACCGCGCCGACGAACCCCACCGCCATGAGCGCGTGGGTGACGAGCGATCGGGTGCCGAAGTCGGCGAGCTGTAGTGATAACCGAGTGCCAACGGCCATGCGATCCGTTGCGGCTGCCAGTGTAAAGAGGTAGCGCGTCACAGCGTCCTGCCGCGTCGGGTTCGGCGGCGTCCCGGTTCCGGCGACGCGTACCCCCGTTGGTTTAGGCGGCCGGCCCGTACGCGCTCATGGATGTCGAACGCGGATCGGAAACACGACGTGGTGGTGTGGGGCGCGACCGGCGTCGCCGGGCGCTTCGCGGCCGAGTACCTGACCGAGCGATACGACCCCGAAGCCCTCTCGCTCGCCGTCGGCGGGCGGAGTCGAGAGCGGCTCGACGCGCTCGTCGACGACCTCACGCGGCGGAGCGACGCGTGGGACGACGTGCCCGTCGTCGTCGGCGACGCGACCGACCCGGAGAGCCTGCGCGCCATCGCCCGCGACACCGAGGTCGTCTGTACGACGGTCGGCCCGTACACGGCGTACGGAACGCCGCTGGTCGAGGCCTGCGTCGAGACCGGGACGGACTACTGCGACCTCACGGGCGAGGTGAACTGGGTGCGCGAGACGGTCGACCGGTTCCACGAGGCCGCCGTCGAGAACGAGGCGCGGATCGTCCACAGCTGCGGGTTCGACTCCGTGCCGGCGGACATCGGGACGCTGCTCGTCCAGTCGTTCGCGGCGGAGGCCCACGGCGCGCCCTGCGAGTCAGTCCGGATCTACCTCGACGGCGGGAGCGGGAGCGTCAGCGGCGGCACGCTTGCGAGCTTCGGCGAGCTGTTCGAGGCGGCCGCGACCGACCCGCTCGCCCGCGAGGCGCTCCGGAACCCGTACTCGCTGGCCCCCCGCGGCGAGCGGAGCGGCGTCGACCCCGGCGAGCAGCGCTGGCCGCGGCGCGATCCGCTCCGGGGCGAGTGGACCGCCCCGTCGCCGATGGCGCCGGTGAACGAGCGCGTGGTCCGGCGGAGCAACGCCCTGCTCGGCTACCCGTGGGGCCGCGAGTTCAAGTGCGGAGAGGTCGTGCCGACCGGGTCGGGACCGGTCGGCGCGGCGACCGCGACCGCCGCCGCCGGCGGACTCGGGCTGTTCTCCGCGGCCATGTCGGTCGGGCCGGTGCGCGACGCGCTGCGGCGCTACGTCTTCCCCGACCCCGGCGAGGGGCCGACGCGGGAGGAGGCGGAAGCGGGGAGCTTCCTGATCCGGGTGTTGGGCCGCGGGACGGGCGCTGACGGGCCGTTCACCGTCGAGGCCGAGTTCGGGGCCGACCGAGACCCCGGCTACGGCGCGACGGCGCGGATGCTCGGCGAGTCGGCCGTCTGTCTGGCGCGCGACGACGTCGACTCCCCGTTCGACGGTGGCGTGTTGACGCCGGCGTCGGGGATCGGGATCCCGCTCGCGGAGCGACTCCGCGACGTGGGGTTCACCGCAGCGGTCGGCGAGTCGTAAAAGAAGCGTATCGGGCGGACCGCTCCCGCCCGTCGATTACATGTAGCCGAGGTCGCGCAGGCGCTCCATCAGGTCCTCCTTGTCCTGGGCGCGGCCGGCGCGCTCGGTCGTGCCTTCGAGGTTCTGGAGCCAGGCGGGCTCCTCGGTCGTCTTCTCGGTCGAAACCTCGCTGCCGAGCGAGCGGAACCCGGCGAAGTACTTCGGCGAGATCGGGATGTCCTCCTGCGTGACACCCTCCGGCAGATCGTCGTCGGCCTGCGGGATGTACCCCTCGTCGGGGAACGCCTCGACGGTGTCGGGGACGACGAAGTTCCAGAAGGCGTCCCACACGTCGGCCTCGGCGAACTGGAGGATAGGCTGGATGCGGTCGTGCGGCGGGAACAGGTCGGGGTCGTGGCGCGGCGAGAAGAACGTCTCGTCGGCGCGGGCCTCCTGCTCGTCCCAGCGGACGCCGGAGATGACGCCGTCGATGTCGTACTCCTCGAGGGCGTCGTTGAGCGCGACCGTCTTCAGCAGGTGGTTGCCGACGTAGGTGTCGAGCAGGAACGGGAACGTGTCCTCCTCGAACTCGAGGATCTCCCGGATGTGGTGCTGGTTGTGCTCCGAGAGCGCGTCGACGGGGATGTCGTCGCCGGGTTCGAGGCCGTGTTCCTCGACGTACGCGCCCACGTCGTCGTTGCGGGCGTACACGAGGTCGATCTCCCACTCGTCCGCCCAGTGCTCGACGAAGTCGGTGATCGAGTCGAAGTGCTGGAAGTGGTCGATGAACACGGCGGTGGGCTTCTCGTAGCCGTACTCCTCGGCCACCTGATTGATGAAGTACAGCGTCAGCGTGGAGTCTTTCCCGCCCGTCCACATCACGGCGGGGTTGTCGTACTGTTCGAGCCCGCGGCGCGTGACCTCGACCGCCTTCTCGATTTTGTGCTGGATCGACGGGTAGTCGTCGGGGGTCTCCCCCTCGCCGTCGGCGTAATCGACGTCGACGCTCGCCGGGAAGTCGTCGCTCATACGCCCGAGATGTCGCCGCGAAAGGAAATAGGCCTTCTGAATCGCGGCCGGGGGCCGCCGGTCCGTTGCCGGGCCGCCGTCGCCGCGCCCTCGCGGAACACAAGGGATATGCCGACCGCCCCGGAATCGTCGGTCATGGGTCTGTTCGACCGGCTCCGCGGCGAGGACGACGACCGCGTCGTCTTCCTCGGCATCGACGGCGTACCGCTCGACCTCGTCGAGGACCACCCGGAAGTCTTCGAGAACCTGACCGACATCGCCGAGACCGGCTCCGGCGGGCGGTTGGAGAGCATCGTGCCGCCGGAGTCGAGCGCCTGCTGGCCGAGCCTCACGACCGGCGTGAACCCCGGCGAAACGGGCGTGTACGGCTTCCAGGACCGCGAGGTCGACTCCTACGAGACGTACGTCCCGCTCGGGCGCCACGTACAGGCGACCCGGCTGTGGGACCGCGTCACCGACGCCGGGCGCGACGCGACCGTCCTCAACGTCCCGGTCACCTTCCCGCCCTCGACGCGGATCCAGCGGATGGCCTCCGGCTTCCTCTCGCCCGACCTCGAGTCGGCTACGAGCGACGAGTCGCTCCGCGAGACGCTCGACGGCTTCGACTACAAGATCGACGTCAACGCCAAGCTCGGCCACGACGACGACAAGACGGAGTTCATCGAAGACGCGCACGCGACCCTCGACGCCCGGTACGAGGCGTTCGACCACTACCTCGCCGAGGACGACTGGGACCTCTTTTTCGGCGTGTTCATGAGCACCGACCGCGTGAACCACTTCCTCTTCGGCGACTACGCGACGGACGGCGAGTACGCCGAGGAGTTCCTCGAGTTCTACCGCACGCTCGACGAGTACATCGGTGCGATCCGCGACTCGCTCGACGACGACACCACCCTGGTCGTCGCCTCCGACCACGGCTTCACCCGGCTGGAGTGGGAGGTGAACTGTAACCAGTTCCTCGCCGACGAGGGGTGGCTCTCATACGAGGACGACGACCACGATTCGCTGACCGACATCGACGACGAGGCGCGCGCGTACTCGCTCATTCCCGGGCGCTTCTACCTCAACGTGGAGGGCCGCGAGCCGAACGGCGTCGTGCCCGAGGACGAGTACGAGGCGACGCGCGAGGAGCTCATCGACGACCTCGAATCGCTCACCGGCCCCGACGGCCGACAGGTGTGTAAGCGGATCGTGAAAGGCGAGGACGCCTTCGACGGCGCCCACGACGACATCGCCCCCGACCTGGTCGTCATCCCCGCGGACGGGTTCGACCTCAAGTCGGGCTTCTCCGGCAAGGAGGCGGTGTTCACCGAGGGACCGCGCAACGGGATGCACAAGTTCGAGAACTCGCTGCTGTACGCGACCGATCCAGACCTCGACCTGGCCGACGCGAACCTCTTCGACGTGACGCCGACGGTGCTCGACCTGCTCGACGTCGACGCCGACGCCGAGTTCGACGGCGAGAGCCTGCTGTCGTAGCGACCTCGCCGACGCCGCCGTCCCGCGGCGGGCGTATCCGACACGGTCACCCTCCGGGCGGACGGCGTATCGCGTGTGATGACCGACGGCGTTCGCTTCGTCGCGCTCGGCGCCGTTCGACGAACACAGCCGCGAGGGGGTCGTCCGCGAGTTCGACGAGATGCTCGGCGTGGAGCCGCTCGACCCGACGGCGGTCGGTACCTTCGAGCGCGTCTTCGAGCGCGGCGGGGAGCCTGCCCACGAGGTGTGGCGCGTCTACGAGGGTCGAATCGCTGAGGAATGGCCGTATTGCGGCGATTCGTTCGCGCTCGTTGAACCGGAGCGAGGGACCGAACACGTCTCGCGGTGGATTCCGATCGACCGACTACGGCAGCCCAACACGACGTTCTCCGTCTCGGATGTGCTCGACGCGCTCACCGCGTAGCCGGACGACGCCCCGGACTCACAGCCCTCACAGCGGCGACCAGCGCTCGCCCGGGGTCGCGCGGAACGCGTACGCGGTCTCGCGCTCGACGGCGACCAGTCGGCCGCCGATGGCGAACAGGGCCCGCGGTTCGATCTCGTCGGGAAACGGCGCCTCCCACCGCATGGACCCGCCGGAACCGAGCGCGACCATGCGCCCCCGGGTGGGATCGTTGAATCCGCCCGAGTTCTCCGCGACGTACGCTCCCGTCGCGTCGACCGCGAGGTGGTCGGACGGGAGGTCCGACCGCTCGTCGCTCCCGAACGAGGGAATGGAGGGCGACATCGGTGTCGATCGGCCGGTTCGACTCCGACCGTTAAATGCTCTCGGTCGGCGTCGAACACCGCAGACAGAGGATCCCGGTGCCGGCCCAGTTCACGTGGGTCGACCCGCAGTTCGGACAGCGGTTCCCGTCGTTGTTGTACTCGGTCGTCCCTCGGGGCGCGGCGAGGTGGCCGTCATCAACCGCGCGCTCGATCAGGCCGCGGAACCGCTGCTTCTTGAATCGGGCGCGGTGCGCGAGGAAATCGCCCGGGCGGTCGGGGTCGGCGCCGTGGAGGTCCTCCCACTTGATCGCGATCTCGCCGTCCGCCTGTCCCCGCGCGACCTGCTTGATCGTCGCGGCCGCGGCCTCAAAGAGCGGCGTCGTCGCGAGCGCCTGCGGCGCGTCGACGCCGTCGCCCGCCGCCTCGTAGCGCGCCGCCGCGTCGTCGTACGCGTCGTCGGCGCCGCCCAGCCCGCCGGCGACCCGGAAGTCTGCGACGAACTCGCTCAGGCAGGCCCCCTGCCCCGGCTCGTCGAGGACGCGTCCGAAGTCGCGGCTCGCGGCGATCCCCTCGACCGCGCGCTGGGTCGCGCGACCGTCGGCGCCCGCGACGCGGTACGCGACCGCCGCGGCGAGCAGCTGTTGGAGCCCCTGTCCGATCCACCCCTTCTCGTCGGGCTCGAAGGGGTCGACCTCCGGCCGCGGGTCGGCCAGCACGCGTCGCCCCCCGCGGGTGTAGCGGTCGCCCGCCCGCTCGTACGCTCGCGCCGCCAGCGCGTCGACCGCCGCGTCGTGGTGGCCGCCGTCGTCAGTGTTCACACCCTGCTTACGGGCGGCGATGAGTTACGCTTGACGGGGACCGCTCGCGCGGCGGCGCCGACGCACCGCCGACCCGACGCACCGCCGCCCCGACGCCCCGACCATACTTACTTCCGGGCGTCGAACCGCTCGCATGGAGAGACCGGACGGCGCTTCGGGGTCGGGGTCGCAGTCGCCGGCCGAATCGACCGCACGGCCGGAGGCGGAATCGAGGCCCCGACCCGCGTCGAAGTCGGACGGCCCGTCGACCAGCGGGCGCGTCGAATGGCTCCTCGCCGCCGCGTTGCTCGCGGTCCCGATGGCGGTCGTGCCCGGCGGCGACGGGACCGCGACGCTGGTGAGCCTCTGGGGATTCGTGACGCTCGGCGCCGACGGCGGGATCGGCGGGTACCCGGTGTGGTCGTACTTCCTCGACCAGCCGCGGCCGTTCGCGACGCTCCCTCCGTCGATCCGCGCGTGGCCGCTCGCCGTCGGGTTCCACCTGCTCGCGCTCGGGAGCGCCACGGGCGGAGTCGCGCTCGGTCGCGAGGACCGGCGGGTCACCGGCGGCCTGCTCGTGTTCGCCGCGGCCGCGACGCTGTGGGTCGCCGCGGGGCTGGGCGTGCGCTTCGGCGTCGGGTCGACCGCCGGCTGGCTCTCGGTCATCCCCGCGGGCGCGGTCGCGGCGCTCCTCGTCGCCCTCGGGGCCTACGGGCGCGACCTCGCCGGGATAGCCACTCGCTGAGCGGCCGCCGGAACC